>CAZAZR010000017.1:22382-42477 GCA_964489685.1 uncultured Solibacteraceae bacterium | reverse complement strand
GTTCTGCTGGGCCGGGTACAACTACCTGCCGGTGCGCCCGTTCGACACCGGGCGGATCCTGGCGTTGGCCGAGGCGGCGCGTCCGTATGCCACACGCGTGGGGCTGGTCTCGATCGCCCTCTGCGACCATCCCGACATCGTGCCGATCCTCGAGCAGCTCCTGGCCATGGGGTACGGCATCAGCCCGGCTTCGCTGCGCATGGACGACCTGACCGAGCCCATCGTGCGCCTGCTGCGCGAGAGCGGGGAAAAGTCCATCACAATTGCCCCGGAGACCGGGTCTGACCGTCTGCGCCGTGTGATCAACAAGACGGTGACCAACGACGACATCCTCACTCGCACCGAACTCATCTTCTCGAGCGGCATAGAGAACCTCAAGCTCTACTACATGATCGGCATTCCCACCGAGGAAGACGATGACCTGGTGGCGATTCGGGACCTGACGATGGCGATGCGCGAGCGGATGATGGCGCACGCCAAAGTTCGCGGCACCGTTGGTCGCATTGTGGCCTCCGTCAATCCGTTGGTGCCCAAACCGGGGACTACCTACCAGTGGATGCCGATGACCGACACGGCGACGATCGACCAGAAAAGCAAACGCCTGCGTCACCTGGTGGCAGACATTGACAACGTGTACTTCAACATCAAGTCTGAGCGGCACTCGTATTACCAGGGCCTGCTGTCGCTCGGCGACCGCCGGGTGTCCGACGTCATTGAACGCGCCGAACAGAACGGCGGGCAGTGGCGCGCGGCCGTCGCAGACGTCGGCCTCGATGCCGACGCCTACCTCTACCGCAATCGCGAAGCGGACGCGTTCCTGCCGTGGCAAATTATCGACGGCGGCATGAAGGAGAGCTTCTTCCGCAGCGAGCTCGAGAAAAGCCTGCGCGCCGAGCAGACCATCCAGCCGCGGCGCGTCACCGCCTGACCGACCCCAGGACCCCGACACAGTTCACACCGCCTCGGCGAAAGTGACCTCGTGCTCTTTGTACGCCTCAAGGATGAGGTCACGCAGGGCATCTTGAGACGTGGCGTCCAGGATGGGGCGCAACAGCGAGTAGCTGCGCCGCTCGCCATTGACCGAGTACTGCCTCGCCGGAAACGTCACGTTTCGGCCGCCCTGTTTACGCTCCCACACGCCGAAGCCCACCAGCCTCAGTCCATTGAGCGGACCGCCCGAAAAATGCAGTTCAGCATCCGCCAGCTTGCCTGCGGGATTTCCTTTGTCGTTTGGCACAAACTTTACGGTCATGGTCAATTCCTCCGCCCCGGGATGTCCGGTCACCTGGGAAGGGAGCAAGTTGGCGGCCAACGGGCCGTCAGTCCCCGCGTCGGCGTAACCCTCAGATAGAGTGGAGGTTGATGCGATCGACCGCCGAGCGCCTCGTCTCGGTCGATGGAGAGTGACTACCGTGATTGACGGTTCGAGCCAGCACAACGGGAAAACGACAAGCGCCGAGCCGCAGGGATGGCGTTGGCGCGATGAGCCGTGTGGCGCGGTGCTGGAGCACGACGCGTTACGCCTGGTTGCGCCTCACGTCTTTACCAGTCGGGCGTTGAATTTCCGCTCCGAGCCGAGGGCCGACTACGACGCACTCGCGCGCGTCTTTGGCCGCACAGCAGACGCCGTGATGCGGGTCACGCAGGTGCACGGCCGGCGCGTGGTCCATGTGCGGCCGGGGGAACCGTTTACCGCCGGCACCGAGGCTGACGCCATCGTCTCGACTGACCCTGCGCGCGTGATCTCCGTGCGCGTGGCCGACTGTGTGCCTGTGCTTATCGGCGACCGGCACGGCCGCGTGGTCGCGGCCGTGCATGCTGGATGGAAGGGCACGTGTGCCGCGATCGCTGAAGCCACCGTTGACGCCATCGCCGCCCTGGGCGTTCCTGCGCGTGACCTGGTGGCCGTGATTGGCCCCAGCATCGGTCCGTGCTGCTACCAGGTCGACACCCGCGTCCGTCATTCGTTCTTGGCAATGACACCAGACGCGGCGGCGTGGATGGTTGACGACGGCGTGGAACGCTGGAAGCTCGATCTCTGGCAGGCCAACATCGATCAACTGGTGCGGGCGGGCGTGCGCGAAGAAGACATCCACGCCTCACGCATGTGCACGGCAGCGCATCTCGACCGGTGTTTTTCGCACCGCGCTGAGGGGCCGGCTACCGGTCGTATGGTGGCCGCGATTCGTCTGGGCCCGCCGGCACATCGATAGTCGTCGCCGCGCGGGCGGGCCGATGTCAGGCGGTCGGGGTCGGTGCCGCGTCAGTCGCCGGTGGTGCGACGTAGTAGAGCATGCGCTGGCAACTGTCGCACGGCAGGATGCTGTCGTTGCGGCGCACCTGCTGCTCGATGTGGGGACGCAGGCGCACGTGGCATGCCGTGCAGTGGCCCGCCACCATCGCGGCCACGGCCAGGCCTTTTCGGCTCTTGAGGATCTGGTCGTATTTCAAGAGCAACGCGGCCGGTACGGCAGGGGTGGCCGCGCTGCGCTGCGCGGCCAGATGTGCCAGCGCGGTTTCCTGGGTCGCACGGTCGGCGTGCATCGCGGCCCGTTCAGCGTCGGCCGCGCGGCGCCGTTCGGCAAGGACGCCCTCAGCCTCTTTGAAGACGGCGCTGAGCGAATCCGCTTCGTCCATCAGCGCGATGATCTGATCCTCGAGGGTCGACTTGGAGGTGAGGGCCACTTCGATTTCGTGGTTCAGGGCCTGGAATTCCTGGTTGGTTTTGACGGCGGCCTTGTGTTCTTCGAACTTGGCCATGCGTCCGTCGATGGTCGCCACGTCTTTCTCGAGGCTGCGGCGGCTCGCGCCGTTGGCATCGACCCTTACCCTGGCCTCTTCGACCACCGCCTTGGCCGCGGCCGCCGCCGCGTCAAGGGCCCGCTCTGCCGCGGGCATGTCGCTGATTCGCTTACGCGCGGCGTCGGCGGCTGAATCGAGCGCCTGCAGCGCAATCAGAGAAGACAAGGCCTCAAGCATGAGCGACTATCTTACCTCCTGCACATTTCGGCCATTTCGCCATTCGTAGTGGGCCCTCCAGGACTCGAACCTGGAACCAACCGGTTATGAGCCGGCCGCTCTAACCATTGAGCTAAGGGCCCACATTCTTAAAATGAGGCAATGAGGCAATGGCCACAGACCGCATTGGCGCACCGACCGCCCACACTGCCTCAATCCATTGCCTCATTGCCCCATTGGCTCATTGCCTCATTTCTGTAGGCGCGCCAATCAGCGCCCTTCCAGGAAGGGCTTCAATCTGCGACTGCGTGATGGATGCCGCAGCTTTCTGAGCGCCTTCGCCTCGATCTGGCGAATCCTCTCACGCGTCACTGCGAAACTCTGGCCCACCTCTTCGAGCGTGTGCTCCGACCCTTCGCCCACGCCGAAGCGCATCTTGATGACCCGTTCCTCGCGCGGCGTGAGGGTGCGCAGCACGGAGTCGGTCTGTTCCTTCAAGTTGAGGTTGATCACCGACTCGGCAGGCGACAACACGTTGGTGTCGGGGATGAAGTCGCCCAGATGCGAGTCTTCCTCCTCGCCAATGGGCGTCTCGAGCGAAATGGGCTCCTGCGCAATCTTCAAGACCTTGCGGACCTTCGAGACGGGGATGTCCATGCGCTGCGCGATTTCTTCCGACGTGGGCTCGCGGCCCAGCTCCTGCACCAGCGCACGCGACGTGCGGATGAGCTTGTTGATGGTCTCGATCATGTGCACCGGGATGCGGATGGTGCGCGCCTGGTCGGCAATCGCGCGCGTGATCGCCTGCCGGATCCACCACGTGGCGTACGTGGAGAACTTGTAGCCGCGCCGGTACTCGAACTTGTCCACCGCCTTCATCAGGCCGATGTTGCCTTCCTGGATGAGGTCCAGAAACTGCAGGCCGCGGTTGGTGTATTTCTTCGCAATCGACACCACCAGGCGCAGGTTCGCTTCAACCAGTTCCTTCTTGGCCTGCTCGGCCTGCGCTTCCCCTTCAAGGATGGTGCGCAGCATCTGCGTCAGGTCATCGGCCGGCTGTTCGAGCTTCAGCGCCATGACGCGGATCTCTTTGCGCAGTTCCTCCTTGTGCTTGAGGAGGATCTTCTTTTCTTCCTCGCGCAGCTTCTTCTGCTTGCCCTTGGGTTCCAGCTTCTGATCGATCTGCCGGACTTCCTTCTGCTTCCACTGGATGTCTTCGACGGCCGACTTCAGGCCTTCGATCAGGCGCCGTTTGACCAGTTCGGTGAACTCGATCCTCCGGATCGCGCGCGAGGTGGCGACCTTGGCGCGCAGGACCTTCCAGCGAGCCTTGCGGTACTTCCGCTTCTCGGCCTTGGGCACGTCGCCCACTTTTTCCTCAATCTTGATCGCGTTCTCCTGCGCCACACGCACGGCATCGAGCTGCTTCTCAAGCTGCTTGCGCCGGCGTTCGAGTTTCTCGTCCGTGATTTCTTCTTCGTTGAACACCACGAGCTCGCGGATGGTGCGCTCACCCCGCTTGAGCTGTTCGCCCATCTCGACCACTTCCTGCGTGACCTTCGAGGTGCGCGAGATGAGCTTGATGACCGTGAGCTTGCCGCGTTCAATCCGCTTGGCGATCGCCACCTCTCCCTCGCGGGTGAGCAGCGGCACCGTGCCCATTTCACGCAGGTACATGCGGACCGGATCGTTGGTCTTGTCGAGTGCGCCGGGCGTCAGGTCCAGTTCACTGCCGCCGCCCTCCGCTTCCTCGCCGCCGACCTTTTCGTCGCGGTACGTCTTTTCGGAATCCACAATCTCGATGCCCGCCGCGCCAAAGGCGCTGAACAGGTCGTCGAGTTCCTCGGCCGACGTCACATCGGCGGGTAACAGCTCGTTGATTTCCTCATAGAGCAGGTAGCCCTTCTCTTTGCCCATGGCAATGAGCGCTTTGATTTCGTCGTACTTTTCCTCAATGGACAAGGTATCTCTCCTGGCGTCGCGTTAACCGTTCAGACTCTCGAGCCGCTGCAGCAGCTCCAACTTTCGTGCCCACAATTCAGCAAACTGCGGGTCGTTCCCCGTGCCAGACGATGCCTGCAGGCGATCGATCTGTTCCTGCACCTCGGACCGTTCTCGCTCCAATCGCCGCCGCTTCAAGGCGTTCACACACTCGGTCGGCGGCGCCGCGGCTTCGGTGGCCGCCGCACGGGTCAGCAAGGCCCGCTCTCCCTCGTTCAGCCGCTCCTGAAGCAGCTCGGGCAGCACGTCGGCCGGCATGTCCGCCAGGCTCTGCGCCATCAGGAACACGGGCCCCGACAGCAGGCCGTCCAAATCACCGGGTTCCAGGTGCGCCAGCGCCGCCAGTCCCTCCACCGGCTGATGCACCAGCGCCCACAACAACCCCTGTTCCGCCGCCAGCAGCCGCATCGTCACCGGCACCGCCACCGCGGGAGCCTCGGTTTTCCGCTGTGCCGCGGCTTTCCGAATTTCATCCCGCACCACGGCTTCGGTGATGCGCGCCTTGTGCGCGAGCCGATCCGCAAACTGGTCACGCGCCGCCGCGTCGGGAATAGTCGCGGCCACTGACAACATCTGCCCGATGAACATCCGGCGTCCCTCGGGCCGGTTCAAATCGAGCCGTTCCGCAGCGCGATCCAGCAGAAACTCCAGATACGGCCGCGACCCCTTCAGGCGCTCGGTATACGCGCGCCCGCCGGCCTTCCGGATGTACGTATCGGGGTCGCTGCCTTCCGGCAGCAGGGCCACATTGACCTGGAACCCTTCAGCCACCAGGAGCTCGGATGACCGCACCGCTGCCCCCTGACCAGCCGCATCCGGATCAAAACTCAAGACGATTTTCCCGGCAAACCGTTTCAGCAGCTTGGCCTGGGAGACCGTCAACGCCGTGCCGCTCGAGGCCACGACCGGAGCCACCCCGGCCTGCCAGACCTGAGCCAAATCGAAGTAACCTTCGACCAGCACACAGTAATTGTGCTTCCGAATGGCCCCTTTCGTCACGTCCAACCCGTATAAAGTCCGCCCTTTTGTGTAAATCGGGGTTTCCGGCGAATTCAGATACTTGGGCACTTGCCCTTCGTCCAGAGCCCGGCCACCAAAACCAATCAGCGCCCCGGTGTCCCTCCGGATGGGAATCATCAGACGATGACGAAACCTGTCCGCCAACCGGCCGTCGTCTCTCTGCATGACCAGGCCTGACCTGATTTGCAGGTCCAGAGGCACTTTTCTACCGGAAAACAGGATACTGAGCGTGTCACGGCCGGCGGCCGGGGTATACCCGTACCCGAACGTGTTGATGGTGGCCTCTGTCAGGCCACGGCTTTCAAGCTCCCGCCGGGCTCTGACCCCAGCCGGGCCGGTCAACTGTTCAAGATAAAAAGTCTGCGCGTCCTCGTGCAGCTTGACCAGCGCCTCCCGTTCGGCGGACGCCACTCGGTCGTCCGACCCATCCACAGCCTCAGGGATGGTCATGCTCGCCCGTTGGGCCAGATACCGGACCGCTTCCGGAAACGTGATCTTCTGGTGCAGTTCCAGGAACTTGAAGACATCGCCTTTGGCATCGCACCCGAAGCACTTGAAAATGCCTTTGTCGGGCAGGACGTTGAACGATGGCGTTTTCTCCGTGTGGAACGGGCACAGGCCCTTCCAGCTGGCGCCGGTCTTCTTCAGGGGTGTGACGTCGCCGATGATCGCGACGATATCGGTCTGGGCCTTGAGGTCGTCAAGGAAGGTCTGCGGAAACAGCGCCATCAGTCCTTCAACTCCACGATCGTCGCGCCCGCGCCGCCTTCGTTGTCGGGTGCGGGACCGACGCTGGCCACCAGGGGATGTTCGCGGAAGAACTTCGCCATCGCCTCGCGCAGCCGGCCCGTGCCGTGCCCGTGCACCACCCGAAGTCGTCGGCTGTCGCTCAGCAGGGCTGCGTCGAGAAATTTCTCGGCCTCGTCGGTCGCCTGATCGACGGTCTTGCCGATGATCATCAGTTCGCGCACCGCGCTCGTGAGTCCCGACGACGCGGGAGACCTGACACCGCCGGTCGCGGGTTTCTCCGGCGTGGTCGTCGAGCTCGCCCGACGCAGGTCGCGCCAGGCTACCTTCATCCGCTTGCCTCGGATATCCACCTCGGCGCGTGTGCCCGACACGCCGGTCACGACGCCATGGGTGCCAAACGCCGGAACAAACACGCGGTCGCCCGAGGCCGGTGGGGCGGCAAGCGCAGGGCCAGCATCGCTGGTATCGCCGGTGTCGCCCGCCACAGCGATGGACTCGAGAGCCGATCGCCCCTGCACGCGCAACTGGCCGATTTCTCCCGTGGAGACCCCCACGGTGCCGACGGCGCTGTGCTGCACCAGCGTCTGCGCCTTGGTCTTCACGTGTGCCACCACGCGATCGATCTCGGCGCGGGCTTCGCGCAGCTTTTCGTTGACGCGGTCGTCCAGGCGCTTGCGAAGCACCGCCTCGCGTTCGGTCACCTGGGATTCGCGCGCGTTGAGGGACTGTCGCGCTTCGGCCACGCTGTGACGCTCGTGTGCCAGCGCCTGGCGCTCCTGATCGAGCGCCGCCAGTTCCTGGTCGACGCGCGCGAGGTGCGCCACCAACTGGCTCTCGCGATTCGATCGCCGGCTGCGCGCGGTGGCGATCACCGACGCCGGCATCCCCAGCCGCTCGGCGATTTCGAGCGCGAGGCTCCGTCCGGGTGCGCCGTACACGAGTCGGAACGTGGGCGCGTACGTCTCGGGCACAAACCCCATCGCGGCGGCCACAATCCCGTCGGTCGTCGCCGCGTACGACTTCAACGCATCGTCATGCGTGGTGGCGACGATGGTGGCGCCGCGCTGGCGGAAGTGATCGATGACTGCAGCGCCGAGGGCACCGCCTTCCACGGGGTCGGTGCCGCCGCCGACCTCGTCGAGCAGGACAAGGGCGGGGAGTTCAAGCGCGCGTTCCATTTCCACGATGTGCGCGATGCGCGCGGAGAACGTGGAAAGGCTCGCGGCGATCGATTGGTCGTCGCCGATGTCCGCGAAGATGGATGCGAACGGCGTCAGGGTGCTGCCGGGGTCGACGGGGATGTGGAGTCCGGCCTGCGCCATGAGGGGCAGGAGTCCGGCGGCCTTCAGGGCGACGGTCTTGCCACCGGTGTTGGGGCCCGAGATGACGAGGGCGCGGACGGGCGGCGTGATGAGAATGTCGTTTTCCACAATCCCCGATGTCCCGAGCAAGGGATGGCGCGCGCCGCGCAACTCGACTCGACCATCGCTGGCCAGGGCCGGCGCGATGGCGCGCATGCGCGCGGCGAGGCGGGCCTTGGCCTGCAGTACATCGAGCTCGCTGGCCACATGCAGCGTGGCGTCGAGTTCATCGGCGCGGCGGCGATACCCGTCGGTGAGCTCCAGCAGGATGCGGTACACCTCCGCCTTTTCCCGATCGGCCAGGGCCACAATGTCGTTGTTGGTCTGCACCGTGCCGAGCGGTTCCAGGTACAGACTGGCGCCACTGGACGAACTGCCGTGGACGATACCGGGGATGGCGCTCTGGTGCTCGGCGCGCACCATGAGCACGTATCGTCCGCCGCGGTCGGCCACGATCTGATCCTGCAGGTACCTGGCCGTGTCGCGGCCGCGGGTGAGCCCCTCGAGGGTTGAGCGCAGGTGCGCGCGCTGGCGGCGCAGCGAATCGCGAATGCCGCGCAGCGCAGGACTCGCGGTGTCGGTGACATCACCGGTTGGCGCGATGGCACGCCGCGTGGCCGCCGCCTCGTCGGCGAATGAGGCGGCTGAGGCGGCGACACCGGCCAGCAGCGGCGCTGTGCTGCGCGCGCGCCCGATGACACCACAAACGCGGTCCACCGAATCGACGAACTCGGCGAGGCCAATCAGCCCGAGGGGTTCGAGCGGCTGTCCCGACACCTGCAGGGCGTCGAGCAGATCGAGCAGGCCCTCGGGCGCCGTGATGTCCAGGCCCGCGCCGCTCGTGACGAGCGCGACGGCCTCAGTCGTGGTGTCGAGGCGTTGCTGCACCTGTCGGGCGTCGGGCGAGGGCTCAAGCGCCAGCGCGCGCGCGCGGCCCAGGGGCGTCAGCGTCTCGCGCGCCAGGGCCTCGCGAATGCGGTCAAACTCGAGCGCCTTCAGGACAGCAGGTTGCATGGCAGGTCCCCGGCCGGCCGGGGGAGCCTTCAATTATCGCACGGCCGCCCGGCAGATGACGCGGGCGAAGACCCTAATCGTGCAGGACGACGCTGAGCAACGATGCGCTGTTGATCTTGAGCGTGCCGTTGTAATCAATGAGGCCGAGCTTGCGGAACTTGTTCATGAAGAAGTTCACGCGCGATCGGGTGGTGCCGATCATTTCAGCCAGCGTCTCCTGAGAGATTCTCGGCACCTGGGCGGAATGCGCCTGCCCATACCGTGCCAGCAGCAGTAGCGCGCGCGCCAGGCGCTTCTCGCTTGAATTAAACAGTTGATCGACCAGGTCCGCCTCTATGCGGATGTTCCGGGCCAGCATGTGCGAGAGGAATCGCGCCGCGAAGGTCGGCTCGTCGCGCAGCAGACCATCCATCGCGCCCTTGTCGAGGAGCATCACCGAACACGCCGTCGCCGCCGTCGCCATCCGGACGGTCTGACCCGCCATGATGCCCTCACCGAAGAAGTCGCCCTCCGCCAACATCGCGACCACCGCTTCCTTGCCGATCTGGGAGAGGACTGAGACCTTCACCACGCCCTTTTGAACGTAGCGGACATCCGGGGCCGCGTCGCCCTGCGAGAAGATGACCTGGCCCTTCTTGTATTGGACGACCTTCCGGATTCCTCCGGCGGCCGCGAGGTACGGTTCCACTTCAAAGCCCGCCATTGTGGCCGAGCTGATTACGGCTTTTCGCGCAGTCGCCACAGGTTCCCCATCGGGGATTATGGCACGGCCAGGTGCTTTAAGCCCCTTAGTTAGCCACTTATCGGGCTTCGGCCCTGAATAATCCGAATCAACACGACGGCCACCGCGATGACCAGCAACAGATGAATCAGGGAACCGCCGACTGGGACTACGAACGCGCCGAGCACCCAGAGGACGAGAAGGATGATGATGATGGTTGAGAGCATGGCAAGGTCTCCTGTTGTGTAGAATTGATCGTAGTCGTCTGTGTGAAGCGGCCGCTGTCCCATTCTGCACAGCAGGCCCGGCACGGTGCGCGGGTCGCGCGAGTCAGGTCCCGGCGCTGTCGGGGAACAGCGTGGTCCGGCCCCGTTGCTGGGCTGCCTGCGCCGACGGCGTATGCTCGGCTTCGCGCTGGTCCTCGCAGTCGTGGCAGCGCACCGCGAACGGCAGCGCCCGGAGGCGCCGTTCCGCGATGTCTTCCCCGCATTCGGCGCAACTGCCGTAGTGGCCCGAGTCGAGCCGGGCCAGGGCTTCATCGATTTTGGTAAGCGTGGCGGCCCGCATCTGCAGCAGCGCGAACTCGAGGCTGTTCTGAATGTCGGCATCCGAACTGTCGAGCGAGTCGCCCACGTCCCGCGCGCGTGGGGCACGGCCCTCACGGACGCGGCCTTCCACGGCCACCTGCCGCTCGCGTTTGTGGTCGAGCAACATCTGGCGCAGTGCGGCGGACCGAATCTTCGTGATGGTCATTGGACCTCCTGCGGTCAGTGTGAGGCGAGTGTGTTGGCGGACCTGATGTCGTGCAGCGTCCGCCGCATTTCCTCGACCACCTTCATGTGGTCGAGTGTCACCTTGAGGCTCTCGGCGGTTGCACGAACGGCCTCGACCGTCGCATGACGCGCGGCGTCCGCCGAGGCGCGCGCATCCTCACCGGCCGTGCGCGCGCCCTCTGCCAGTTCCCTCAGCCGTTCACCATCCTGCCGGCTGTTCTCGGCCAATTGCCTGGCGATTTCCGCCTCGACGCGCTGTGACTCCGTCTCAGTGCCGGGTGCCATGGGCCACTCTTCCCCTACCTGCTGACTGTTGGCAGGTTGATCAGATAGTGACTGCCGCCGTGGACCAGCCACACGCGGAGGTAGTCACCGCCCTTGAGGGCTTCCACGCGTACGGCGCCCGACTTCTTTGGCATCTTGGCCATCGTGCGCATGTCGTCGGCGGACACAACGGTGGCCATCGCACGGCCGGTCACGGTGCCGCCCTTGACGAACTCCACCCAACGGGCGCCTTCAGGCGACTGGCCCACCACCGGCGTCACACTCGCCGTGGTCAGTCGGACCTGATACGTGCCGGCGGGAAGGAGCTGGCCATCGGCCTTGAGGGACTGGGTGAGACGAACGGTGCCAAGCGTCGCGGTCGACGCCGGTTGCGCCCATGCGCTCCCGGCGCTAAGCGCGATAACTCCGGCGGCAAACGTGATGAGTAGACGCATCTGAGTGCTCCTGCTGGAAGACATGGTTAGCGCACCACCGACACGACAAGGGCCGCGCGGCGATTCAGCCGGCGCGTTTCCTCACGTTCGTTGTCGTGCTTGGGCCGCTCTTCACCGAAGCTGACCACGGTCAGGCGATCGGCACTGACACCGCGCGAGACAAGATAGTCGCGCACGGCCTGGGCGCGCCGGTTGGCGAGCGCCATGTTGTATTCAGACGTGCCGATGTTGCAGGTATGACCTTCAACCTGCAGTTTCAGCTCGGGCGATTCCTTCATCGCGGCGATCGCCCCGTCAAGTACGGCGAGTGCGTCCGGACGCAGCAGGTTGCGGTCGTAGTCGAAGTGCACGTCTTCGAACATGTACTCCCGGACAGCCGGCCGTACGACTTGCACGGTCACGTCCGCGCTGGCGCTGAGTCCGCCCGGGTCAGTCACCGTCACGGTCATGGGCACGGGCCCCACCGTCATCGGCGCCGTCCACATCGTCTGCGCCGAACCCGGGTTCGCCAGTCTCCCGGAATTGGTGACCCAGCGATACGTCAGCGCGTCGCCGTCCGGATCGGCACCGATGCCAGTCACGGTCGAGGTCTTGCCCACTTCCACTGTGCACGGGTCGCAGGTGGCGCGAACGGTGGGGGGCCGGTTGACGGTCGCGGCCGGGGCCATCGCGAGGGCGGCGGCCGCGGCGGCGGCCGCGTCCACTGGCGGCGGTGGCGCAGGCGCGACGTACTTCCGCACGCCGGGGTGGTAGCCGATACGTGCCTGAATGCCAAGTTTGTCGCGGAATCCGTTGTCACCGACCAGGCGATCCTTGACCGCGCTGGACCAGTTCAACCCGCCGCCGGCAAAGAACCCACCCGATGACTGCCAGGTGAGACCAAGCGCCGCGTACACCGGATTCTTCACCGTGGTCTTCGTCGGGGCGAACGATCCGTCCTCAGCCACGAAACCCGTGGGAGCTGTGAGCACGTCTCCACGATACCGTTCGCCGTGCAGTTCGGCGGTGAGCCGAATCGGCGAACGGCTAAGCAACGCGGCGCCCACGCCCCACCGAATGCCATTGCTCAGTGCGAACCCCTCAGGGTCCCCACGCATGATCATCCCGGCCGTGGCCGTGAGCTCGACCACTCGCGCCTCGCCGCTGGCAACCAGGTCCACGGTGTAATCCGCTTTTCCGCTCGACGCGCCCGTGTCTTCATTGCCGGTGGGGAGCTTCACGCTGCCCCTGACGGCCAAAGCCAACGGCCGGTTGTCGGCCTGGGACATCAGATTGATTTTCGCGCCCACGCGCAGGTCGCCTCGGCTGGCGCCGGTCCATTGCTGGCGCACGAGCGGGTAGTCGTTCACGATGCCGCCGCCCGATCCGGGCTCTGCGGGAGAAGAAAACAGTGGCCTGGAGTCGCGGTCGATACGGGTCACCGCTGTCCAGCTGCCGAAGACCTCGACGCGGTCACGGACGCCAACGGCGAACGACAGCGGAAAGTTCGAGACGTCCGAGAAACCCTGGCCGAAATCGGCATTGGCGCGATACAGGCTCAGGGACCATTTGCCGTGCGGCAGGATTTCAGCCGTGGGCAGGAACCAGAGGCCGGTGTCGCCGCTGACCGAGACAGTGGCCGGGCGTGTGTCAGCCACGGGTCTGGCGTCCTGCGACTGAGTTGGCGCCGTTTGGGCCGTTGCGGCCGATGTCCACGTCAACAGCATGAGGAGAGCGAACAGAATCCGTCGCATGAGCGAGTCCTTTCAAGGCGGGCCAGAAGAGTCCGCGAGATCATCCTAGGGGGCGCCGCCGCCGCGCGGCTGTACACTTGGGCACACGTGTCACGGGCGTCCAAGGACGACACGGACCTGGTGCGTGAGGCCGTCGTTGACGATCGGAATGGCGTTGGCGTCCACCGGCTGGTCGTCGAGGGTCGCGTGCAGCACGCCTCGACTGTGTTTGTCCGGATTGAGCACCAGGATGACGTAGGTGGTGTGCTGCACCCTCCACGTGATCGTGTACTCGGGCCACGATGTCGGGATGCACGGGTCCACGATGAAGGTCTGGCCCCGGCGGCGAAGCCCGAGCATGCTTTCGATCCCCGCGCGATACATCCACGCCGCCGACCCCGTGTACCAGCTCCAGCCCCCACGGCCCGCGTGTGGCGGTCGTCCGTAGACGTCACCGGCCACCACGTACGGTTCGGCCTTGTATTTCGCGGCTTCAGCGGCGGTGCGCGAGTGGTTGATCGGGTTGAGCATGTGGAACAGCTCGGCGGCTTCGTCGCCGCACCCCAGGCGCGCCAGGGCCATCACCACCCAGATGGCGGCGTGGGTGTACTGCCCGCCGTTCTCACGCACGCCGGGCGGGTAGCCCTTGATGTAGCCCGGGTCCTGAGCGGAGGTATCAAACGGAGGATCGAAGAGCAACACCAGTTTGGGACCTCGTGCGATGAGGTGCGCGCGGACCGCGTCCATGGCGCGTTCGGCAAACCGCAGAGGGACGGCACCCGAGAGGACGGCCCAGGACTGTGCGATCGAATCGATCCGGCATTCATCGTTCTGGGCTGACCCGAGCGGGGTGCCGTCATCGTAGTAGCCGCGCCGATACCATTCGCCGTCCCAGGTCAGCGCCAGTTGTGACGCCAGCCGCTGCGCATTGGTGCGGTACCGGCGCGCCCGGTCGGTCTCGTGCCTCGAGTCGCAGAGTGCTGCAAAATCCACAAGCACCCCGTGGAGGAAAAATCCCAGCCAGGTGCTTTCGCCCCTGCCAGCGTGGCCGACCCGGTTCATGCCGTCGTTCCAGTCGCCACTGCCGAACAAGGGCAGTCCATGGAGGCCCGCGGTGTGGCCTCGATCGATCGCACGCAGGCAGTGGTCGAACAGCGTGCCGCGTTCAGACGACACCGTGGGCGACGCGTACATATCCTCCTGGCCGCTGACCAGAGGCGGCGCCGTCAGGTACGGAACCTGTTCGTCCAGCACGCCCGTGTCACCAGTCGAGCGCACGTACTCCGCCACCACGTGAGGGAGCCACAACAGGTCGTCAGAACAACGTGTGCGAATGCCGCGGCCGGCCGGCTCGTGCCACCAATGCTGGACATCGCCCTCGACGAACTGCCGTCCGGCGGCGCGCAGCAGGTGCGCGCGCGCCAGGTCCGGTCGCGCAAATGTCAGCGCCATCACATCCTGCAGCTGGTCGCGGAATCCATACGCGCCGCCCGGCTGGTAGTACCCGCTGCGGGCCCACAGCCGGCAGCTGATGGCCTGATACAGCAGCCAGCCGTTCAGCATGGCGTCGAGCGAATCGTCGGGCGTACGCACCTGCACCGTGGAGAGCGTGGCGTCCCAGAATGTGCGTACGCGGTCGCGCGCCAGAAGGGCCGCGGGTACACCGGCGTGGCGTGCGATCAACGCCCGCGCCTGCGCCTGATCGACACCTGCGCCCAGCAGGAAGACCATGCGATGCTGCTGCCCCGGCGGCAACTCGCATCGCACCTGCACGGCCGCGCACGGGTCGAGCCCGGCGCCCAGGCGGCCCGACAGTGCCGCGTGCTGCAGCGCGGCCGGCTGGGACAGATGTCCCTGGCGGCCGATGAACGACGCGCGATCCCCGGTGACGGACACGGCCGGTTCGCTGGCATGAAGAAACGCCGCCTGAGTCGCGAAGTCGGGGTTGTACGCATTCCTCGCGAGGATCGATCCGTTGTGCGAATCCCACTCGGTCACGACTTGAAGGCGGTCTCCCTCCCTGGGTGGCCCCAGCACCCACTCGTTGTAGGCAAATACACTGAGCGACCGTGCCTTGTCGCTGGTGTTGGTCAGGGTGAGCAGCGAGAACTTCACCGAATCCGCGTCGTCCACGAACACATCCAATTCGTGGGTGATGCCGTGGGTGGCGCGTGCAAAGTGCGTCACCCCCGCCGAGTGCGTCACGACGCACCGGCCGGCGCTGGCGCGGCGGACCATCGGGCCCGGCGTTGGCGTCCACGCTTCCCCGGTGTCGTCATCCCTGATGAAGATGGCTTCGCCCGTGGGGTCGCTGATCGGGTCGTTGGCGAACGGTGTCAACCGGTTCTCGCGGCTGTTGCCGGACCACGTCTGTGCCGCGCCGGAGGCCGTCACGATCGTGCCGAAGTGCGGATTGGCGATCACGTTCGCCCACGGCATCGGCGTCTCCTCGTCTCCTTCAAGGACGATGGTGTAGGCGCGGCCGCTGTCGGCAAAGCCCCCCAGCCCGTTGGCATGGGTCAGCGGCGGGATGGTGACCGGCGTGTCCGTGAAATACCCTCGCTCCGGTCTCGACGCCACGAGCGGTTCCAGAGGTGGTGCGATGATCTCCGGCCGGTCCAGCTGCGTGCGCAGGTCGCCGTGGTCCCCCCGCAGGACGGCGCTGGCCACCGCTTCGAGCACACCCCGTTCGGCGTCCGTCATGCGGTCGGCGCGGAGCAGGTACGCGCCGCCCGGCTTGGCCTGCCACGTCGTCCAGGGTCCTTCATTGAGCAGCGCTGTGATAGAGGCGTGCAGAT
Source organism: uncultured Solibacteraceae bacterium (assembly GCA_964489685.1). Lineage (GTDB taxonomy): Bacteria > Acidobacteriota > Vicinamibacteria > Vicinamibacterales > SCN-69-37 > SYFT01. The sequence goes on along the minus strand of CAZAZR010000017.1, from coordinate 26,650 downwards.
CATCCTGATACCCGATGGGATGTTCGTTGATGAACACGACGTCGGCCATCAGGCCCTTGAGGCGCCAGTATTCCTGGGCTTGCAGCACCTGCCGCACCAGCGTGACATTTGCGGCGCCCATCATGCGCACCAGCAGGATGGGGACGTCTCCCGAGATCGCATGCGGCCACAGCCCGGGCTGTCCCAGCGTGTTGGTGCTGATCACACGCGCCTCAGCCCGCATGGATCCGTCGGTGCCAAGCACGCGCGACACCAGGCGTTCAAATAACAACGCTTCGTCACCCGAAATGCCAAGATGCCCCAGGGCGCTCTCCGCACGCGTCTTCGAGAGCGTGAACGTCCGGGTGGCGGCGGCGGGGTCGTGGTACTTGCGGGCCAGGGCTTCCACGGTGGCCCGATCGGACGCCATGCCTGTGGAGAAACAGAGCCGCGCGGTGGCGCCAGGCGGCAGCCGGATGCGCTGCCGCAGGCTGACGATGGGATCGAGGACAATGCCCGTGGTACCCGACAGCGCGCGCCCGTCCATCGCCTGCGGATTGTGTGGCGTGCGGCCGCGACCGAGGAAGCGCGCGCGATCCGTTTCCCACTCGAGCGGTCCCTGTGGCCGGCCTTCAAGACTCAGTGCGTGAAAGGCCCAGACCTCCGCGTCGCGAGGGTCCCGGCGGCGCCGGTGACAGACCAGTGCGTTGCTGTTCGCGTGAAATTCCGTCTCAACGAACAGTTTGCCGAAGGCCGGGTGGGCGTAGTCATTCTCGGCGGAGGTGAGCACCATCTCCGCATAACTGGTGACGTCAATCTCCCGCATGCGACTGCCATGGTTGCGGACTTTGATGAGCCGCACCTCCACGTCATCTTCAGTCGAGACCGCGATCTTGAGGTGGGTCGACAATCCGTCGTCGCGCCGCCGGATGCCGACCCGGTCGGGGGAAAACGTGACGGCGTAGTCGTCAGCGGTGATGCGAGTAGGTTGATACGTGGCGGACCAGACTCTGCCGCCGCGCACGTCGCGCAGGTAGATGAACTGGCCGTTCGCGTCGCGTGTCGCGTCGCGGCGCCATCGAGTCACGGGCAGTCCGTTCCAGGTGCTGCCACCCCCGCCGGCATTCGTGATCGACGTGACGTAGTGGCCGTTCGACAGGAACTGCGTGTGAGGCACTTCGGTGAACGGCGTACGAAAATGCCGGACCGGAATGGAGACGACAGGGACCACGGGCCGCATTTCCTCGTTCGGTCGCGGCACCATCGTCGCCGCGTCTCGGGGTACACGCTCCTGCAGCAGCAGTTCGGTGGCCTGGACGCGGGCGTCGGAGTGAAACCGATCGATCATGCGGTCGTTCCCAAGCGCGTTCGCGACGGCGAGCAGGATCATGCCCTGGTGGTGGGCCATGTAGGTCGGCACCACCACGCCGACGGTCGATGTCACGGGATGGCCGGCGTCGGGGCGATCGGCGCCACGTTTCGTGTAGTCGATGGCGTCGAAAAATCCATACTCGCCCTCCAGACCGTCCCGGCCGAGCCGGCGCAGGTTGCTTGTGCTGGCGATCGGATCAATCACGAGCGCCAGTGCCGACGCGTAGGGGGCGACCACCACTTCCTCGCCGAGCCCGCGTTTCATGCCGAGCCCTGGAATACCAAAGGCTTTGTACTGGTACTGGCCGAGTCGATCGACCAGGTTGTACGCGGATTCGGAAATACCCCACGGAATGCCGAGGGCGTCGGCATAGGCGCGCTGTCGCCGCACCACAAGACGGCACGAGTCATCCAGCAGCGTGTCTGGCGATGACCGCATCAGGAGCAGGGGCATGAGGTACTCGAACAGGGTCGCGCTCCACGAGAGCAGCACGGGTGATCCGCGCAGGCTGGTGGTGGGGCGGCCGAGGCGGAACCAATGTTTTTCCGGGACATCGCCTTTGGCGATCGCCATGAAGCTGGCCAGTCGTGCCTCGGACGCCAGCAGGTCGTACGATGCCGAGTCGAGTCGTCCGGGATGGTCGGCGTCGGCCAGGCGATATCCAATGGCGAAGAGTTGCCGCTTCGCGTCGAACAGAAATTGGAAGTTCATCGCGTCGAACAGCGCCGTGGCGCGCACTGCGAGATCGGGTGCGAGGTCACGCAGCCCGGCCGCGACCGTGACCAGCGCACCGGCGAGATTGCCGCTGTCCACCGTGGAGACGTACTGCGGCGTCAGGGGGACGAGTGTCCGCGTGTCGTACCAGTTCAGCAGGTGCCCCTCGTGCCGTTCGAGGCGTTCGATCGTGTCGAGCGTCGATGCGATGCGCGCGACACAGGTGGCGGCATCAATGAACCCCAGATCGTGCGCGGCCTGAGTCGCGAGCAGGCCCAGCCCGATGTTGGTCGGCGACGTCCGGTGGGCAATGGTGAGGGCGGGCTCAACCACCTGGACGTTGTCTGGCGGCAGATGCTGGTCGGTGGGGCCGACAAAGGTGTCGAAGTACGCCCAGGTCTTTCGCGCAATGGCGAGCAGGTAGTCGCGGTCCTGCTCGGGCAGCGTCGCACGACGTCGAGGCGTCGGCTGGCTCAATCGAAAGGCGATCCACGGCGCAATGAACCACAGGGCGAGGAAGACACCGGCCACCGGCAGGGCTGGCGGCCGCAGGGTCACCACGGCGAGCCATAGGCCAAGCGCGATCACGGGGCTGGCGCGCATGTCGGTCGTGAAGGTACGCAGGCGCACCGTGTTGACGCGGGCCGCGCTGTCGGCCGCGGTTTCCCACTCGAGCAGGCGGCGGTGGGTGATCACCAGACGGGCCAGCGTCACGAGAATGGCGTGAAGACGTTCGGCCGACTCGTGAGCCAGGAACGCGATTTGCAGGCCGACCCGCGCCAGGGCCGTGTCTACGTCGTCGGATCGGGTGCGCAGAAAGACGTGCCACGACTGTCCGGACTGCGGTCCCCGTACGAGCGCCACGATGCTCGCCACGCAGGGAAACAGGAGCGGCAGCAGCGCCATTGACGTCCAGGCCAGTGGGGAGCCGGGCAACACGGTCCACCCGGCCACCATCAGGATCAGGGTGGCGGGAGCCACGACACTGCGCCGCAGATTGTCGAGGATTTTCCACCGGGCAATGGCGGGCAGGTGATTGCGAATCCACCCAGTTCGCGACGGGACCCAGGGTAACAGCCATCCCAGGATTTGCCAGTCGCCACGCACCCAGCGATGCTGCCGGCGCGCGTGCGCGAGCACACTTGAGGGGTAGTCATCGACGACTTCGACGTCGGTGACCAGACCTGTACGCGCATAGAGGCCCTCGAACAGATCGTGCGAGAGCAAGGTATTCTCCGGCACGCGCCCGTCGAGGGCCGCGGCGAAGGCGTCCACGTCATACAGGCCTTTCCCTGTGAAGATGCCTTCGCTGAACAGGTCCTGATAGACGTCCGACACGGCCGTCGTGTACGGGTCCACGCCCGTGTGCCCGGCATAGGTACGGGCGAAGAGTGACCCGGCTGCACTGGCCATCGTGACGCTCACGCGCGGCTGCAGGATGCCGTACCCGCGGGTGACGCGGCCCAGCCGGCGGTCGAGCCGCGGTTGATTGAGCGGATGAGAGATGATCCCGATCAGATTTCTGGCCGCATCGCGCGGCAGCCGCGTGTCGGAGTCGAGGGTGATGCAGTAGCGGACCTGCGGCAACACGTCCAGCGCGCCCACCTGGGTAGAGAACGTGGTGTCGGTGGCTCCGCGGAGCAGGCGATTGAACTCTTCGATCTTGCCGCGCTTTCGCTCCCAGCCCATCCACGAGTTCTCTGCAGCATTCCACTGCCGGTCTCGATGAAAGAGGAAAAAGCGGTCGGCGTGGTCCGGCCCGAGTTTCATGTTCAGGGCCTCCACGCCCTCGCGGGCCCGCTTGAGAATGGCATCGTCTCCCGGTGTCTCCCGCGAAGTGGTGTCGGAGCAGTCGCTCAGAATCGCGAAGTGGATGCACGGGTCGAGATTCCCCAACGCCAGCACTTCCATGTGTTCGATGAGCGCATCGACGCGCGCCACGGATGTCAGCAACGTCGGCACGATGACCATCGTGCGGGCGGAGTCCGGGACGCCGTCGGCCAGTTCGAGGCGAGGGAGCCGTCCTGGCGAGATCAGGCGCGTGACCAGGTGCTGGATGACCGACAGGGCCACGTCGCTCGCCGGCACCAGCGCAAGCCAGGCGACGAGCAGCCACCACGCAGCGTTGCCGCTCGTGGAGACGGCGTAGGCGACCGCGCCGGCCATCAGCAGGCTCGTGCCGACCATCAGTGCGCCGAGAAAC
>CAZAZR010000017.1:0-22372 GCA_964489685.1 uncultured Solibacteraceae bacterium | reverse complement strand
GTAGTACCCGACGTGCGCCTCCGGGTCGGCGACCGAGCCGCTCGCTGCAGCCTCTCGGGCGAGTTCGAAGGCACGCCAGGCGACTCGGCGCTGGTCCTCGCCGCTGGGCTTGGCCATCGACTCGATCGCATGTCGCTGGTCGTCGCGGCTCAGGAAGTCCATCCGGCGGTAGATGTTGGCCGGGTCGCACTGGAGCACCTGTTCGACCAGGCTGACGGTTTCAACGTAGTCGCGCCAGTCCATGGACGCACACAGCCGCAGACTGGTGACCGCATTCGCCACCGACACCTGCGCCACCCCCTGCCGCTGGTGTTCGAGACGGATGGTCTCTTCTGCGGTGGTATGGAGCGTCGCAAGGTCGTCATCGAGCGTGAGCCGCATGGACGAAATCCCGAGGCCGTACTCGCGGAACCGATGCAGAAGCTGGACGATAAACGTGGGCGCGAGCGCGGTCGGGAGTGAGGTGTGGTCGTCGGCCCAGTGCTGAGTGGCCTCGGTCATCTTCGACACGTACGCATCAGCCGCCAACCGCGCGGTGCGGTCCGCCATCAGTGCCTCGGCAAGCCGCCGGAGGTTCTCGATCAACACGATCTTGAGCATGCTCGGCCAGGCCCAGAGTTCGCCGATGGTCAGCGGCGCGAGCCGCTGGTGACTGTCCAGGAATTGCAGGAGCTGTTGCCGATCGAGGCGGCTGTCACTGTGGCGGATCAGTTCAAGCGCCAGCACGTACATGCGCGCCTGGCCGTCGTGCTCACCACCACCCACCGTCGGCAGTGTGCGGGAGTACCGGCGCGGGAGGTTGCGGCGAATCTCCGACATTTCCGCGATGACCAGCGGAAAGTTGTCGATGAGCCAGTCTGCAGCAGGGGCGACGAACCGCCCGGCGCGCACGTCGTCGGCCAGTGTGCGATAGGCGCTGCGCAGCAGGCGCACGTTCTCTTCAAACCGCGGGAACGTATCGCGCGGCCGGCGTCGGGGATTGGGATCAAGGAGCAGGCCGGCCGCAAGGACCCTCGCGCGGTCCTCGATGCGGTCGATGCTCAGCAGCTCGGCGCGCAGCGGCGGTTCGACCGCCGGCACACGCCTGATCCAACGCGTCGGCGGCGTCACGTGCCGCCTATCGCTTCGGGGCCTTTTCGATGTTGAGTGGCACCCGAATCTCGACCGGCGCCTTGAGCGCCATCGTGATGTCCGTGCCCGAGGGCAGGGTGATTTCTTTGCCCGTCGTGGTCAACACCACCGCAGTGCCGGCGCCACCGCCCACGATGACGCCGATGATGGCCCCCTTCTTGCCGCCGAGGATGCCGCCAACGACCCCGCCCACCGCCGCGGGCGCGCCGATCGTGATGATGTCGTCCTTCTTCTCGCTTGGCGCCACGCGGGTGATGCCCGCGACAATGTCGTAGGGGTCGTCATGGCCGGCGATCGTCAACGTTCGAAAACGGAAGGCGAGGCTGGCTCGTCCGTGTTTCGGGGACGGTTCAACCGCGGTGACATCGCCCTTCACCCGGCTGCCGATCGGCGCCAGGGTCACGCCGTCCACCACCAGCGCCTGCGTCAGTGTGCCTTCAACGGAATCTTCCACCTTGCTCGAACCGGAGTTCACGCCGGTATCGAGTCGCACGTGGAGCGTCGTACCTTCCGGCACCGTGTACTCGCGGAACTTCGCGGCCGGGGGCAGCACGACGGGCGTCGCCTCGGTCACCACCTGCACGTCCGAGATGGCTTCACGAGGGACCGACCTGACGCTGCGACCGACGTTGACCCGGACGTTCTGTGGATCACGCTCGGCGAGTGTGCCCTGCACCACGCCGCCGTCTTCTTTGGTGACCGCCACTTCGGCCCCGAGTGGGACTGTTTCGACGTCGACCGATGACTCGGGGGCACAGGCGGCCGCGAACGATAACAACAGCAGTGAGGCGAGTCGATTGGGGGAGGACATGTGCTGCATGCTAAACCCCGCCTCGATCCCAGGTCTGTGCCGTATGGGACAGGAGGGGACACGTGTGACACGCGCAGCTGTGCTGGATGGGACAGGCGCGACTCGGGTCGGTCTGCTATGGTGACTGCGTATTTCTCTCTAAACAAGGCAGGTGAATTGTGCGTGTTCTACGTGTTGCCGCGGTCGCGGCTCTCGGTATCCTCCTTCCGGTTGCGGCCGCAGGGCAGGACTTTGGTGTCATGAATTCCGCTGAAACGATCAACAAGGGCAACGTCAAGTTGATGGCGAATCCGATCGTGGTATTCGGCAAGAACAACGCCGACAGCGAAACGGGCGTGGCCTTGGTTGGCGGCTACGGATTCGGAAGCCGGTTCGACGTTGAAGCCAAGGTGGCCTTGTTCAGCGACATTACGTTCATCGGCGCCGACGCCGAGTACTGGCTCGTGAACACCGGTCCCGTGAATGTGTCGGTCATCGGCGGGTTTCATGTGGTCCGCAATGACGGCGCCAATGCGAAGGGGTTCGACCTGACAGGCCTGGCCAGTGGCAAGGTGGGGGAACGGCTTGAGCTCTATGGCGGCGTGGACTTTTCACGCATCTCGATCGACGATGCCAACTTCAGCTATTCGACGCTGCACCTCGTGCCGGGAATTGAGTACAAGGTCAGCCCGAAGATCGACTTCGTCTCCGAATTTGGTCTGGGCCTGAACGACGATTCGTCGAACTACTTCAGCATCGGCATCGCGTACTACCTCCGCGCGCGCTGACACGCACCGCAGGAGGGCCCGGCGCGGGTGCAACGCACCCGCGCCGGGCCCCCTCACCCTGTGCCGTTCTGAACAGGGGCCCGGCTCCACGACCCTGTACTGTGCTGCGTGTGGAGACCCGACATATGCCCGCACGACGACTCGTCCGACTTGCCTCATTCATCCTCATGGCCTCGGCCGCACTGGCCACCGGCGCCTGCGCCTCGACCAGGACCATCAACGAACTCCTGGCCGACCCCTCGCGCTACCGGAACCGCACCGTCCAACTCTCTGGTGAGGTGGTCGAGAGTTTCTCAGTGGCTGACCGGGGCACCTACCGTATTGACGACGGCACAGGTGAGTTGTGGATTGTGTCAGAGACGGGTGTGCCTCGCCGGACGGCGCGGGTGACGGTCAAGGGCCGGGTGCGCGAAGGATTCAACTTCGGTTCGCTCAGTGACGCGCTGAAATTGCCACCGGGCCTTGCCGCAGGGCTCGTCCTGCTGGAATCGTCACACAAAGCGAAACGGTAGGACGCGAACATGACCCTGACACTGACAAGTCTTCTGATTCTGATCATCATCGCCTTTGTGTGCGGCGCCGTCGGCAAGTCACTTGGCGGCGGCGGACGTGGCGGGATCGTCACCTCCACCGCGCTTGGGTTCATCGGCGCGCTGGTTGGCCCATGGCTCGCCGGTCAGCTCGGCTTGTCGGAGCCGTTTGTGCTGCGCGTGGCCGGCGAGTCATTCCCCGTCCTGTGGTCGATCATCGGCGCCGCGCTGTTTGTCGCGCTCCTGCATCTGCTCTCGGGGCGCCGCTCGTGATACCCGGACGCTTCCCGCGCCGCATGGCAGTGGCGGGCGTGACCCTGGTGCTGGCCGCGGTCGCGCTTCGTGCGCAGACCGTCATCGTGGCGCCCGACAACAAATACACGCCGGCCGAGGACGTCCAGCTGGGTCGTCAGGCGGCGGCCGAGGTCGAGAAGGAGATGCCGATCCTGCGCGATTCGGAGGTTCTGTCGTGGCTCGAGTCGGTCGGACAACGGCTGGTCGCTGACATTCCGCCCGAGTTCCGCCATTCGGAGTTCCGCTATGCATTCCAGGTCGTCAACGTTCGCGAGATCAATGCGTTCGCGCTGCCTGGCGGCCCCATGTTCGTCAATCGCGGCATGATCAGTCAGTCGCGTACGCAGGGCGAGGCCGTCAGTGTGCTGGCCCACGAGATCAGTCACGTGGCGCTCAGGCACGGCACGGCACAGGCCACGAAAGCGAAGAAATACGAAGTCGGGGCGATGGCAGGGGCGGTCCTGGGCGCGCTCATCGGTGGCAAATGGGGCGGCGCCGTCGCGCAGGGCAGCGAGATTGGGCTCGGCACCTATTTCCTGCGGTTCAGCCGCGAATACGAGCGCCAGGCCGACTTGCTTGGCTCCCACATCATGGCGGCCGCCGGGTATGACCCACGCGAAATGGCCAGCATGTTCCAGATCATCCAGAAGCAGGGCGGGGCCGGCGGACCGGAATGGCTCAGCAGCCATCCCGATCCGGGCAACCGGTCAGAGGCCATTGCGCGCGAGGCTGCGCTTCTCCAGATTCAGAATGCGGTGCGCGATACACGCGCCTTCGACACGGCGCGAAGCCGGCTGAGCCAGATGGCGCCGGCGCCCACGACCAAGAACGCGACGGCCGACGAGGGCATACTGGACCCCGGCCGTGTGGCGGCACCCGCCGCGTCGTCCACCACCTATACCGAAGGCGATTTGTTTCGGGTCAGCGTGCCGTCGAATTGGCGCGAGCTGCCCGGGAACGACTCCGTCACGTTTGCTCCCGACGGTGCGGTCGGCGAGGCGGCGGGGCAGGGCGTGATCACCCATGGGATGGTGATTGCCGGTACGCGAAACGAGATGCGAGACATCACGGCCGCCACGGAGGCCTTCGTCGAGTCACTCGCGGCGAGCAATCCGAACGTGCGACGAGACGTCAGGTACACCCGCACGACTCTGGGCCGCCGTCAGTGGCTTCGCACCACCCTGGCAAATCGGTCGCCAGGCACGGGCCACGACGAGCGGATCGCCGTCTTCACGCTGCTGCTCGACGATGGCACGTTCTTCTACGCGCTCGGGATTGCACCGCAGGATCGCTTCGCGTCCTACGACGCGACCTTCCGGAAAGTCGTCGGGTCGATTCAGTTCCTGCGGTAGGGCGGGCTGTGGTAGGGCGGGCTTGCACCCGCAGCCCTTTATGAGAAACTGGGCGCGCGCACACGCGCGAAGATATCCCAGGAGCAGATCCCATGACCCGCACGATTGCCCGCGTCCTCATCCTCTTTGTGGTCTTTACGTCTGCGGCGTTGGCGCAGAACAGGCGCGTGTTCTCGTCCGCCGACTACGACCGGGCCACGCGGATGCTCGCGCCCGCCCTGGCCGGTCTGGTCGTGGGAGGCACGGTCACCGCGACCTGGCTGCCTGACGGGCGCTTCTCATATCAGCGGACGACCCTGACCGGCAGCGAAAATGTCGTGGTCGATCCGGTGAAGAAGACCCGAGCGGTCGTGACGACGCCGCCGGCCGGCGGCCAGGCGCCTGCGGCAGCGGCCGGGCGCGGCGGCGGTGGCGGCGGTCGTGGTGGGCGCGGCGGCATGGCGATCACCAGGACCTGCGGGCCCAATGTCACCGGCCTTACCGGTCCGCCGCCCGCGTCCATGTCCCCCGACGGGCGCAAGGCGCTCTTCATCTGCGACTGGAATCTGTGGGTGCGCGACGTCGCCACCGGCCAGGATCGTCAACTCACGACGGACGGTGTGAAGGACTTCGGTTATGCCACCAGCAACGCCGGGTGGACGACGAGCGCGGCGCCGGCGCTGTCATGGTCGCCCGACGGCAGGAAGATTGTCACGCAGCAGCAGGATGAGCGGAACGTCGGCGACATGTATCTCGTGCAGACGCCGGTGAACGGCGGGCATCCGGTGCTCCGGGCCTGGAAGTATCCGTTGGCCGGTGACCCCGTGGTAGCGATGATCACCCGCGTGATCATTGATGTGGAGACCGGCCAGATGACGCGCCTGCTGATGCCGCCGGATTTTCACCGCGCCATGTCCGAAGACGACATCGACATGGGCGAGTACCTGTGGAGCCCGGACGGCACGAAACTCGGGTTTGTCTCCACTGACCGGTTCCACAAGTGGTCGACGGCGAAGCTGGCCGACGTGGCTACTGGCGAGGTCAGGGCGCTGTTCACCGAGACCGAGAAGACCCATGTGCAGACGCGCGTGCAGTGGCAGATCCTCTGGAAGTCGAGCGAGGTGCTCTGGTACTCGCAACGCGACGACACCGCGCAGATGTACTTGTACGATCTGAACACCGGCCAGCTCAAGAATCGCATCACCAACGGCGTCGGCCCCGTGACCCGCGTCGTCCGCATTGATGAGGCCACGCGAACGATGTGGTACGAGGCAGTGGGCAAGGAGCCTGGGCAGGATCCGTATTACACGCATCTCTACCGGGTCGGCCTCGACGGCAGGAGCCACGCGTCCCTGACGCCGGACAACGGCACCCACACGACTCAGATTTCGCCCGACGGCAAGTACGTGATCGACACCTTTTCGCAGCCCGATGTGGCACCCGAGACCACGCTGCGCGATGGCGTCACGGGTGCGCTCATCATGCCGCTTGAAAAGGCCGACATCTCGAAGCTGCTGGCCACCGGCTGGAAGCCGCCGATGCCAATCACGATGCGCGCCGCCGACGGCAAGCACGACATCTACGGCGTACTCTTCCGGCCGACGAACTTCGACGCCACGAAGAAGTATCCGATTATCAATCAGGCCTACCCTGGTCCCCAGTCAGGGAGTGTGGGATCTCGCGCCTTTTCCGCGGCGCGTGGCGATCGGCAGGCGCTCGCCGAACTCGGCTTCATCGTCGTCAGCATCGACGGCACGGGTACGCCGAATCGATCGAAGTCGTTCACCGACGCCTACTTCGGGAGGATGGGCCGTCACAACACGCTGCCAGATCAGGTGGCCGGCATGAAGGAACTCGCGACGAAGTACCCGTGGATTGACATCGACAAGGCCGCGATGTGGGGCCACTCGGGCGGCGGATTCATCACGGCGGGCGCGCTGTTGCAGGCGCCGTACAACGACTTCTTCAAGGTCGGCATCGCCGAATCCGGCAATCACGACCAGCGTCAGTATGAAGATGATTGGGGCGAGCGGTACCAGGGCCCGCTCGTCAAGAACGCGGACGGCACGGATAACTACGCGATCGAGGCCAACCAGACACACGCGGCTGGCCTGAAGGGGCGTCTGTTCCTCATCCACGGCACGATGGACAACAATGTGCCGCCGTACAATACCTACCTGGTGGCCGACGCCCTGATCAAGGCCAACAAGGAATTCGACATGTTGATGATTCCGAACGCGGGCCACGGGTTCGCGGCGGGAAACTACGTGATGCGTCGACGGTGGGACTACTTCGTGAGGCACCTGCTCGACGCCGAGCCACCCAGAGACTATGAGATTCCCTCCGCGCCTCCGGGCGGGGGCAGAGGGGGCGGCGGATTCTGACGTTTTTGTCTGGGCGTTTCGTTTGACTCGGTGCCAGAGACGTTCGTAAAATGAAGGATCAGATATCGCGACCGGGTTCCAGTCCATGCAGCCATACGAAACACTCATTCTCGTCGCGTATTTTTTCATCCTCAGCATCCTCGGCATTTACGGATGGCACCGGTACTACCTGGTGTACGAGTACATGAAGAACAAAGACCGGGTCCCCGGGCCGCCGCCGCCCATGACGGACCTGCCGGTCGTGACGATTCAGCTCCCGATTTTCAACGAAATGTACGTGGCCGATCGGCTGATCGATGCGGTGTGCGAGATCGACTATCCGAAGGACAAACTCGAGATCCAGGTGCTCGACGATTCGACGGATGAGACGCGTGAGATCGCCGCGCTGGCAGTGCGGCGCCAGGCGGCGCTCGGGTTCGACATCTCGTATCTGCACCGGACGAATCGAGTTGGGTACAAAGCGGGCGCGCTCGATGAAGCGCTGAAAGTGGCGCGCGGCGAGTTCGTCGCCATTTTTGATGCGGACTTCGTGCCGACGACCGACTTCCTGATGAAGACCGTCGGGTATTTCCAGGATCCCAAAGTGGCGCTCGTACAGGCACGCTGGGGACACATCAACCAGGACTATTCGTTGCTCACGAAGATCCAGGCCATCCTGCTTGACGGCCACTTTGTGCTTGAACATGGCGGGCGCAATCGTGCCGGCTGTTTTTTCAACTTCAACGGCACGGCCGGTGTGTGGCGCCGGACCGCGATTGGCGATGCCGGCGGCTGGCAGCACGACACGCTCACAGAAGACCTGGACCTCAGTTACCGCGCGCAGTTGCGCGGCTGGCGCTTCCTGTTCCTGCCCGACCTGGTGACGCCGGCCGAAGTCCCCGTGGAGATGAATGCGTTCAAGTCGCAGCAGCATCGCTGGGCCAAGGGCAGCATTCAGACGTGCCGCAAGGTGCTTCCGGCCATTCTTGCCTCCGACCTGCCGCGCAAGGTGAAGATCGAGGCGTTTTTCCATCTCACCGCGAACTTCAACTACCTCCTGATGTGCCTGTTGTCGGTGCTGATGTTCCCGGCGATGGTCGTGCGCTACAACATGGGCTGGACCGAGATGTTGCTCATCGACGTGCCGCTGTTCATGGCGGCGACGGCGTCGGTGGCGAATTTCTATCTCGTCTCACAGCGTGAGCTGTACCCCGACTGGAAATCGCGCGTGAAGTACCTGCCCATCGTCATGGCCATCGGCATCGGCCTGGCGGTCAACAACACGAAAGCCGTCTTCGAAGCACTGTGTGGTGCCCCTGGGGAGTTTACGCGTACGGCGAAATACGGCATCGCGTCATCCAAGGATGGATGGCAGCACAAGAAATACCACCAGGCCATGTCGGTGCAGCCGATCATCGAGCTGGCGCTCGGACTCTATTTCTCCGCGACGGTGGTGTACGCCCTGGCCCACGGGATCTACGGCACGCTGCCGTTCCTCGTGTTGTTCCAGTTCGGCTTCCTGTATGTGGGGCTCACCTCGATCCTGCAGCAGTTCGGTGATGATGTGATGGTGAAGGCGCCGCAGATTGCAGACTGAGGCCCCGGGTAACAGTCGGGATGGATCATGAGTACCGTCAGTGACGTGAAGGCCAAGGCCGGCCTGGAAGACGTGGTCGCCGGCGAATCGGCGATTTGTTATATCGATGGCGACCGCGGCGTGTTGTCCTACTGCGGGTACGACATTCACGATCTCGCCGACATGGACCACGGCGTGTCGTTCGAGGAGACCTGTTTCCTCCTGTGGCACCGCCGACTGCCCAACCGGGCCGAACTGGGCGACCTGCACACACAGCTCGACGCTGCCAGGCGGCTGCCCGAGCCGATTCTGCGCGCGATGAAGTCGTTGCCGGCCGGAGACGGCATGGACGCGCTTCGTACGCTGACGTCGATGCTCGGCCACTACGACACGGACGCCGCGGTCCACACGCCGCAAGCCAACTACCGCAAGGCCGTACGCCTCACCGGCCAGATCGGGTCGCTCGTCGCCACCTGGGGCCGACTGGCGGCCGGCGGCGGCGCGATTGACCCCGATCCGGCCCTCGGTCACGCGGCCAATTTCCTGTACATGCTCACGGGCACACGCCCCTCGGCGCTCGCCGCCAGGGCGTTCGATGTGTCGCTCGTCCTGCACGCCGATCATGAACTCAATGCCTCCACGTTTGCGGCCCGTGTATCGGCGGCCACTCTCACCGACCTGCACTCGGCCATCGTCGGGGCGATCGGCGCGCTGAAGGGGCCACTGCACGGCGGCGCCAACGCCGAGGTCATGAAGATGCTCCTCGACATCGGCCAGGACGCCGGCGTGGAGCGCGCCGCTGAATACGTGCGCGCCAAACTGGCCCGCAAGGAGAAGATTCCCGGGTTCGGCCATCGCGTGTACCACACGGAAGATCCCCGCGCCACGCACCTGCGCCGCTTTTCGAAGTCCATTGGCGAAAAGGCCGGACAGCCGCAGTGGTTCGCCATGTCGCAGCGCATCGAGGCCATCGTCAAGGCGGACAAAGGCCTGAATCCGAACGTGGATTTCTATTCCGCGTCGATGTTTTACTCGCTCGGCATTCCGATTGTGCTCTACACGCCGATCTTCGCCGTCAGCCGCATTGCAGGCTGGACCGCGCACGTGCTGGAGCAGTACGCCAACAACAGGCTTATTCGCCCGCGGACCGAGTACATCGGCCCGGCGTATCCGCAACAGGTGTTGCCGCGTGATCAGCGTTAACGCCGGCTGACACGACCGCACCACATGGATCAACGCTTTATTCGCAATTTTTCGATCATCGCGCACATCGATCATGGCAAGTCCACGCTTGCGGACCGCTTTCTCGAGGCCACCGGCGCCTTGCAGCCCCGCGAGATGGAGGCGCAGGTGCTGGACTCAATGGACCTTGAGCGCGAGCGTGGCATCACGATCAAGGCCCACGCCGTTCGTCTGAACTACACCGCCGACAACGGGCAGGCGTACGTCCTGAACCTGATCGACACGCCGGGCCATGTGGACTTTTCGTATGAGGTGACGCGCTCGCTCGCCGCCTGCGAAGGCGCGCTGCTGCTGGTGGACGCCTCGCAGGGCGTTGAGGCGCAGACGCTGGCCAACGCGTACCTGGCCATCGAGAACAACCTCGAGATCATCCCGGTCATCAACAAGATTGATCTGCCCGGCGCCCAGCCCGAAGAGGCGAAACGCCAGATCGAAGAGATCATCGGCCTTGATGCCGACGGGGCGATCCTCGCCAGTGCGAAGCAGGGCCTGGGCGTCCACGAGATCCTGGAAGCCATCGTCCATCGCCTGCCGCCGCCGGCGGGGAATCCTGATGCGCCCCTCAAAGCCCTGATCTTCGACTCCTGGTACGACGCCTACCGCGGTGTGGTCATTCTCACGCGCGTCATTGACGGCACGATGAAGCCCGGCCAGAAGATCCGCCTCATGAACGCGGGCATCGACCTGCAGATTGACGAATTGGGCGCCTTCTCACCCAAGCCCGTGCCGGTGATGTCGCTCGGTGTCGGCGAAGCCGGCTTCGTGGTGGCCAATATCAAGAACGTGGCGGAGGCCAAGGTCGGCGACACCATCACCGACGCGGCGGTTCCTGCCGCCACGCCGTTCCCCGGCTTCAAGGAACTCAAGCCGATGGTCTTTGCCGGGCTGTACCCGGTGGAGAGTTCGCAGTACTCGGAACTGCGCGAGGCCATGGAGAAGCTGCGGCTGAACGACTCGGCGTTTTTCTTCGAGCCCGAAACGTCCGTGGCGCTGGGCTTCGGTTTCCGCTGCGGATTCCTGGGCCTGCTGCACATGGAAATCGTGCAGGAACGGCTCGAGCGCGAATACAACATGGACCTGGTCACCACCGCGCCGGGCGTCCTGTATCGCGTCACCACCACCGACGGCGTGGTGCAGGAAATCGACAGTCCTTCCAAGCTCCCAGACCCGGGTCGCATCCAGAAGTTCGAAGAGCCGATCATCAAGGCGACGATGCTGACGCCGGCGGCGCACGTGGGCGCAATTCTGGAGTTGTGTCAGGAAAAGCGCGGGGTCCAGCGGGGGATGGAATACCTCAAATCGGACCGCGTCGTGATCACGTACGAGTTGCCGTTCAATGAAGTGGTGCTCGATTTTTATGATCGGCTCAAGACCGTGTCGCGCGGGTATGCGTCGCTCGACTATCACGTCATCGGCTATCAGGAAGCGTCACTCGTCAGGCTCGACATCCTGGTGAACGGCGAGCCGGTGGACGCGTTGTCCACGGTGCTTCACGCCGACTCGGCCTACAGCCGTGGCCGCCTGCTGGCGGCGAAGATGCGGGAGCTGATTCCCAGACAGATGTTCGACATTGCCATTCAGGCGGCGATTGGCAGCCGGATCGTGGCGCGCGAGAGCGTCCGGGCACTTCGCAAGAACGTGCTGGCCAAGTGTTACGGCGGCGATATTTCGCGCAAGCGCAAGTTGCTCGAGAAGCAGAAGGAAGGCAAGAAGCGCATGAAGCGGGTGGGCCGTGTCGAGATTCCGCAGGAAGCGTTCCTGGCGGTGCTCAAGGTCGGGACCGAGTCATGAAGAAGTCCGTGGTGCGCGAGTACGCCGAGTCCTTGATCATCGCGGTTGTGCTGGCGCTGTTCGTACGGACCTGGGTCTTCCAGGCGTTCAAGATTCCTACGGGCTCGATGGAGCCGAATCTGCTCATCGGCGATCACCTCATCGTGAACAAGATGATCTTCTCGCCGTCGGCGACCGGCGTTGAGCGGGTGGTGATGCCCGGCCGCGAGATCCGGCGTGGCGACATCGTGGTGTTCAAATACCCGGACGAACCCGAGCGCGATTTCATCAAGCGCGTCATCGGCCTGCCCGGCGACCGCCTGGAACTGCGGCGCAAGACGATGTATATCAACGGGTCGCCGCTTGAGGAGCGCTACGCGCACCTCTCGGCGCCGGCGTCTGACTCGGCCGGGGTGACAGGGGACCTGCGTGAGTTCTACGGCCCTGTCACCGTGCCGGCCTCGCAGTACTTCATGATGGGCGACAACCGCGACAACTCGCAGGACAGCCGGTACTGGGGGTTCCTGCCGGCCCACTATGTGAAGGGCCGGGCGCTCTTCATCTATTTTTCGTTCGAAGAAGGCGAGTCGATCACGCACATGCTCCAAGGCACGCGATTCGAGCGCCTGTTCGATTCCGTCAAGTAGTCATTCCACCGGAACGACAGCGTTGAGCAGGGTACGAGCGTCGCGCATCAAGTGCGCTGATTCGTCACGAATGGCCGTCTGCAGTCCCGTGTCCGCCAGCCCCCCGAGATTGATGTCGACGTTATCGAGCGCGCCTTCCGCGGCGGCCAGCAGCAGGCGATAACCCACCTTCACGTCACTCGCGGCCGAAGGATTGCCGTACGCGGCGGCGGCGCGGCCTTCCTGCATCGCCCGTACGCAAGCTCGGATCGTCTCAAGTGGAACTTCGGTCGCAACGCGGGTGGCGTCCTGAATCGCGGCCTTGCGTTCGAGTTTGTCCACGTCGGTCACCTTGGGTTTGCGGAAAGCGGCCACCACCAGGTCGTAGGCGGCCGCGTCGCGGTCCACCAACCCGGCCAGCTCGTCACGCAGCTGCAGCAATTCCGTGTGCGCGGAATCGAGGGCCTCGCGTTCCGCGATCGCGTTGGTGCGCGACTTGGGCATGCCCGTCACCATGACGAGCAGCGCCGTTCCCGCGGCGCCGACCAGGGCCGCGGCTGAGCCTCCCCCCGGAGTGGGGTCGGCCGCGCTGATGGCGTCGAGGAGGCTCGTGACAGTGCGATCGATCAACATAAAACACCCTTCTTGTAGACGCCCGCGATCGGCGCCGCGTTCACACGCAGGAGATTGACGGCGGGGCCATGGACGAGCACCCCATCGAATTGTTTGCCAGGCTCGAGGCTTCCCACCAGATGCTGGCGGTCGAGCGATGCCGCCGCATTGATGGTGGCCGCGACGAGCGCCTCCTCGAATGTCAGATGCATCGCAAAACACCCGAGCGCGATGGCGAATGGCATGGACGGCGAAAATCCGCCGCCGGGATTGACGTCGGTCGCCAGCGCCACCGGGACCCCGGCGGCAATGAGATCGCGCGCCGGCGCAAACTGGCCCAGCTTGAGATGAAAGGCCGCGCAGGGGAGCAGCGTGGCGATGACGCCTCCGGCCCGCAGCGCCTCGATGCCCTGTGCGTCCACACGCACGAGGTGATCGGCCGACCGCGCACCCACAGCCGCAGCCACCTGCGGCCCTCCGCTGGCCGCCAGTTCGTCGGCGTGAATCCGCGGCTTCATTCCGGCCCGGGTGCCCGCCTCGAGGATGGCCGTCGACTCTTCAGGCGTGAAGAATCCCCGGTCGCAAAAGACGTCGCACCACTCAGCGTGTTCGGCCACCGCAGGAATCATCTCGTCGATCACCAGGCGGACATAGTCGGCCTGGCGGCCGCGGAACTCAGGCGGGACCTCGTGCGCGCCGATGAAGGTCGGCACGAGTTCAATCGGCTGCGTGTGGTTGAGACGTGCGACGACGCGGAGCATGCGGACTTCGGTGGCCGTGTCGAGGCCGTAGCCACTCTTGGCCTCGGCGGTGGTGGTGCCCTGGCGCAGCATTTCGGCCAACCGAACGGCGGTTTGGGCCGCCAGCTCGTCTTCCGATGCGGCCCGGGTGGCTCGTACAGTGGAGAGAATGCCGCCGCCTGCGGCGGCGATCTCCGAGTACGTCGCGCCGCCCAGCCGGCGCCGAAGCTCGTCTCGCCGATCGCCCGCAAACACCACATGAGTGTGGGGATCGACAAACCCCGGAACGAGAGACTGACCGCGTCCATCCACGACGATGGCCTGCGGATGGAGTGTGACGTGCGCGCGGACGTACGCGGTGGTCCCGGCCGCCACGATGGTGGGTCCGTGGCACGCCACAGCGCCGTCGGTGATGGGAGAGATGTCGCCTTGCCGCACCCCTGCGCGGGGAGCATCACCAGCCACCGTGTAGAGCTGATCGAGGTGTTCAAGAAGGAGAGTGACAGGCATGTGCGGGCGCTGGAGTGCTGCGGTGCTGGGGCTCATGCGGGTGTCACCGGTGGAGGGCGGCGCCCGAAGATGGCCGTGCCGACACGCACCATGGTTGCGCCCTCCCCAACCGCCACGTCGCAGTCGTGACTCATGCCCATGGAGAGTTCCGCGAGAGCCTCGGCGGGCAATCCGCACGCCACCAGCGCGTCTCGAAGGTCGCGCAGTTGCCGGAACCACGGCCGCGCGTCTTCCGGGTCATCGGCGATTGGCGGCACGGTCATCAGGCCGCGCAGTTCGACGGCGCGAGACTGCAGCGCTGCGCGCGCGAGGTCTTCGACGTGGCCGCGGTCCGCGCCGAACTTTGTCGCCTCCCTGGCGAGATCGACTTGCAGCAGGATCTGTGGCTGCGTGCCGGCGTCGAGGGCCCCGGCGTCCACCTTCTTCAGCAGCTCCATCGAGTCGATCGAGTGAATCCAGTGAAACGCCGCCGCGGCTTTGCGGGCCTTATTGGATTGGAGGTGGCCGATCAGGTGCCACGTCAGGCCGAGGTCCGCGGTGGAGGCCAGCTTGTCGAGGCCTTCCTGCACGCGGTTCTCGCCAAAATCACGCTGACCAGCTCGGGCCGCTGCGAACACTGACTCGACTGGGAATGTTTTTGAGACGGCGATGAGCCGCAGGCTGGAAGGTGCACGATGAGCCTGGTGCGCCGCCGTCTCAAGTCGGCGGCGCACTGTGGCAAGGTTGAGGGCAATCTCGGCGTCCAGCGCAGGGCCGGACATGTTACTTGATCTGTTTCAGAATGGCCTTCGCCATTTCGGCGTTTTCGCCAGTCGGCGCAATTTTCAGGTATTCCTCAAAGGCCTTCACCGCGTCAGGGAGCTGGCCGAGGTTCAGGTTGGCCATACCGAGACGGAAGTGCGCTTCGGCCATCTTCGGATCGAGCTTGATGACCTTCTCGAACTCGGCCTTGGCTTCCGGGAACTTGCCTGCATTCCACAGGATGATGCCCTGGTTGTAGAGCGCGGCGGGGTCGCCGCCGGTGGCCGAGGCACCGAGCAACTCGTTGGCCTTCGTGCTCATCGCGCTGGCGTCGTCAAACTTCTTCTGCTGGTTGTAGAGGATCGCCAGCGCCGCGTAGGGATCGGCCAGCTTCGGGTCGAGTTCGATCGCCTTCTTGTAGGCGGCCTCTGCGCCGGCCTGGTCTTCCTTCTTGATGTGGGCGTCGCCGATCTTCGAGTGGCAGATGGCGCAATTGGGGATCTGTCCG
The DNA here is from genome assembly GCA_964489685.1 of uncultured Solibacteraceae bacterium. Classification (GTDB taxonomy): domain Bacteria; phylum Acidobacteriota; class Vicinamibacteria; order Vicinamibacterales; family SCN-69-37; genus SYFT01. Next base: position 6,820 of record CAZAZR010000017.1, on the reverse strand, counting down.
GCCACCAAAAGGAGCTTGGCGATGGCGTCGTCTGGCGCCGTGGCAATGGCGGCGACGCCCGCGTCGAACTCGGCCTGCATCGTGGCCATCAGTTTGTTGCGGGCCTCAACGTCTTTTGCAGTCATGCCCGACGTGTCTGTGCCTGCGCCCTTGACCGGCACTTTGATGATCAGCGTGGCGACGCGGGCCATTTCATTGATCATGACGCGCACGGTGTGCGAACCGGTCAGTTCACCCTTGGTCGCCGTCATCTTCCATTCCCCCGTGCGCAGCCCCGCGCGGGTGAACTCGCCGCGGATGTTGGTCTTGAGGGTGACGGTGATCTCCACGTCGCCGATGTAGTTCATGATGATTTCGGCTTCGGCCACACCTTTGCCGGCCTCGTCAGTGACGAGGCCGCGCAGCGACCCCTGAGCCTGTCCAAAGGCTGACGTGGCCGAAACCAGCAACCCAAGAGCGATGGCGCTTCCCATCCAACCGCGACGAAGTGACTGACGAACCATGGCGTCCTCCGCCGTCTATTTTATATCGGTATTCGCGCCCGCGCCGTCACCGGAGGAACATCCGGCTGACGGCGTCAAGATCCCGCGTGACAGGCACCGGGGGAAACGAGGCCAGGAAGCGGCGCCCGTACGACATGCGGCTGAGCCTCGGGTCGAGCACCGCCAGCACACCGCGATCCGACTGGCTCCGGATGAGCCGGCCCATCCCCTGGAGGAGGGCCAGGGTGGCCAGCGGAACCTGGTAGTCGTGGAAGGGATGCCCCCCGGCAGCTTCGATGGCGGCGATGCGGGCCGCCACCAGTGGGTCGCCTGGTGAGGCAAACGGCAACCGGTCGATGATCACGCAGCTGAGCGCCTCACCCGCCACATCAACGCCCTGCCAGAAACTTGCGGTGGCAAACAGTACCGCATTCGGCGTGTTCCTGAAATCGCGCAACAGCGCGGGCCGCGGCGCCGTGCCCTGCAGCAGCAGGGGCCACGGCACGTGGGGCGCCACCTGCTCATAGACGTCCCGCATGGCGGCGTAGGACGTAAACAGCACAAACGCCCGGCCCCGCGACCGCTCCAGCAATTCCGCGACGACGCCCGCAGCGGCACGGTTGAACTCGGGCGACCGGGGATCAGGCATGTCCGGCGGCAGGTAGAGCAGCGCCTGCGTGCGGAAATCGAACTCCGACGGCAGGCGGACGCTTTTCGCCGTCGCCAGACCGAGCCGGCCCTGCACGTAATCAAACGACCCTGCCACGGTGAGCGTGGCCGACGTCAGCACCGTGGCGCTCCGGTCGCCGATGACCTTGTCGCGCACCAGGGCCGCCACGTCAATGGGAGCCGCGCGCAGTGCGAGACCTCGCCCCCGTGCTTCGAGGAAGTGGACAAACGCGGGGTCGTCCACCGCCAACAGCACCCGCACGTCTTCTCGCATCGCCACGGCGCGAGCCATGATGGCCTTCAGGTCTTCCGGCACGGGTTCGCACGCGGCCATCGCACCACAGAGCCGCTGTAGTTCCTCCCGCATCACGGTGCCTTCGTGGTCCATCCGGGCTGCCGAATCGGGTGTCAGCGTGGTGCGGTCGCCGCCCCGCTCGCGCGTGGCTTCGAGGCGCGCCCGATCGAAGAGCCGGCGCCCCGCCCGCTCCACATCGCCAATCGCATGCTGCACGCCGACCGCAGTCCTGCCCTGCTCGGCCGGGATGGACGCGACCGCCTGTGTCGCGTCGCGCACGAACTCGTCCAGCCGATGCGTGCTGAACACCAGGCCGAAGTACTGGGTGACGACATCCTCGAGCTGGTGGGCCTCATCGATCACGGCCAGGTCACAGGCCGGAATCACGGCGCCGAAGTCGCCCTGCCGGACCGATGCGTCCGCGCACAACAGGTGATGGTTCACCACGATCACGTTCGCTTCGTCGGCGCGTTCGCGCATGCGCGTGATGAAGCAGTCGGCGAACTGCGGACACTCGCGACCAGGCACTGCTCACTGGTCGCGGTCAGCTCCGTCCAGAACGGAAAGCTGTCGGGCATGTCGGTCAGCTCTGCGCGATCCCCGGTCTGGGTGTCCGGCAGCCACTCGGCCAACGTGTCGAGCCAGCGCTGTTCCTCCTCGCCAAGTGACCCGCGCACTTCCTGCAGGCGGTCGTAGCGGTGGCGGCACAGGAAATTCGCGCGGCCTTTCATGTACGCGGCTCGCAGTTCCACGCCAAGTGCACGTGCCAGCGCGGGAATGTCCTTGTAGAAGATCTGATCCTGGAGGTTGCGTGTGCCTGTTGATACCAGTACCCGACGCCCCGAGAGCACAGCAGGCACCAGGTACGCCAAGGTCTTTCCGGTGCCGGTGCCGGCCTCGGCGATGAGCACGCCGCCGTGCTCGAATGTGTCGGCGACACGCGCCGCCAGCTCACGCTGCCCGGGACGCGCCTCGAACATCTCGTCGCTCCGCGCCAGCGGCCCGGCGTCGGCGAAGACCTCGGCGACGCGCGCCGTCAGTGACCGAGCGTGGGGTAGAGCGGGAACGTCCGGCACAGGGCTTCGACATCCGATCGGACCGCTCGCGCGACCGACTCGTCGTCGGGCGAGGCGAGCACGCGCGCGATGAACTGAGTCACCAGGTCCATTTCGGCCTCACCCAGGCCGCGCGTGGTGACGGCTGGTGTGCCCAGGCGGATTCCGCTCGCCGTCATGGGGGGCTGCTGATCGAAGGGAATCGCGTTCTTGTTGACGGTCATCGCGGCCCGGCCCAGCGCGGCTTCAGCCGCCTTGCCGGTGAGTCCCCTCGAGAACACATCCACCAGCACCAGATGGTTATCGGTGCCGCCACTGACGATGCGGAAGCCAGCGGCGGCGAGACCGTCGGCGAGCCGCGCCGCGTTGCGAATCACCTGCCGCTGGTAGGCACGGAATGATTCGCTCTGGGCTTCCTTGAAGCACACGGCTTTGCCGGCAATCACGTGCATCAGCGGGCCGCCCTGGACGCCGGGAAACACGGCGCGATCGATGTCCTTGGCGAACTCTGCACGGCACAGGATGAGGCCGCCGCGCGGGCCGCGCAGGGTCTTGTGGGTGGTGGTGGTGACGAAATCCGAATGCGGCACCGGGCTGGGATGCAGGCCCGCGGCGACGAGGCCGGCGATGTGCGCCATGTCGGTCATGACGAGCGCGCCCACGTCGGTGGCGACACGGCGGATCCGCGCGTAGTCGATGGTGCGCGCGTAGGCGCTGGCGCCAACGACCACCATCTTCGGCCGGTGCTCGCGCGCCAGCCGCTCCAACTCGTCATAGTCGAGCCGTTCGTCGTCTTTCCGGACGCCGTAGGGAATGATCCTGAAGTACTTGCCGGAAAAATTGAGGGGATGGCCGTGGGTCAGGTGCCCGCCGTGGGCGAGGTTCATGCCCAGGATGGCATCGCCCGGCTTGAGCATCGCGAGGTAGACGGCCGTGTTGGCCTGTGCGCCCGAGTGCGGCTGGACATTGGCGTGGTCAGCGCCAAAAAGGGCCTTGGCCCTGTCGATCGCGAGCGTTTCGGCCACATCGACGAATGCACACCCGCCGTAGTACCGCTTGCCGGGGTAGCCTTCGGCGTATTTGTTGGTCAAGACCGAACCGACGGCTTCGAGCACAGCCGGGCTCACGAAGTTTTCCGAGGCGATGAGTTCCAGGCCCTCCCGCTGGCGCTCCAACTCGTGCCCAATGGCAGTAGCGATGTCCGGGTCGGTCTCGGTCAGGTGTGTCACGGTCAATCCAGGTGATGTGTTTTTGGCGAGACGCCATCAAGTTGGGTCAGTTTGTTGACGCGGCGCTCGTGCCGACCACCTTCGAACGGAGTCTCGAGAAACGTGGTCACGATCTGCCGGGCGAGTTCGAGCGAGGTGAGCCGGGCGCCCAGCGTCAACACGTTGGCGTCGTTATGGCTGCGACTGAGCCTGGCGGCCTCGATCTCGGTCACTGAGGCGGCGCGAATTCCAGGAATCTTGTTGGCGGCAATCGCCATGCCAATGCCCGAGCCGCACACCAGTACCCCGCGGTCGTACGCGCCTGACGCCACGGCGCGCGACACCTCGGCCGCGATGTCGGGATAGTCCACGGACTCGGGGCCATGCGTGCCGAAGTCGGTGTACGGAAGGCCTCGAGCATCAAGCAGGAGCGCCAGTGCGTCCTTGAGCGTGACTCCCGCATGATCGGCGCCAATCGCGATGCGCATCGCACTGAGTATAGTCCGAGGGTCTACAATCCAGTGTGCTTCCCATTGCAGTGATCTCCATCAGGGGCGTAGAACGGTGGCGCGCGGGCCATCCCTGGATCTATCGATCCGACGTGATGACGGTCGAGGCCGAGCCGGGGGATCTCGTGGAGGTCCGTACCGAACGCGGCCGGCCCCTTGGGCTGGCGTTCTTCAGCAGCACGTCCCAGATCACCTTGCGGATGCTGGGCGAAGGACCGCGCGACGAGCGGGTGCTGTTCGCTGACCGGTTGCGGGCAGCGCTGGCGTACCGTGAGGCGCTGGCGCCAGACGGGGACGCCTACCGGCTGGTCAGTGCGGAGGCCGACGGCCTTCCGGCGCTCATCGTCGACCGTTATGGCGACTATCTGGTGGTCCAGACGCTCTGCCAGGCCATCGACCGCCGGCTGGACCTGGTGGTGGAGTTGTTGAGCGAGGCGCTGAAACCGAAGGGCATACTGGCCCGCAATGACGCCAAGATCAGGCGGCTGGAGGATTTGCCTGAGGTGGTCGAGGTCGTGGCCGGCCACGTGCCGGAACTGATCGACATCCGGGAAGGCGACATCACGCATCGGGTAGACGTGAGGCACGGGCAGAAGACCGGCCTGTTCCTCGACCAGCGTGAGAACCACCTGGCGGCAGGCCAGTACGCCCGCGGGCGCGCGCTCGACGCGTTTTCCTACAACGGCGGATTCGCGCTGCAGATGGCGCGCCGGTGCGAGTCGGTGCTGTCCATCGACGGGTCGGAGCTGGCCGTGACGGCCGTTGCCGACAATGCGCGCCGCAATGGCCTGACCAACATCGAGGCGCGGCTGGCGAATGTGTTCGACGAGCTTCGGGAGCTCGAAATCGCCAAGGAGCGCTTCGACACGATCGTGCTGGACCCGCCGGCGTTCGCCAAGAACAAGGCCACGCTGGCCAAGGCGCTGGGCGGGTACAAAGAGATCAATCTTCGGGCCTTGAAGCTGCTCAAGCCCGGCGGGATCCTGATCACCTGCAGTTGTTCCTACCATGTGGACGAGGCCTTGTTTCAGGACATGCTGCTGCACGCGGCGATTGACGCGCATGCGTCGGTGGCGCTGATTGAGAAGCGGCTGCAGGCGCGCGATCACCCCGTGCTGCTGGGTGTGCCAGAAACCGCGTATCTGAAGTGTTTCGTCGTCCGGAAGCTCTGACCCGACCCGATGTATAGTCCGGACATGAGTGGACCCGCGTACGAACCCCTGACCGAAGAAGACTTCGACCGTGCGTTTCCGGGGTCGACGAAGGTGTATATGTCGGGCCCGCAAGGTGTCCGGGTGCCGATGCGCGAGATTGGTCTGGCCGCTGGAGAACCGCCGCTTCGTGTGTACGACTCGAGCGGACCACGCGGATTCGATGCCCATGTGGGGCTGCCCGCGTTGCGCCGTGACTGGATTCTGTCGCGGGGCGACGTGGCCGAGACCGGCTGCGGCCGGATTCTGAAAGCGCGCGCCGGCAGGGGCGTCTCGCAGCTCCACTATGCCCGCCGCGGTGATGTGACGCCGGAGATGGAGTTCATCGCTCTGCGTGAAGGGTTGCCGGCCGAGTTCGTGCGCGCCGAGGTGGCCCGCGGCCGCGCCATCATTCCCGCCAACATCAACCATCCGGAACTGGAACCGATGATCATCGGGCGCAACTTCCTGGTGAAGATCAATGCCAACATCGGCAACTCTGCCGTCTCGTCGTCGATCGTCGAAGAGGTGGACAAGCTGCGCTGGTCCACGTTGTGGGGCGCCGATACGGTCATGGATCTGTCCACGGGCAAGAACATTCACGAGACGCGCGAGTGGATTGTCCGCAATTCGCCCGTGCCGATTGGCACGGTGCCGCTGTATCAGGCGCTCGAGAAAGTGGGCGGGCGTCCCGAAGACCTCACCTGGGAGGTGTACCGCGACACCTTGATCGAGCAGGCCGAGCAGGGCGTGGACTATTTCACCGTGCACGCGGGGGTGCTGTTGCGCTACATCCCCATGACGGCGCGCCGACTGACCGGTATCGTGTCGCGCGGCGGCTCGATCATCGCGAAGTGGTGCCTGGCGCACCATCAGGAGAGCTTTCTCTACACGCACTTCCGCGAGATCTGCGAAATCATGCAGGCGTACGACGTGTCGGTCTCGCTTGGCGATGGCCTGCGTCCCGGCTCGATCGCCGACGCCAATGACGAGGCGCAGTTCGCGGAACTCAAGACGCAGGGTGCACTGACGAAGATCGCCTGGGAGTACGACGTGCAGGTCATGAACGAGGGCCCCGGCCACGTGCCCATGCACCGTATTCGCGAGAACATGGAGAAGCAGCTGGAGTGGTGCGACGAAGCGCCGTTCTACACGCTCGGGCCGCTGACCACCGACATCGCGCCTGGCTACGACCACATCACCTCGGCGATCGGCGCCGCCATGATCGGCTGGTACGGCACGGCGATGCTCTGCTACGTGACGCCGAAGGAACACCTGGGCCTGCCCAACAAGAGCGACGTGAAGGACGGCATCATCACGTACAAGATCGCGGCGCATGCGGCCGATCTCGCCAAGGGACATCCGGGCGCACAGATCCGTGACAATGCGCTGTCGAAGGCGCGCTTCGAGTT
>CAZAZR010000016.1:27755-44011 GCA_964489685.1 uncultured Solibacteraceae bacterium | reverse complement strand
TAGTGGCGAGACTTGGATTGCCAGAGTTGTTCGACCGCCTTCTTGGTGCGCTCTACTTGATCGGGGCTCTCCACCACACGAATCGATTCGCCTGTTCGGGCGGCGATGATCTCCCGAACGAAATCACAGACAAGCAACTCGTGCTGGGAGGTCTGCATGTCGTTAATGTGGGATGAAAAGTGGTCTGAAACCACCAGATCCGCTGTTTTGCCAACAAAACAGCGGATCTATGGTGGAGGCGGCGGGAGTCGAACCCGCGTCCGAAAGGCCTGTCACCGTAGGCGTCTACATGCGTAGTCGAACTTAAAGGTTCGCGGCCGTCATCGAAGTTCGACGAACGTGCCGGCCGCTAGTCCGTGAAGTCTCGTCCTCAGGCGCCGGACGCGCTAGAGCACCAGCCTGCTGAATGGCGTGCACTCCCGGCCCGCAGGCTGACCAGGGTGCACGTCGCGGGGATTAGGCCGCGAGTGCGAGCTGCGTGTCCGCAGTTGCATTGTGTTTCCGCCGGTTTAACGAGTCGGGTGGAAATGGCTCGGCATGCATCCCACGATCCCTTGCCCCCGTCGAAGCCGTGTCGCCCCCACAAGGTCAGTGTCGCCCCACCATCTTAGCACCCCAGCACGACACGCGGCGGCCTTGAGACCCAGGCCGCCCTACGCGGTGAGCACCAACACCCCAGCAAGGGAGTGTTGTACGCCCCAGCGCTTTAGTTCATAATTATCTGACGACATGACAAACGAGCAGCGCGTTCGCGGCGTTCTTGATGCCTATCTCGCCCGAACGAGCCAGGACCTGGAAGCGCGGGTGGAAGCCCTGACCAGAGACCTGATTGGGCTCGTCACCGAGCAGGAAGCCAGGCACGCGGCGGCCATGGCCGAACTCCAGCAGCAGGTTGCCGCCGCGTCGGTGCTCGATCCGCCTGTGCCCGTCATGCCCGTCATGCCCGTCATGCCCGTCATGCCCGCGGCGTCGGCCGACACGACTCGGGACGTGCGCGTGGAGACGATGGAACGTCTCCTCGGGTCAGTCCGCCGAATCGACGAGTCCAGCAGCCTCAACGCCATTCTCGGATCCTTGGCCCGCGGCGCGGCCGCCGAGACCTCGCGTGTCGCCATCCTGCTCGTGGACGGCTACATGTTCCGCACCTGGGGGCACTTTGGCTTTGCCGAAGGGACGGGCCCCTCCGAAATGCCCATTGGCGCGTCTGGCACCCTGGCGGCCGCCGTCGCACTGAAGCAAACCTCATTTGTGCCACCCGTCATCGACGGGCGCGAAGGGGACGGGCCCGCCTTCATGCACGTGCCGGTCGGACACACCGGCCTGGTCGTCCCGCTCACGGTGGCCGGCGAGGTCGTGGCCGTGGTGTACGCTGACGACATGGCCCGATCGGTGGAGCACGAGGACGCGCCGCTCTGGACCGAGGAGCTGGAACTGCTCGCGCGCCATGCGTCGATCCGGCTCGAAAACGTGACCTCGGCACGCACCGTGGAAGTGCTGGCACGGGCCGACTGACGTGCGACTGATACCGCTCGCCGTCGGACTCACTCTGGTGGTGGCGCTGAGCGCGCAGGAGCGTCTCTGGCTCGCGCCGGCAGCCGGAGACGCGCGGCCGAACGCGGTGGCCACCGCGCTCGCGCATCTCGACGACGACAAACCCGCGCTGGCTCTACCCGCGCTGCGCAGGTCCGCCAGCCTCCCGGTCGTCGGCCGCTACGTCCGACTGCACCAGGGCCGTGCTGAACTGGCCGACACGCAACTCGACAACGCAGCCGCCTCTGCGGCGGCAGTCCTCGCCACAAAACCTGAAGGCTATCTGCTCGAAACCGCGTTGTGGTTGGCCGCCGATGCGGCTGAAGCCCGGCTGGCATGGGCCGACGCGACGAAGGCGTTGTCTGCGCTCACGACACACCCGCTGGTTGCGGCATCGATGGCGAACGCGCTGCATCGCCTCGGGCTGGCGGCCCAACAGGCGGGTCAACCGGACCTTGCCGTGAAGGCGTTCACCCGCGTGCATGACGAATTTTCCGCGTCTGCGGAGGCGTCCGACTCGACCAAAGCGCTCCTCAGTCTTGCGCCATCGTTTCAGGCGGCAACCGCCGAACGCCTGACCGTGGCCATGAGCCGCGCGCACCAGTTGTATGCGGCGCGGCAGTTCCCAGACGCGCGTCTCGCGTATGAAGGCGTACGTCCGCTGGTCGGAAAAATCGACCGCGACCTTGTGGACCTGCGATTGGCGCAGTGCGACGCCCGGGTCAAGCGTTATCCCGAAGCGCTTGCGGCGCTCGAGGCCTACATCGGCGCAGGCGGCGCCAACCGCGACGAAGCCGAATACTTCAGGCTCGGCGTACTCCGCGACATGGGGCGCCACCCGGAATACCTCCGTGATGTCCGCACGTTTGTCGACAGCGGTCGCAACCCGGTCTTCGTCGAATCCGCCCTCAACGACCTGGGCACGCACTTCATCCTGACCGATGACGACGCCCAGGCCGCGGCGGTGTTTACGGAGAGTTACGACCGCTTTCCGACGGGCGCCTTTGCCGGTCGGGCGGCATGGAAGGCCGGCTGGTGGGCCTTCTCCAGCGGCAAGTACGCAGAGACGGTGCGCCTGTTTGAAAGCGCGGCGCAGGGCCTGCGACGCGCCGACTACCGTTCAGGCTGGGTCTACTGGGCCGCCCGTGCCCATGAACGACTGGGCCAACGTGATCGCGCCCTGGCCGGCTATCAACAGACGATGGCCGACTACGGCAATTCGTATTACGGCCGAGAGGCCGCGCGGGTGGTTGGACAAATGCTCGCCGCGTCACGCCCGGCTTCGGCCGGCACAGTGACACCGGTGCGCCGCGGGGCACGCGTGAATTTTTCGCCAGGCGCGCCGCCCAGCAACGTCCCGCTCATCCAGGCGCTCCTGACGTCGCAGCTCTATGCCGATGCGGCCGGCGAACTGCAGCGGGTTCAGCGTGTCGAAGGCAACTCGCCAGTGATTGAGGCGACGCTCGCGTATGCCCTGAACCGCGGCGGGCAACTGCGGCCCGGCATCAGCGCCATGAAGCGCGCTTACCCGCAGTACCTGGCCGAGGGCGGCGAGGCGCTTCCGCGCGAATTGCTCACGGTGCTGTTCCCGGTCGCGTACTGGGACCTGATCCAGAAGCACGCGGCTCTTCACACGCTCGACCCGTTCCTGGTGGCCGCGCTCGTCGCACAGGAATCCACGTTCGACCCGGAGATTCGGTCATCGGCCGACGCGTGGGGACTGATGCAGATTTTGCCGTCCACCGGCCGGCAATACGCACGCTCGCAGAACATTCGACCGTTTAATACCGCGAGCCTGACCACCCCGGAGATCAACGTCCGCATCGGCACGACGTACCTGGCTGATCTCATCAGACGATTCGGCAGCGTCGCACCGGCGCTGGCCTCCTACAACGCCGGCGAGAGCCGGGTCTCGCGCTGGCTGGCCGAACGGCCCGGCGTCGATCGCGACGAATTCATCGACGGCATTCCCTTTCCGGAAACGCAAGGCTACGTGAAGAAGATCCTCGGCACGGCCGAGGACTACCGGGTGCTGTATCGCCGCACCCCGGCCGGCCCCGCCCGCCGGTAAGCCACTCATGCCCGATCGCCTTCGCACGTCTGTCAAAGCATCCCAGTTCACCGAGTCCGTCATCCGCGAGATGACGCGCCTGGCGCACGCCCACGGCGCCGTCAACCTGTCGCAGGGGTTCCCTGACTTTCCGGCGCCCGAGGCCGTCAAGCAGGCTGCGTGCGAGGCAATTCAGGCCGACATCAACCAGTACGCCATCACCTGGGGAGCCAAACCGCTGCGTGAGGCCATCGCCCGGGATGCGACCCGCCGCCGGTCCGATATCGTCGATCCCGACGCCCACATCACCGTCTGCTGCGGCTCCACCGAGGCCATGATGGCCACCATGCTCGCCATCGTCGACCCCGGTGACGAGGTGATTGTGTTTGAGCCGTTCTATGAGAACTATGGGCCCGACGCGATTCTGTCGGGTGCCACGCCGAAGTATGTACGACTGCGCGAGCCCGGAGTCTCGGGCGGTGCGGACTGGTCGTTTGATCCCGATGAACTGGGCGCCGCGTTCTCGAACAAGACGCGGGCCATCATCATCAACACGCCTAACAATCCCACCGGCAAGGTCTTCACGCGCGAGGAACTGCAGCACATTGCCGGGTTGTGCCAGCGCTGGGGCGTGCTGGCGGTCACCGACGAAATCTACGAACACATCCTGTACGACGACGCCGAGCATGTGTCGATGGCGTCGCTTGATGGCATGGCGGATCGGACCGTCACGATCAACAGCGTGTCAAAGACGTTCAGTGTGACGGGGTGGCGCGTCGGCTGGACGATTGCGCCGCCCGACGTGAGTGGCGCCATCCGCAAGGTGCACGACTTTCTCACCGTCGGTGCCGCCGCGCCATTGCAGGCCGCGGCGGCGGCCGCGCTCGCGATGCCCGACAGTTACTATGCCGGCCTGGCCACGACGTACCGCGCGAAGCGCGATCGCCTGATGGGCATCCTGACCGCCGCCGGCTTTCGTTGCATCCGGCCCAGGGGCGCGTACTACATCATGACGGATGTGTCAGCCTTCGGTTTTGCCGACGATGTGACCATGGCCAGGCATCTGGTGACCGAGGTGGGCGTGGCCAGTGTGCCGGGCAGCAGCTTCTATCGCGACCGGCAGGGTGGGCCATCGCAGCTGCGATTCTGCTTCTGCAAGAAGGAAGAGACGCTTACGGCTGCGGAGCACCGCCTGGCTGCCTGGGCCAGATAACCTCGTACAGCGAGACCGGGTACTCATCCACGACGAGCCTCAACCGGCTCGGCATGGTCTGAAGCTGCGGGCGCAGCACCGACCCGACGTCGGCAGGGTAGTCGTTGAAGTGCACGACAACCCAGCGCACCCCGCGCGCACGCAGCACGGACCACGCGTCAGATGAAGGGAAGCTGGCCAGTGCCGTGGCGTCGGCCGCGACGTCCGCGGGCGTGTGGTCGCTGTAGCCATTGATCAGGGGCTGCCAGTGGAATGTGGACATCAGCATGTACTCGGTGTGCCGGTGTCGATCGGACGCATTTGTGAAGAACGGAAACTCCGCCACCGGTGCCCGGGGCATCACCGCGAGTCGGCGATAGGCCTGCGGCACGACCGGCGCGTCGGCCAATTGCAGAGGGCCGACCCACGACTCGGCCAGCGCGATGATCACCAGTGCGGCCGCGAACCGCGGGCGAAGCGTCATCTGGTGGCGCTCGAGCCACGTGATGGCCATTGCAGCCAGCACGGCGGCCGACAGCCCCACGAGGACGCCGAATCGCACCGGTGCGCGCAGGAACGAAAACGCCGGCACCACCTGGTAGAGAAGCGAGTAGAGACCTGCATCCGGGCCCGCGGAGATCCAGAGGGCCAGAACGGCCACGGCGATGTAAAACGCCATCGTGTCGCGGTGCGGTGCTTGTGCCCGAACGGCGAGGCCCACGCCGAGCGTCGCGAGCAGCACCGGGAGGAATCCCGGAAACAGCACCTCGCGCCATTCACCAAGGTACGGCAGCATCCATCGGTGCGCCCAGGCGGCGGATGCCAGGTACTCGGGCCCGCGTGTGGAATAGAGTCTGGCCTCGTCGAGTGAACGCGTGAATCCGGCCTCGCGCATCTCGAGGTACGGCACGAAGAATGGCCCGACCATCACCACAACGACGGCCACCGCCATCAGTGCGCCCACCCAGTACCGCGCCTGACGCAGCCGGCCCTGCGTGATGCCGTTCCACAACAGTCCCAGCCCGGTCACGAGCCCGGCGAAGATGCCGTAGTACGCACATGCCAGCCCGGTCACGCTGAGTGCCACACCGAGAAGTGCGCCCCGGCGCAGCGATGGCGCCTTGGTGAAGTGATGCATCGCTGCAAGCGAGAGCGGCGGGCCAAACGTCATCAACAGCTGGATGTGCGGCACATGCGCGAACATGTAGGGGCTGAAGCCGTACACCACGCCCGCGACACCCGCGCCGAGTCGGCTGCCGCCAATCACGCGCACGAGCAGGAATGCCGAGAGCGCGGCCCCGGCAAACGCCAGCAGCACCACGGTGTTGTAACTGGCGTAGGGATTCTTCGTGGCGGCCCAGACGGGGGTGGCCACCAGCCCCGCAATGATGTTGCTTTCCGAATACGCCAGCGTCTGGCGATGGGGATAGAAGATATTGGCGTCGAAGAGCGTCGAGGGGGCCGTGGTCAGGGCGTGCGCCACCCACGCCACGTTCCACACGCCATGGCGACCATCGCCACTGTCAATGCGACCGGCCGAGCCCAGGCGCCCGGCGATGGGCCACGTGAGGGTGACTGCCAGGAGGACAGCAACGGCGGAGGCGACGCACGCGTCGCGCAGGCGTGAAGACATCAAGAATCCGCCGGAGTGCTGGCGACCGGCTAGAATGACGACCGGATGGCGGGATTCTATCGCAGGTTATTGATTGGCATCGGCCCGGCCATCATTGGCGTGTCGGCCTGGTGCGCGGCCGGCACCGTGGCCGTGATGTCAGGTGCATCGGCGTCTGAGCGCCTTGTGGTCATGGCGCCGTGGTGGGTCGGCCTCGTTGCGGCGGCCGTCGCGGCGCTGGTGCCCGGATGGCGCGCTCGTCCCCTTACCGCGATGCCGGCGTTGTTGAGTACGGTGCCGTGGTGGCCTCTCCCTCTTCCTGCGGTGGCGCTCGTGTGGACAGGACCGCTCGCCTGGGTCCCGATTGGCGCGGCGTTGCTTGTGGCCGAAGGCGGCCGGATCCTCCTGTGGTTCGGTCGCGCGTCAGGTGCCCACACACCGGCTCGGGCCACCAGACTCGCGGCGGTGGCGTCGCTCGCCATTGCGCTTGGTGCCGCCTGGGCGGCTGACCCACGTGTGCCCGGCGGCGACGAACCGCATTACCTCGTCATCACGCAGAGCCTGCTCAAGGACGCCGACCTGTTCATCGACAACAATCACGCCGCGCGCGACTACGCCTCGTACTTCGGGGGCACCATCAACCCCGACTACCTGGTGCGAGGGAAGGATGGGGGCATCCCCTCGATCCATGCGCCCGGCGTCTCGGCGCTGGTGCTGCCTGCGTTCGCGGCATTCGGTTTCCGAGGCGCGCAGGCCACGTTGATTCTGCTGTTTGCCGTGACCGGGGCGTTGATGTGGCGATCGGCGTGGCGTCTGACCGGAGACACGTCCGCGGCGTGGTTTGCCTGGGCGGCCGTGGCCGGGTCCACGACCATGGCGGTGTTGAGCTTCATGGTGTTTCCAGATGCGCCGGGCGCCTGTGCGGTGGCCGCCGGCGTCTGGCTGCTCGTGTCGCTGCCCGGCGCGTCCGGACGCGCGGTGGTCTCCGTTTCGGCGGCCCTTGCGGCCCTGCCCTGGCTCCATACGCGATTCAGCGTCCTGGCCGGCGCCCTGGGCGTGGCGCTGCTGGTGCTGATCCTGCGCGATCACGCGCGCCCCGTGGCCGAGCGCGTACGGCGGGCCGCACTGTTCAGTGCGCTTCCGGCCGTGAGCGCGGTGGCGTGGCTCTCGATGTTCTACGTGCTCTACGGATCGTTTGACCCACGTGTCCCATACGGTCCGAATCCGGAAATCCGCTCCTGGATTTGGGGCGCGGTGACGGGGCTGTTTGTCGATCAGCAGTTCGGACTGCTGATCTACGCGCCGATCCTGGCGGCGGCACTGCTGGGCGTAGCCTCCGCGGCTCCGCGCCGTTCGCGTCTCCTGAGCACACTCTGCATCGGCATTGTGCTGGTCTATGCGATGGCGGTGGCGAGTTACTGGATGTGGTGGGCGGGGGTGCCGGGGTTGCCATCGCGATTCATGACGGCAGCCTTGCCATTGCTCGCGCTGCCTCTCGCCGTGGCGTGGGCGCAATCAAGGGCTGCGCAACGCAATGTGCTGCTGGCCGTGCTGGTGGTGTCGCTGGCCATCACGGTGCTGGTCCTGTCGGTGGACCGAGGCGCGATGGCGTGGAACCACCGCGGTGTCGCGGCGGCCGCGTGGCTCAAGTGGCTCAATCCGCTCGTGAACCTGCCGCGAGCCTGGCCGAGTTTTTTCTGGGACACAGAAGGGGCGTTCCTGCGGCATGCGGCGGTGTACTTGGGGCTGCTCACGGCTCTGTGGCTCGTGCTGCGGACGCTCGCCGCAAGGTTCACGTCCGATCCACCCATCACCCGAACCGTCGTGGCACTGTTCATGCTGGCCGGCTTCATGCTTGTCACCGAGGTTGGGTGGCAGGTGACGGCGAGTGCACCGCTTGATCCGGCTCGCGCCCAACTGGCCGTGCATGCGGCCGCTGGCGCAGGGGAATCAGTGTGGCGCCTGGGCGGTGGCATGCGCCGCTGGGATCCGTCATCCGACCCGCTGCGGATCCCGCGCCACCAGCCGCTGATCTCGGACCGCCAGTCGGCTGTCGTCGTGGCGCTCGCGAATGTCCCTGGTGGCCTCTATCGCCTTGAGGTCGCGTCTGGAAGTCGGGCCGGTGCCCTGACCGTGCGCATCATCAACCGGGTCGGCGCGCCGCTGCACCGGTTCGAGGTGCCGGCGTCAGCCTCGCAGGCGCTGATGCTGTCGTTGCCCGCGGGCGCCGCCGCCCTGTTTGTGGATGCCGGAGACCCGGAGTTTGCCCGCCAGGTTCGTGCCACCCTGGTGCCGGCTTCAAGCGCGCAGGCGCGAGGAGTGTTTGCACGTCAGTTTGCCGCTTATGGCGAGTCGGGCGTGTTCTTCATCGATGAAAATGTGTTTCCGGAAGGGGAGGGCTTCTGGGTGCACGGCGGTCGAACCACCAGCATCGCGCTGAGCCGCAGCGCGGCGGCCGCGAATCGGGGGCATGTGCTGCAGGTGCAAAACGGCGGCGCGCCAAACACGGTGACGATTCAGGTCAGCGGCTGGCAGGAGGTCATGACCATGGCGGCAGGCGAAGTGCGTGCGGTGACGCTGCCAGCGGCCGACGCCCTGGCAAGCTGGCCAATCTCAATCACTTCATCGTCGGGCTTCCGGCCATCGGACACCGCCGGTCAGGACGCGCGATTCCTGGGTGTCTGGATGCAGATGCTGAATCGCTAGTGCTAGTGTCAGTACCGAAGGGCTCCGCCGAACCAGAGGCCCTGGAAGCGGAAGTCGCCCTGATCGGTTTTCACGCGCAGGAAGGTGTTCATGCGCCTCCAGCCGACCTGGATGCCCATGTACCGTGAAAAGTTGACGGTGCCGTAGACGTCGATGTCCACGTAGTGGGCCTGGTAGTTCTCATCGATGTCGGGCAGCTGGAAGCCACTGACCTCGGCTGTGATCGACACGTTCTTGAGCGGATACGCGCGGCCCACAAGGCCAAAAGCCGGCAGAGGCGCCTTGGCGATCGTCGCTTCGTCGTTGATCGGCGATTTGAGGCTCGCATTCATCTGGGTGTACCGGCCCTCGATGAGGAAGCCGACATAACCCCGGTCGGTGTAGAAGAAGTCAAACTCGTATCCGACCCGCCAGACCTTCCAATCAAACGTGGACCTGATCGGCACGTTCACCGGATAGAGGATGCCGTTAAAGATGATCTGTCGTGAAAGCGTGGAGTCTGCCGAATAGCTGACCGGCGTGTACTGGAAGCGGAACTTGCTCTTCTTGCTCGGGCGCAGCACGAGGCGGCCGTCAAAAAATTGCGTCGGCTTGAACCCCAGGTCGGTCACGAAGTTGATGTTGCTGCCGACGATCCCGAACTGTTCCGACGAAATAATCCCGAAGAGGCCCGGCCGCCAGATGGCGCCACCCACTTCAATGTGGTATTCCTCGCCGATGGCTCGGGTGGACGGCGGGCGGTCAGCGCTCTGCGCGAATGCCGAGGACGGCAGCGCCACCGCGGCCAGAAGGCCAGCGCCAAAAAAAAGTGCCCGCAACGTACAACCCTGCATGGAAACCTCCGTTTCGGTGGATATCGGCCGCTCGGGCGAACAGGAATAGACCTAACTAACCTTAGTGGACGGAGGCTTTTGGATCCCAGCCCAGCCGAAGGACCGTGACGGCAGCTTTTCGGCGGCCGAATTCGAGCGCCTCGAAGCAGCTCCAGATATAGATGTCGAGTTCCCGCCCCTTCACCTCGGGACCTGTATCGAGCACGCTGTAGATTCCCTCGTACGCTTCCGGCACCCCCTCGATGCGAATCACAGAACCGGCTGGCAGCAGTGACGGGTCGGCTGCCGCGATGCCGGGCCTGACCTTGATGCCCGAGGCCGTCGTCTCCCCCTTGCAGTAGGCGGTCACGTCAAACCGCACCAGGCCGCCAGGGGATGGGGGGTCGGTCTCGCTGGCAGACTCGACCCGGGCGGTGCGCGAGTCCATCATCACGCCCTCATAGATGGCGAGAAACAGCACGGCAGCGGCTCCGGTGGCCAGCAGCTTCATCCGCAGGGGCCGGGACAGGCGGAAGGACATGCTGCCGACACTCTAGAGCATTTGTCAGAAATGCGAGAATCCGGCGGGCAGCTCGGACCGGTCGCCGCCGGTCACCATGCCAATCGCCCGTTCCTTCGTGCACACGCCGACTTCGGTCACGGTTGTTTCGCCGGCCTGGCGTATCGCCGCCAGGAACAACCGCGTGCGGCGTCTGGGCACGGCGAACAGCAATTCGTAGTCTTCACCGCCCGAGAGTGCCAGCACACGCGCATCGGCGCCGGAGGCGGCGGCCCAGGCGTGGGCGCCGGGGTGAATCGGCAGGGCCTCGCCAATGAGCTCGGCGCCGCACCCGCTCGACTCCGCGATCTGCGTCACCGCGTCCGCCAGACCGTCAGACAGGTCCATGCAGGCCGAGGCAGCACGGTTGCGCGCGACGAACTGGCCGGTACGCAGCCGCGCGTCCGGCCGGTCGTACCTCAACACACACTCTTGCTGGTCGTCGTTGAGTGGGCCCACGTTGTGCGCAGACTCCCGAATCGCGAGGCCGGTCGCCGCCGCGCCGATCTGCCCGGTGACGAACAGGCGATCTCCGGGGCGCGCACCTGATCGACGCAGGAGGCGCCGCGGCCGCGCCGCGCCGATCGCCGTGACGTCCACCACAAGGGGGCCGGGCGATTGTGTGAGGTTGCCGCCCACCAGCGGCACTCGCGCCCGGTCGGCCAGTGCCAGAAAGCCGTCGAGCAGTCCGTCAAAGTCCTGGACAGTCAGCGATGGAGGCAATGCCAGTGACAAGAGCAGCGCGCGCGGCGCCGCGCCCATGGCCGCCAGATCGCTCAGGTTGACCGCCAGGGCCTTGTGCCCGATGTCCTCAGGTGCAGACCACGCCCGGCGAAAATGCACATGCTCGACGATGGCGTCCGTCGTGATGACATCCACCATGCCTCGTTCGGGTCGCAGCACCGCCGCATCGTCGCCAATGCCGATGAGGACCCAATCAGGTGGGGAAGGGATTCTGGCGCGAAGCCGCGCGAGGAGTGCGCGTTCTCCGAGTTCGGTAATGGTCACAGTAGCCAATGAGTTGAAAAGAGCCCCGCTTTGCCGTGTGGGAAGGTCGAATGAACCTGTTAGACAGGTGGAACCGCTTGATACCGCGCTTCAGGCTTCCTCCTCGCGGGAGGCATGCACACCACGCAGCGTTTGCAGCTCACTTGGAAGAAAGCATCGGCTCAAACGACGCTTCTACACCATCACGAACAAAGCAGGAGCCAGTTCCATCCTACACCGCAATGCGGCGCTGTGCACCCAGAACCGTATCGACCAGGCGCTCGATTTCGACCGTTTTTTCCAGCACACGGGTGTCGGCTTCGCCACTCGCGGCGCGCGCACGATACAGTTCGTCGGCCAGATTCAACGCGGCAATGATGGCCACCCGCAGGGTGTCGGCACTGGAGAGTTCGTCTGCGGCCATGTGCATCTTCCGGTCGAGGTACGTCGCCAGTTCAGCGATGTAGGCCTGATCCAGATCGCTCTTCACAGCGTACCGCTGGCCGTGAATCTCGACGGTGACGACGCGTGTACCCATCGCTCTCAGGGTTTCACCACGGCTAGAGCTTCAGCATGTCGATATGCGAAATGATTTCCACCACGCGATGGCGAATCTTCTCCCGCTCCTCGCGCAACGCGGCGGTCTCTGAAGCGTGCGCCTCGAGTTCGGTGATGCGCGTGGTGGCGGCGTCGAGGTCGCGCTCAAGCCGCGCCGCTGTATCAAGCGCCTTGGTGCGATCGGCACGAAGGGATTCGATCATGCCGACCAGCTGTTTGACTTTCTCTTCCAGCCGGTCAATCGGTTGCAGTTCTGTCGTGGTCGCCATCCGGTGGTCCTTTTTCAGTTGCCGCGCAGGGTCGTTCCATGTGTCCTGGCCAGGGCCTCGATGATGGCCTCAAGCGCCCGTTGCACTTCAGCGTCGGTCAGCGTGCGATCCCGATCGCGAAATGTCAGCCGAAGCGACAAGCTGACCTGACCGGTGGGCACACCCGTGCCTTGATACCGATCGAACTCGCGCACATCCACCAGCGTGGTCGGCGCGTTCGCTCGGATCGTGCCACGAACAGACGCGGCAGGCAAGCTGGCGTCGATGAGGATCGAGAGATCGCGCAGCACCGCGGGGTGGCGGGGCAACGGCGTCACACGGTGTGGAGCCGCGTCGGCGCCGTGAAGTTCGTGGAGATCGATCTCGCCGGCCACGACGGTCACCCCGGCAGGCAACCCGCGAGCGGCGGTCAGGTCGGGCCGCAACTGGCCGACGACACCCACTCGCCGCGTGCCGGCGACGTCATCCACCAGGAGGGATGCGGCGCGGCCGGCCACGAACCATGGCGCGTCAGTGGCGGGATCGGAACGGCACGTCACGCCGAAGGCCTCGGCCAGCAGTTCGGCGATGCCGAGCGCGTCAAAAAGATCGACGTCGGAAGACGTCTGACTCCAGTGCACATGCCGCGCGCCAGAGAGCACCCAGCCCACGCGTTGACGTTCGCCCAGCATGGAGAACACAGCGCCGGCTTCAAATAACCGGACGTCGGCGATGTCTCGGCGTCGATTGTAGGTGAGCGCGTCAAGCAGTCCTGGCAGGATCGACGGGCGAAGCACCGCGAATTTCTCCGACAGCGGATTGGCGATGGTGACGAGCGATGCCGGAGCCGCGACAAATGGCTCGGCGGCGGCCTGTTCGATAAACGTGAAGGTCACGGCCTCCTGCAGGCCTGCGCCGCAGAGCAGACGGCGAATGCGCCGTGCCCGAAGGACACCCGCATCGGACCGATGCGGAGCGGTACGCAGCGCGGGAAACGTGGCGGGTACGCGATTGACGCCCCAGTGCCGGCCCACTTCTTCGATGAGATCGGCTTCGCGCGACACATCCACGCGCCAGCTCGGCACGTGCACGTGCCAATCGCTGTTCGTGGGTGTCACGGCGAATCCCAGGCTCGTGAGTATCCGCACCACGTCCGCATCAGGGACCTGGTCGCCGAGCAGGCGGTCCAATCGGGAACGTCGCAGGGCGAGGGTGCGGTCGGCGGCCGGGGACGGGTAGACGTCCGTGATCCCGCCCACGCGGCGTCCAGCGCCGATGCGCTCCAGGAGGTCCAATGCGTATGCCAGCGCAACTGTGGCTGCCGCCGGGTCGGCTCCCCGTTCGAACCGCGAGGACGCTTCGGTTTTCAGGCCGAGCCGTTTACTCGTGGCGCGGACGGATGCCGGCTGGAACCACGCGCTTTCCAGAGCGATCCGGCTGGTGGACGCCGAGACTTCAGAGGTCGCGCCGCCCATGACGCCAGCGATGGCCACCGCGCGATCGTGGTCGGCGATGACGAGCATGGTGCCGTCAAGCGATCGAGACTGCCGATCGAGGGTGGTGAGGGTTTCGCCGGCACGGGCCAGACGCACACGGATTTCAGGACCCGCCAGGCGGGCCACGTCGAACGCGTGCATCGGCTGGCCCATTTCGAGCAGCACGTAGTTGGTGACGTCCACCACGTTGTTGATCGGGCGAATCCCGCAGGCGGTCAGGCGTTCCGCCAACCACGCCGGCGACGACGCGACCGTGACGTCGGCCAGAGCCAGCGCATACCGTCCGCACAGCGTCGATTCGATTGTGACCTGGCCCCCAGGACCCCGGGACTCCTGGACCCCTGGACCCCTGGACTCCTGGACCCCTGGACCCCGGGACTCCTGGACTCCGAACACCGTGCGCGCTTCGCGCGCCAGCCCGCGCACACTCAGACAGTCCGGCCGGTTGGCGGTGATCTCGAAGTCGATCACGTCGCCGTCGATGCCGGCCACTTCGAATCCGACGGCGGCCACGGCCCCCGCGATCTCGCTCACACTCTTGGACGCCGGCAGGTCGGCGAACTCACGCATCCAGCTGACGGGGCACTTCATAGCGCGATCTGCTCAAGAAACCGAAGGTCGTTCTCGTAGAACATCCGGATGTCGTCCACGCCATACAGGCGCAGGGCGAGTCGCTCGATGCCCACGCCGAACGCGAAGCCGGTGTAGCGGTCGGCGTCGTACCCGACGGCCTCAAACACGGCCGGATGCACCATGCCGCAGCCGAGGATTTCAATCCATCCGGTGTGTTTGCACAGCCCACACCCGCGCCCACTGCACCCCTGGCACTCCACGTCGAGCTCTGCGGAGGGCTCGGTGTATGGGAAGAAGCTCGGCCGAAATCGTGTCGCGACCCTGGCGTCGAAAAACTCTTCCGCGAACGCGTTGAGCGTGCCTTTGAGATCGCCCAGGCTGATGTCCTCATCCACGACCAGGCCTTCGACCTGCGTGAACATCGGCGTGTGGGTGGCGTCGAAGTTGTCGCGGCGGTAGACGCGGCCCGGCGCGATGATGCGCACGGGCGGGTCGTGGTGCTCCATGTAGCGAATCTGCATGCCTGACGTATGCGTGCGCAGCAGGGTGGCCGCGCGTCCCGCATCAGGCGCCGGCACGGGCGACGACAAATACAACGTGTCCTGCATGTCGCGCGCCGGATGTGCGACAGGCATGTTGAGCGCCTCGAAGTTGTGCCAGTCGTCTTCGATCTCCGGTCCTTCGATGACCTGATAGCCCATCGCCATGAAGATGTCTTCCACCCGCTCGCGCACCTGGGTGAGCGGATGCCGCCGGCCCATCCAGGGGCGCCTGGCCGGCAGTGAGACATCCATGGCATCTTTCGGGCGTGCCGTGGCCAACACGGCGGCGTCGCGTGCGTCGAGGGCCTGTTCGATTTCCTGTTTCAGGGCGTTGGCCATCGAGCCAAGGGCGCGACGCTCCTCAGGGGGCGCCGTCGCGATCGACTTGACGAGCGCGGTGACACGTCCCTGCTTGCGGCTCAGGAAGTCGTCGCGGAGCGCTTTGAGATCTGCAGGGGATGACGCCGCGTCGAGCGCGGCGCGGAACTGACGCGAGAGGTCTTCGATCGACGAGGCAGCCATGGTGGTCGGGCCATTGTACGCGGCCCGACGCACACGAGTGGTATGGCAGACAAGCAAAGGGCCGAGACTGATGCCTCGGCCCTCACACTGTGGACTCCAGGACTCCTCTAGACCGCCACCGATCGCGGGGCGCGAGTGCCCTTGTTCGATTTGGTCGCGGTCGCCGGCTGGTTGGACTTGGCTTGTGCGGCCACCTGGGCGAATGCCGCCGGGTGGTTCACGGCCAGTTCGGCCAGGCTCTTGCGGTCCAGCGCGATCGTGGCGGCCTTCAGGCCGTTGATCAACTGGCCGTAGGTCAGCCCATTCTCGCGAGCGGCGGCGTTGATGCGCACCACCCACAGTTGACGGTAGTCGCGCTTCTTGCGGCGGCGACCCGAGAAGGCGTAGTTGAGCGCCTTGTCGACAGACTCCTTGGCGGAGCGATACAGCTTGCTCTTATTGAGGAAAAAGCCCTTGGCGCGCTTCAGCAGCTTCTTGCGCTTGGCGACGCGGACGGTTCCTCTCTTAACGCGCGGCATGACAGTCCTTTCAGTCGTACGGCAGCATGCGCTTCAGACGGGGGGCATCTGTCTTGTCGACAACGTGCGACCCGCGCATCTGGCGCTTGCTCTTGGTGGTTTTGCTCGTGAGGATGTGGCGCTTGAACGCCTTGGACCTCGTGAACTTACCGGTGGCAGTTTTCTTGAAGCGCTTTGCGGCGCCGCGATGACTCTTCAACTTCGGCATAGTCGTTCCTACTCACTCCGATCGCACATCCCCTGATGCGCCGTCCACGGGCCGGGCTTCCCGGACCTCTTTCACGTCTTTCACGTCCTTCGAATCTTTCGAATCTTTCGAATCTTTCGAATCTTTCGAATCTTTCGAATCTT
>CAZAZR010000016.1:19583-27655 GCA_964489685.1 uncultured Solibacteraceae bacterium | reverse complement strand
TTCGAATCTTTCGAATCTTTCGAATCTTTCGAATCTTTCGAATCTTTCGAATCTTTCGAATCAGTCGCCGGCTTCGCCTTCTTCATGCCGGGTCGGGGCGCCAGAATCGTGTGCATCTGGTTGCCTTCCTTCAACGGCATCGACTCAATCACCACCATGTCGCCCAGTTCTCCGGTGAGCCGTTCCAGGATGCGGCGGCCAATCTCCGGGTGGGCCATTTCGCGGCCACGGAAAAACACGGTGGCCTTGACCTTGTCGCCGTCCTCAAGAAACCGCTCGATGTGCTTTTTCTTGAACTGGTAATCGTGCTCGTCCACCTTCGGCCTGAACTTGATCTCTTTGACCTCAATCACCTTCTGGTGCTTTTTGGCCGCCCGAGTACGCTTCTGCTGCTCGTACTGGTACTTGCCGAAGTCCATGATCCGACACACCGGAGGGACCGCCGTTGGTGAAATCTCGACCAGATCCAGCCCCTTGGCCCGCGCTATCGCGACGGCCTGTGGCGGCGCCATGATCCCCAACTGTTCGCCGTTGTCGTCGATGACCCGAATTTCACGAACCCGGATTCGTTCATTGGTCCGTACGCGGTCGTCGCGTCGGGGACCTCGGTCGTAGGCTATAACGTGCTCCTTTGTGCCAAACGCAAACCCCTATCTTACCGCCGACTGAGCACTTCGTCACGCGCCGCGGTCAGGAAATCTTCCAAGGCCCTCGCGCCCTGGTCCCCGCCCGTCCGGCTCCGCACCGCGACCGTCTGCTCGGCGGTCTCCCGGTCGCCCAGGACCAGCATATACGGCACTTTTTGCAGTTGTGCCTCACGAATCTTATAACCAATCTTCTCCACCCGCCCGTCCACCTGCACCCGGAACCCGGCCTCGGCCAGCCTGGCCCGGACCGTCTCGGCCCACTCCAGATGGCGGTCTGCCAGCGGCAAGACGGCCATTTGGACCGGGGCCAGCCACAGGGGGAAGGCCCCGGCGTAGTGCTCGATCAGCATCGCGATGAATCGCTCGAAGCTGCCGAAAATCGCGCGGTGGATCACCACCGGCTGATGTTCCTGATTGTCGGGGCCCACGTACTTCAGGCCAAACCGCTGCGGCATCTGGTAATCGAGTTGAATCGTCGCGCACTGCCACTTCCGACCAATCGCGTCGGTGACATCGAAGTCAATCTTCGGGCCGTAAAACGCGCCGTCGCCTTCGTCCACCCGATAGGTCGTGCCCGTCGCTTGCAGGGCGCGCGTCAGTTCGGCCTCAGCGTGGTCCCAGGTCGCCTTCTCGCCCAGAAACTCCGCGGGGCGTGTGGACAGCTTCACCTCGTACGCGAGGCCGAAGTCCCCGTACACACGCTGCACCAGTCGCAACAGCCGCTCCACTTCCTCGCCAATCTGCGACTCCATCACGAAACAATGCGCGTCGTCCTGCGAGAACTGGCGCACTCGAGTGAGACCCGCGAGCACGCCCGAGGCTTCGTTGCGATGGAGCGGGGTCTGTTCATGCAGGCGCAACGGAAGATCGCGATACGACCGCGTCTCGCTGCCAAACACCAGCATGTGGCCCGGGCAGTTCATCGCCTTTACGCCCATGTGGGTGGCGTCGGAAGGCTCAGAGGTGGTTTCGGTCCTGCCTTCCACCAGAAACATGTTCTGGCGGTAGTGCTGCCAGTGGCCGGAGGTTTCCCAGAGCGTTTTGTTGTAGATCAGCGGCGTCTTCACCTCGCTGTAGCCGGCGGGGAAGAGCACCTCGCGCATGTAGTTGGCCAGCGTGTGGTAGAGCGTGGTGCCTTTGCCCAGCCAGAACGCGGCGCCGGGTGCCCACGGATGGAACGTGAACAGGCCCAGGTCCTTGCCGAGACGACGATGGTCGCGCTTTTTGGCTTCCTCGAATCGCAGCATGTGCTGCTTCAGGTCGTCTTCCTTGAAGAACGCGGTGCCGTAGATGCGCTGCATCGGCGTGCCCTGCGCGTCACCCTTCCAGTAGGCGTTCGACGCGTTCAGCACCTTGAACGCCTTCAGCTTGCTGGTGCTGGGCACGTGCGGACCGAGGCAGAAGTCCACGAAGGTGTCGCGGTCCTTGATGGTGTAACACGAGACGTGCGACTGGCCTTCGGTCTTCTCCTGAATGAGTTGGACCTTGAGCGGCTCGCCGCGTGTGGTGAAAAAATCGATGGCTTCGTTGCGATCCCACGACTGGCGTTCGTAGGGCAGGTCCTGAGAGGCCAACTCCTTCATCCGAGCTTCAATGCGCTCGAGGTCTTCGGGCACAAACGGCCGATCCACCACGAAGTCGTAGAAAAACCCATCGTCAGTGGCGGGGCCAATGCCGCATTGCGCGTTCGGAAAGAGCTGGGTGACCGCGGCGGCCAGCAGGTGCGCGGTGGAATGCCGGTACAGGGCCAGCGCGTCGGGACCGTCGGGTGTCACGATGCGCAGCCGTGCATTGGCGGTCAGCGGAAAGCTGAGATCGACCAGCGCGTCGTCCACATAGGCCGCAAGCGCCCGGCGCACGACCCCGCCAGGCAGCGCCTCCTTGGCAAAGTCCGTGACTGGTGTGCCGGCAGGCACACGACGTTCGGATCCGTCGGGCAGGGTGATGGTGACTTGAGACATGAGTAAAATAACCCGTCCACCTTCGCTGGCCGCTCGCAATACTCGCAGCTGCGGCGGACAACCTTCGCGGCTTGCCAGACGTAGCGGTGAGCGAAGCGAGCGTTCCGCGAAGGTTGGTAGGCACGGGCGGACTCGAACCGCCGACCTCCTGCATGTCAAGCAGGCGCTCTAACCAGCTGAGCTACGCGCCTAAGCGAACGGACATTATACCGTCAATTCAACAGATCCTTGAGCGCTTTGCCTGCGGTGAAGCGCGCGACTTTCCGTTTCGGGATCTTCACGGCCGCGCCGGTCTGGGGGTTGCGGCCCATGCGGGCCTTGCGCACCGAGGTCTTGAACGTGCCGAACCCGACGAGCGTGACCGAACCACCCTTCTTGAGGGCTTTGGCGACGCCGTCAATGAATGATTCCACTGCTGCGGCCGCGCTCGATTTGGTCAACCCTGCGTCGTTCGCGATTTTCGCGATCAGATCCTGCTTGTTCATGCTGCCTCCGCCACGCGGTTATACGCTCGACCCCGATCACTGTCAAGGATGCGAGGCGGGTGCGCGCGGCGTCTTGCTGGCGCTCAGGTGTGCAATGGCCTTTGCGAGCATGTCGTCGGTGGTGGGCGGCGCGACGTCGAATGCCACACTGGGCGACTCCACAGCGACGGTGGGCCGCAGGCCTTGTTCGTGAATCGGTTCGCCGTCCATCGCCAGATAACGCGCGTACGTCATCCACAAGCCGCTGCCTTCAGACAGCGCCACCAGTTTTTGCGCCCCGGCAAGGCCCGCTGTGGGCTCGCCCACCAGGTCGGCGCGTTTGTTGCCGTTGAGCGCCGCGGCAAAAACTTCGGCCGCGCCCGCCGTGCCGTTGGAGACGAGGAGCACGACCGGCAGCGTGATGCGTCCGTCGCCCGCGACGGCCGCGGTGACGACGCGTGGCTGCGCGCGCTCGGAGCGAATCGCCAGCGTGCCGGTCTTCACAAACAGGCGCGCCGCGGCGACGCCTTCGTCGATGGGCCCATCCGCCGTGGACCGCAGGTCGATCACGAGGCCCGAGACGCCGGTCTTCGGCAGGCCGTCAAGCGCAGTCCCCAGTGCCGTGGCGGTGCCTTCGCTGAAACTCGTGACACGCACGATGGCCACGCCCGACGGCAGCCTGGTGGTGGTGACGTTTGCCGTGGTGGGCACTTCGCGCACCAGCGTCACCACGTGCGGATCCACGGCATTGCCGCGCAGCACCGTGAGTTCAACTTTGGAGCCCGGCGCGCCGCGCAGCAGGCGCGCGCCCGTGAACGCCGAGACTTCGCGCGTGGGTTTGTTATCGATGCCGCGAATGAAATCGTTGGTCCGCAGTCCCGCTCGCGCGGCCGGAGACCCATCCCGTACACCCACGACCCGCAGGTAGAACTGGCGTGAGACCACAAGGCCGACATCAGCCCCGGACAGGGCGGTCTGATTCTTCGCGAGCACCACTTCGTCCGGGGTGAGGTAGGCGCTCATCGGGTCGAGGCTGTCGGCCAGGCCGCGCATGGCCCCGTCCATCACCTTGTCGGCGTTGGCGTCTTCGACGTAGCTCGACATGATGAGCGACACGACATCCTCAAAGACCCGCAGGTGGGGAAAGGCCTGTTTGGTCGTGTTCGTCGCGGTCCTGGGCGCGGCCTTGGCGCTCAGCAGGCCGCCGATGGCGACCAGCGCGACCAGAGGCGTCGACACGAGAAAGATGAGCCAGCGTGACTTGGACGTCATGCACTCAATGATACGACCTCTGAGGTCGTTTCCGCCGGAGTTGCGTCGGAACCTACCTCAGAGGTCGTCCGTCGATCCCGGCCGGAATGGGCAGGCCGAAATGTTTCAGCACGGTCGGCGCAATGTCGATAATGTTGGCGCGCCCCTGGCTGTTGACCGTGATCGGACGATTGGAAATCAGCATGCCGGACGTGGCGGCAAAGTCGAAGCCGCCGTGGTCGCCCGACCACTTCCTCATGTTGGGGTACACGACGCCCTTGGGCGCTCCACCCAACGTCGTCTGCCAGGAGACACGATAGCCGTCGGCAAACCCCACCTGCAGATCCGACGCGTTGTGCAGGTATTCGCCCGCATACACGTCGTCTCGTTTGTAGACGTTGGTGACAATGGGCGTGCCGGTGTCGGGGTCAACGAGCGACGCTATCAGGCGCTTGCTCAGGTCGTCGGCCAGCGCCCTGTATTCGTCGCCCGTCGAGACGATACCCTGGCCCTCGCGGCCGCGGAGGTTGAAGTAGATCTGGCCCAACCCCATGGCGTACGCGCGTGTGCGCGACCAGTCCACGTCCTCGAAGTACTGGCCGCCGCCGCCGAACAAATCCGCCAGCGTCTTGTCGGCCGCTGTCGTCTGTCCCTTGAGCACCATGAAGCCCTGTTCGACGAGCCAGGTGTTGAGGTTGACGGCTTTACGCCAGGAGTGGAAGCCGTGATCCGAGACGATCATCAGGCTGGTCTCGGCGCCGGTCTGGTCGAGCACCTCGCCAATGAATTGATCCGCGCGCCGGTAGACGCGAAGAATCTCACCGCCGAACGTCGCGGCACCCGCCGCGTTGTACGAGGGATGCGTGGTGTCGCGGTGCCTCCACATCATGTGCTGCACGCGGTCGGTGGCCTCGATCACGCCAACCAGCAGGTCCCACGATCCGGACGTGAGCCGATTGAGGATGACCTGGGCGCGGTCGTCGAACGCGCGATAGAGATCGTCCATGAACGTGGCTTCGGTCATGCGCTCTTCATCGAGCGGCATCGTGGATTCTGACCAGCCGAGCGTGCGGAACGGCCCCAGTGACTTGTAGAGGTCACGCGCCAGTCGCGCGGGTGACGAAATCGGCAGTGGTGGCGCGTCGGGCTTCCAGTTCACGGGCGAAACATAGACCTGCAGGTCGTCGTCGGCCTTCCGGACGTGGATCTGCGTCATGCCCTCGATGGTCACAAACACGTTGACGCGGAATTTCAGGTTGATCCACTGGCTCCACTCGCCGGCTTTGAGTGTCACCTTGTTGCCGCCCAGGTCGATGTCGGCCGCGCCACGGCCCTTCGTCCACGTGACGGTCACCGGCAGTGTCACGTCCTGCTTCGCCGTCAGTTCGGCGATCGCCGAACGGTCGGCGTCCGTGATCTGGTCCTTCTCGCGCAGGGCGGTGAGCTGGACGCGAACGACAGGATTGGGCGGTCCGAAAAACCTGGCGCGAGCGGTGTCGCCGTCAAACGCCAGGCGCCTGACGATGCCGCCCATCTCCGAGTCGCCTTCTTCGAAGCGGCTTACGTCCGTGCCGTAGTAATGGTACGTGCCCATCGTGCCGCGAATGTCCGGCAACGGCAGCCCGGCCATCAACTCGCCATTCGGGACGTCTTCTGGCGGAAACGTGACCGGTACCGTCAGGATGCTGCTGCGCACACCCGCCTGGCCGGCAGTCACCCAAAACGACGTGCCGCCGCGCATCGTCTTGATCTTCGGGCGCGACGTCGGAATCCAGTTCCAGAGGAACGTCGGCGCCGTGCGTGTCACCATCCCCAGATCTGGCGTGTAGTCGGCCGGGTCGCGCACCAGAAAGTCATAGATGTTGTGCTTGCCTGGGTTGACGCCCGTGGCAAACGAGGCCCACGCCGTGGGCGATTCGGGAGAGACCGTCGTTTCCAGGTCGTAGAGCCCGCCGGTTTTCATCACTTTGGCGAAGTTCGGCAGTTGCCCCGCGGCCATGAACTCGCGCACGAGGTCGGGGTCCATGCCGTCGAAGCCGATGATCACAAGCTTCTTCCGATCGGCATCAGGCGCCGCTGGAGGCTGTCCGCACGCCCAGGCAGCGACGAGGAGCGCCGTGGCACCGACAAAAAGAACGCGCGTAGTCACTTGAGCCGACATTGTAACTGGGAGTGTAAGCTTGGCCGGTGCGGTTTCTTGGTGTGGACTACGGGTCGACGCGAATCGGCCTCGCGTTGTCCGATTACACGGCGACACTGGCGCGGCCGTGGCAGATGGTGACGTCGACGTCGGGACCGCGGCGTGCCGCGGCGGCCGTCGCAGACGTCGTGTCCCGATTGCGCGCGTCCGACGACCCCGACCTTGACGGCATCGTCGTCGGCCTGCCCAGGCGGCTGAACGGCGAAGACACCGATCAGACATCCACGGTGAGGCAGTTCGTCACGGTGCTGGCTGATCTGACCGGTCTCCCGGTGGAAACGCAGGATGAGCGCCTGACCAGCGTGGAGGCCGAGGCACGGCTGGCCACTCGCGAGCGCGACTGGCGCAAGCGGAAGGCGTTGATCGACGCCGAGTCGGCCTCGATTGTCCTGCAGGATTTTCTGGATGCCCGTGCGCGGGCGCAGGACCCGGAGAGGGAACACGCATGAAGAAGTTCCTCGCGTGTGTCCTGCTGCTCGTCATCATCGGCGCCGGCGGCGCGTGGTGGGGGCAACAACTGCTGCGGACGCCGTACAAGGCGTTTGACGGCCAGGAAGTGTTTGTCGAGATTCCCGCAGGTACGGGAGCGGCCGCGATTGCCTCGCGCCTGACCGAGGCCGGCGTCGTGCCACATCCCTTGATCTTCCGAGCCGCCGTGCGCCTGGCGGGCGTGGACACACGGCTGCAGGCCGGGGAATACCGATTTGCCGACCCCGCGACGCCCGGAGCGGTTGCCGATCGCCTCGCACGCGGCGACGTGTATACCAGGGCCGTCACGTTTCGCGAAGGGCTGACGATCTGGGAGATGGCCGATGTGTTCGCCGAGGGCGGGCTCGGCACGACGGAAGAGTTTCTGCGCGAGACGCGCGACGTCTCGCGAATCGCCGCGATCGATCCCGAGGCTGCTTCTCTGGAAGGCTACCTATTTCCTGACACGTACCAGCTCCCACGTTCGGCCGGCGCCAAGGGCATCGTCGATGCCATGGTCGTCGGATTCCTGCGTGCATTCGACGCTGACCTGCGCGCGGCGGCGACGGCCCGCGGCCTCAGCGCGCGAGAGGTGGTGACAATCGCGTCGCTGGTGGAAAAGGAGACAGCGAGCGCTTCCGAGCGGCCGATCGTGTCGGCGGTATATCAAAACCGGTTGCGTATCGGCATGGGGCTGCAGTGTGACCCCACCGTGATTTATGCCTTGCTGCTGGCCGGCAGATGGCATGGCAACCTCACGCGCGACAACCTGCGCGTGGATTCGCCGTACAACACGTACCGCTATGCGGGTCTGCCACCGGGCCCCATCGCGTCACCGGGGCGCGCGTCGATCGAAGCCGCCGTCCGGCCCGCCGAGGCGCCGTCTCTCTACTTCGTCAGCCGCAACGACGGCACCCACGCGTTCGCCACCACGCTCGCGGAACACAATCGCAACGTTCAACAGTGGCAGGTACGATTCTTTCGGAATCGGCCCCGCTGAATCGACCATCTATCGATTCCAGTGAAGTTTTTCCCTGAGAATGTCGAAGTGCGTGCGGGAGGTGGTGTGCAGGAGGTGAAG
>CAZAZR010000016.1:0-19573 GCA_964489685.1 uncultured Solibacteraceae bacterium | reverse complement strand
CAGTCGGCGCGACGGATCACCACCGCGTCGCCACTATGGAGCGGCACACCGAACTGGCCGTCAAACGTCGCCACGGTGTCGGTGGGCGCCCCTTCGAGCAGCGGTCGAAGGACGATCTCGGCCGACGCGGGCAGGACAATCGGCCGGTTCGTCAGCGTGTGCGGTGCGATCGGCGTCAGGATGACGGCGTCCACCGACGGGTGCATCACCGGGCCGCCGGCTGACAGGTTGTAGGCGGTCGATCCGGTGGCCGTGGCCACGATGAGTCCGTCGGCGCGCACGTGGCTCATATGCTCGCCGTTGACCGAGACATCCAATTCGAGCATCCGCGACAGCCGCCCGCGCGTGATGACGATGTCGTTGAGCGCGACGCGTGAGGCGGCCACCGTACCTTCGCGCTCAATACGTCCTTCAAGCAACAGTCGTGTTTCGGTCCACGTCCGGCCTTCGAGGATGGAGGCCAGCGCGTCGGTGAGTTCGGCGTGGCGGACTTCCGTGAGGAAGCCCAGATGTCCCAGATGGACGCCCAGCACCGGTACGGCGGCACCTGAGTGCACGACGGCGCTTGCCGCCGACAGCAGCGTGCCGTCGCCGCCGAACGCCACCACCACATCCACGTTCTCAGCGATCGCCTCCCTGGGCGCGGTCGGCCAGCGTGTGCCCGTGCCGGCCGCTGCGGCCTCTTCGCTCGCCAGCACGACCGATGCGCCGCGTGCGGTCAGCCATTCGGCGGCCTCGACCATCGCGGCCAGTGCCGAGGCGTGCGGCCGTGCGATCAGGCCGAAGCGGGTGAAGGACATAGGTGCAGCAGGAACTCGCGGTTGCCCTCCGCGCCGGTAATCGGCGACGGTTCGAGACCGCATCGCGACAATCCTACCTGACGCGCGGCTTCAACGACTTCGTCCACCACGCGCGTGTGGATGCGGTCGTCGCGCACGATGCCGCCTTTGCCCACGTCCGACTTGCCCGCTTCGAACTGGGGCTTGACCAGCGCGATGACGTGACCGCCCGGCGCCAGCAGCGGGGGCACCACCGGCAGGATGTGGCGCAGCGAGATGAACGACACATCGATCGTCACGAGGCCGAATTGTCGCGTTTCCATCGGCAGGTCGTCGGGTGTGAGATAGCGGGCGTTGGCGCCCTCGATGACGTGCACGCGCGCGTCGGTGCGGATCTTCCAGTCCATCTGGTTGTGTCCCACATCCAGGGCGACCACGCGCGCGGCGCCGCGGTGCAGCAGCACATCGGTGAAGCCACCGGTCGAGGCGCCGATGTCGAGGGCCGTCATGCCCGTGGGATCGATCCCGAACACCTCGAGCGCGCGGACGAGTTTGAGGCCGCCGCGGCTGACCCACGGGTGGTCGGGTGTGCGCAGGGTCACGACCGAGGTGTTGGCGATAGCGGTGCCGGCCTTGACGGCGGGCTGCCCATCCACGGTGACGTCACCCGCGAGAATCAGTGCGCGCGCGCGTTCGCGCGATGGGGCCAGGCCGCGATCGACCAGCAGTTGATCCAGTCGGAGCTTCACGTGTGACGGGCCTTCACGTCGTTCGGGTGAGGCTCCAGTCGGCCAGTGCGGTCAGCCGACCGTCGAGTCCGGCGGCCTTCAGGGTGTCTTTCGCGCGGGCGACGCACTCCACCGCCAGCCGCCGTGACGCGTCGACGCCATGGAGCGAGGGGTAGGTCGGCTTGCCCGAGGCGGCATCTTTGCCGGCGGTCTTGCCCAGGCCGGCCGCCGAGCCTTCCACGTCGAGCACGTCATCGATAATCTGAAACGCGAGGCCCACTTCCTGGGCGTAGTAGTCCACGGCGGCGACCACGGCGTCTTCGACGCCCACGATCATCGCGCCGGACACCGCGGCAGCCCGAAAGAGCGCGCCGGTCTTGCGCGCGTGCATGTCGCGCAGTTCCCGCTCGCCCATCGGCTCGGGCGGGTGTGACGGCACGCGGCCCGCCGCCCGCAGATCGACCGCCTGCCCTCCGACCATGCCGATCGCACCCGCCGCCGTGGCCAGCACACTCATGACACGCAGCCGCCGTTCGGCTGGGGGTTCAGGGGCGCCAGGTGGCGAAACGGGTGAAGGCGACTCGGCGAGCAGGCCGAACGCTTCGGTCAGTAACCCGTCGCCGGCGAGGATCGCGAGGCCGTCGCCGTACACGACGTGGGTGGTGGGACGACCGCGCCGCAGCGCATCGTTGTCCATCGCGGGCAGGTCGTCATGCACGAGTGAGTAACAGTGAATCATCTCAACCGCGCACGCAGAGGGGATGGCCATGAGGCGCGCCCGCGGCGTGGTGATGCCCGCCAACGGCGCGACGGCTTCCGCGGTCATGAGCGTGAGGCACGGCCGCAGGCGCTTGCCCCCACCCATCAGGCCGTGTTGCATGGCGTCGATCAGCAGCGTCGGCGCCGCGCCTTCGGGCAGAGCCTGGCGAAGCGCCGCGTCCACCACGGCGCGAAGGTCGGTGAGGTAGGCCGCGAGATCGGGTGTGGCGCTCACAATCACCCAGCCGAGTCGTCGGCGGAGACGAGCCCGCTGCCGTCTTTCAAATCGCCGCGTTCGGTCAGCAGTTCGATACGCTTCTGGGCCGCGCCAAGCTGGTCGTGGCAGTAGCGCGAGAGTTCGACGCCTCGTTCGAACAGCTTCAGCGACGTATCGAGGGGCAGGTCGCCGTCCTCAAGCTGTTTCACGAGTGTCTCAAGCTCCGCGATGGCCGATTCAAAGTCTTTGATGGCAGTGCTCATGGGTCTGTCCGTCCTGTGACCGTGCAGCGCAGTTCGCCGTCCGCGACAGTGACGCGAACCGCGTCACCGGGGCTGACGCTTGCGGCCGATCGAATGATACTCGTCCGGGTGTCGTTCCAGCACACGGCGTATCCTCGACCAAGCACCGCGAGCGGACTCAGCGCGTGCAAACGCGCGGCCAACTCGCGCGACCGCGCGGAGGCGTGTTGGACGCCGACGCGGGCGGTCTGACTGAGGCGGCCGTCCACTTTCGCCAGACGGAGCTGCCAGTCGGCCGTCACACGCCGGATATCTCGAGCCTCGAGGCGCCGCCGCCATCGCTCGAACACCTGCCGGGCGCGTGTGATCCGGTTGGCCTGGGCGTGACGCAGGCGCAGCAGGAACTCCTGACTGTCGCGCTGCTGCAGCACGATCCGCGTCGGATAGCCGTTCAGGCGCGTGGCGGTGCGCAGCACACGTTGGCGGCGGCCGTCGAGGGCCCGCCGTGTCGCCGCGACCAGACGTTCAGCGGCGCGATCGATGCGGTGACGGAACGTGTCGGCCCGCTCCACCACCAACTCGGCGGCGTGTGACGGCGTCGCCGCGCGCAGGTCCGCGACGAAGTCGGCGATGGTGAAATCCACTTCATGGCCCACGGCCGAGATGACGGGCACAGGGCTCGCCGCGATCGCGCGCGCCAGACCCTCGTGATTAAAGGCCCACAGGTCTTCGGCAGAGCCACCGCCCCGGCCGATGATCACGACGTCAACGCCCGGGACGCCCGTGACCGCCCGCAGGGCCCGCACCAGGTCCTCGCCGGCCCCTTCGCCCTGCACGCGCGCATCGCGCACCACGACGTGGGCGGAAGGGTAGCGCGCGATGAGCACTCGAAGGATGTCCTGCAGCGCGGCCCCTGAGCGCGATGTCACGACGCCGATCTTGCGCGGCAGCGTCGGGAGCGGGCGTTTGCGCGCCGCGTCGAACAGGCCGTCGGCGGCCAGACGTCGCTTGAGTTGTTCGAAGGCGACTTGCAGCGCGCCCTGCCCATGCGGCTCAAGTCGGTCGCAGATGATCTGGTATTCGCCCCGGACCTCGTACACGCTCACGCGGCCGCGGGCCACGATGTGCTGGCCGTCTTCGAGCCGGAACGTGAGCCGGCGCGCGTCGGTCCGGAACATCACCGCGCGAATCTGCGACCGGTCGTCCTTCAATGTGAAGTACAGGTGGCCCGAGGAGTGGGGACGATGGCCGGAGACCTGGCCCTCCACCTCGACTCGTGAAAACCCCGACTCGACCATGGACTTGAGCCGGGTGGTCAGTTCACCCACGCTCAGTGGAGGTTCGGGACCCGGGGGCGCGCTCACCACCGCCGGGTCGTCATCAAACGGCAGGCCCCAGGAATCCGCCATGGTCAGCGCGCGGCGACGGGCGTCACGGACATGAGCTCCAGTTCCTGCAACGA
Organism: uncultured Solibacteraceae bacterium; assembly: GCA_964489685.1. Taxonomy (GTDB): domain Bacteria; phylum Acidobacteriota; class Vicinamibacteria; order Vicinamibacterales; family SCN-69-37; genus SYFT01. Next base: position 15,386 of record CAZAZR010000016.1, on the reverse strand, counting down.
CAGGTTCAGCCGCGCGATGCTGTGCGCGCGGCCTGTGCTCTCGTCGGCCTGGATCACCACACCGTTGAGCCGCGGGTTCTCCGTGGCCGTTTCGAAGCGCTGCGGCAGCCCCGTCAAAAATCGGTGGATGATGGCCGCCCGGTCAACGCCGATTACCGAATCGTGTGGGCCGGTCATCCCCACGTCGGTGATGTACGCCGTGCCCTTGGGCAGGACGCGATCGTCAGCCGTCTGGACATGCGTGTGTGTGCCGACCATGGCCGTCACGCGACCATCAAGGTGCCAGCCCATCGCCACTTTCTCTGACGTGGCCTCGGCATGGAAGTCCACGAAGATGATCGTGGCCTGATCCTGCACCGCCTGGATCTGTTCCAGCACGACACGAAACGGATCATCGAGCGGATTCATGAAGATGCGGCCCATCACGTTGATCACCGCCACCTGGACGCCGTTGGCCGCGCGTGCCACATGCCGGCCCAGACCGGGCGTGCCCTCGGGGAAGTTCGCCGGACGGAGCAGCCGGGGCTCCTTCGCGAAATACGGAATGATCTCTTTCTTGTCCCACGTGTGATTGCCGCCGGTCATGACATGCACGCCGTAGTCGAGCAATTCGTGCGCGATGTCGGGCGTCACGCCAAATCCGGCCGCTGAGTTCTCCACGTTGGCAATGACCAGATCGATGTTGTGGTGCGACGAGATCGCCGCCAGGCCGCGGCGGAGCAGATCCCGGCCCGGACGTCCGATGATGTCGCCGATGAAGAGCAGGTTGGTCATGGGGTTTCGATCGGGATCTGGATGAGGTGCCCGCGCCGTTCTTCCAGGCGGGGTAACACCACCCGCAACTGGCCCGCCGAGACATACGCCCTGGCGGCCCCCGAATCCACGGCGGTTGTCAGACGAACGCCGCGTGCGAAACGGCCGGAACTGCGTTCAGCAACGTGATAGCGGGCGTCGGGCGGGGACGTGCCGCCGAGCTTGGCGCCGACCACGAGCACCGTGTTCTGGCGGACCCACACACGCACCGCGCTCACCGGCACGCCGGGAATGTCCACCAACACTTCCACCCCGGCGGTGGTGTCGACCACGTCGAGTGCAGGTCGGCATTCGCCCGTGGCCATCGCTGCGCCAGGCACGCTGCGGTCCAATTCCATGAGCAGCTGCCGGGCGTCTTCCGCCAGGTCTTCCGCCTCTTGCCCGCGCCGTGACTCTGTCATTGCATCTTCGATTCTACGGGCGATTTATCGTCGGCTGGGTCTTATTGGGGCCTTGGAACGCGAGTGGGAGCACTCTGAGCGATACAACATGAGTCCAACACACTAAGAAAATATGCCTTTACAAATACCAAGTCGTCGATATCATTGACTCAGCTCGTTTCTTTCCAGGAGGCTGATTGACTATGACCCTGACCCGTTGGAGCCCAGCGCACAACCTTGCCGCGCTGGAAATTGATCGCTTGAATCGGATGTTTGGCAGTGTGTTTGGAGAAGAGGCCCGCGACGCCGATTCGACGGTGAGTGCGTGGCTGCCGCCGGTGGACATCTTCGAGACCCCCGCGCGCGACCTGGTGGTGAAGCTGGAAGTGCCTGGCATGAAGCGCGAAGACATCACGGTGACGTTTGAGAACAACGTGCTCACCGTGGCCGGCGAGCGCAAGTGGCCTGAAGATGTGAAGCGCGAGGAGTATCACCGTCGCGAGCGCGTCTACGGGGCGTTCCGACGCGCCTTCACCCTGCCGTCATCGGTGGATGGCGGTCGAGTACAGGCCGCGTATGCCGAGGGTGTGTTGACCATCACCCTGCCGCAGCGCGCGGAGGCCAAGCCTCGACAGATTACCGTCGAAGGCTGAGTCGGGGTCCTGAATACTGAAGCGCCGGGCTGTGATCAGCCCGGCGCTTTTTTTTTCACAGGAACCCTGACGGAGCGATTGCGTCGAATTGCACATGACTGGATGGCTGGCACTCGGGGGATTGGTCCTGGCGGGCGTGACGTTCTTGTCCTTGATGCTCGCCTTCGTGATGTTCTTCATGAAGGCGGTCTTCTGGCTGGTGCTGCTGCCGTTCCGCCTTCTGTTCTGGGCACTCGGCGCGGTCGTGCTGCTGGTGGGAGGCCTGGCGCTGATCCTCGCGCCCCTGCTGCCGCTCGTGATGCTCGGCGCGCTGGTCTACGGCCTGGTGCGGCTGATCAGGCGCCCGGTGGCGGCGTAGCGGGCATCCGCTCACCCCAGTTCGTCGCCCGCTCGTACGCATCTGCCATGCGCAGCATGGTCGGCTCATCCCACGGACGGGCCAGGAACTGCAGACCGACAGGCAGCCCTTCGGCGGTGAATCCACACGGCAGGCTGATTCCCGGCAGGCCGGCCAGGTTCGCGCCGACCGTATACACATCCGCCAGGTACATCTGGATGGGATCGTCCACGCGTTCCCCCAGACGGAACGCGGCACACGGCGACGTCGGCAGCGCCACCACATCAACCGTCTCGAACGCGCGAGCGAAGTCGCGGGCGATGAGCGTGCGCACCTGCTGGGCCTTCAGGTAATACGCATCGTAGTACCCCGCACTGAGCACGTAGGTGCCAAGCATGATGCGGCGTTTCACTTCTGCGCCGAATCCGTCGTGCCGCGACCGTTCGTACAGGTCGGCCAACGACGAGACGCCCGCGGCGCGAAGACCGTAGCGCACGCCGTCATACCGCGCCAGGTTGGCACTCGCCTCGGCCGTGGCAATCAGGTAATACACGGCAATGCCCCGGTTGGCATTCGGCAATTCGACGTCGCGCACCTCCGCGCCGAGCGATCGCGCCACCGTAAGGGCCGCCTCGAACGCCGCCCGCACGTCCTCATCCACATCGTCTGTAATCAGGTGCCGGGGCACACCGATACGAACGTTCCGCACATCGCCGGTGAGCGCCTTGACGAACGCCGGCACCGGCTGTTGAGCTGAGGTCGAATCACGCGCGTCATGTCCGCTGATGACCTCGAGGACCGCGGCGGCTTCACGCGTAGTGCGCGTCAGCGGACCGATCTGATCGAGCGACGAGGCGAAGGCCATCAGGCCGTAGCGCGACACCCGGCCATACGTGGGCTTCACCCCGACGACCCCGCAGAGCGACGCGGGTTGCCTGATCGACCCGCCGGTGTCAGACCCCAACGCGATCGGCACGAGCGACGCTGCGACCGCCGCCGCCGACCCGCCGCTTGACCCTCCAGGCGTGCGCGTCAGATCCCAGGGATTGTGGGCCGGCCCGTACGCGCAGTTGTCGGTGGATGACCCCATCGCAAATTCGTCGCATCGCGTGGTCCCGACAATCACCGCACCGGCGGCCTCAAGGCGTTCAACCACCGCGGCGTCGTACGGCGACTGGTACCCTTCGAGGATCTTCGACCCGGCCGTGGTGGGGATGCCGCGCGCGACAATGTTGTCTTTGATCGCGAGCGGACGTCCGTGCAGCGGCCCGGCAGGGGCGTCCGCGCGGTCGAGGACGTCGGCGTGTGCCAGGGCGCGTTCGGCGGCCACATGCTGGAACGCCTGGAGCGCCGGCTGGGAGGTGGCGATGCGAGCAAGGGCGGCTTCGACGCCGGCCCGGACAGTCCCGGTCATCCAATCACCTTGGGTACGCGAAAGAGCCCCGCCTCACGGTTGGCGTCGGGTGCGTTGGCGAGCGCGTCGGCATTCGACAGCGAGGGGCGAGGAATGTCTTCGCGCCACGCCGGTTCGGCGGGCAGCGGATGTGACGTCGCGGCGATGCCGGTGGTATCCACCTGACGGACCTGTTCCACGAAACGCAATACGTCGTTCAACTGCCGGGCGAACTGGAGTCGTTCGTCCGGCGTGAGGGTCAGTCGCGCCAGTGTCGCGATTCGGTCAACATCATTCGGCTCGAGCGTCGACGCCATCCGGGGATGCTAGCATGGGCGCATGAGAGTGCCTGGGCGGGTGATGACGCGTCTCTTCTGGACTGCGTGTGTGACAGCGGGTGTCCTTGTCTCAACCGCCGGGACCGGCGCGTGGGGCATGGACGTGCACCGCTGGATTACCGAACGTGCGATCGATGGATTGCCCGAACCCATCCGGCCATTTTTTGTCTCAGAGCGCGCGTTTATCTCTGAGCACTCGGTGGACCCTGATTTGTGGCGCACGGTTGACCTGCGCGGAGAGCGTGGCGAGGAGCCGCCCAACCATTTTCTGGACATGGATTTCGAGGAAGGCACGAAGGCGCCGTTCCTGAACATTCCCCGGGACTACGACGCCTATGTGGCCAAGTACGGGATCGGACCCGCCAACCGCTACGGCCGCCTGCCGTGGCGGGCCGAGGAGATCTACAACAAGCTGGTCGGTGCCTTCAAGGAAATGGGGCAGCCCAATGCGCCGTTTGCGGCTGACAACGCCAGATACTTTGTCGCGGTTCTCGCCCATTACATCGAAGACGCGCATCAGCCGTTCCACGCGGTGATCAGTTACGACGGCCAGGCGACGAATCAGCGCGGCATTCATTCGCGCTTTGAAACGGAACTGGTGTTGCGCAACCAGAAGACCCTGAGCCTGACGCCGGTCAAGATCATCGTCATTCCGGCATTCCGCGACTTCATGTTCCAGACGCTCATCGACAGCCAGGCGTTGGTGGACGCCGTACTGGCGGCGGACCGGACGGCCACCGAAGGTCGCGAGTTTTACGATGCGCCGTACTTTGATGCGTTCCTCAAGGGCGTGAAGCCCGTGCTCGAGCGCCGCTTGAGCGAGGCGGCCTCGGGCGTTGCCAGCGCCGTGTTCTCGGCCTGGGCGGAGGCCGGGCGGCCGGTGCTGCCGGCCGGGGGCGTTCGTCCTCCAGCTCGCATTCGTCGGTAGCCGGTCGCGTGGCACGCTGCTGATGGAGGTATTTCTTCTGCCGGTGACACTGGCGCCGCCAGGCAGTGAACCGACGTTCGAGTTGTACTGTGAGCCGCCACCCGAGCCCGTTCCTCAAGCAGGGGAGGCTGCCGCCCGGCGGTCCTTTTTCGGGTATCTCGCGGACAAATTTCGTCTTGCACTGGCGGAAGGTGAAGAGGAGGAGCGGCGTCAGGAAGATGGACAGGCACCGGCCGAAACCGGCGGCCGCATCACGCGTTTTGTGAAACGAAAACTCGCGGCGGCCGTCGCCGAGCAGCGGCTGCTGTGGCACATGCGCCATGCCTCAGGGGCCAGGCTCCACCACCCGCCGACGATCACCTCGGCGCGCGCTCTGGAGATCGCCATGGCGGAGTTCAAGAAGGACTATGCCAAACACCGGCGGTGGTGCTTCATCGATGCCGCCATCGTGGTGGCCCAGACGCCGCTGGCGTTTGTGCCTGGTCCGAACTTCATCGCGTATTACTTCATCTTCCGCAGCGTCGGGCATTTCTTCTCGTTCCGTGGCGCGCAAAAGGGGATGGATGCCGCCCTGTGGACGACCCACCCCTCTGAACCGCTCTCGGACCTTCAGGAGGTGCTCGCACTTGAGCCAACGACCAGGGCCGAGCGCATTGAAGCCATTGCGGCCGCCCTGGGTCTCGCCCGGTTGTCGGTGTTCATGCGACGCGTGGCGGAGCGCGGTGCTATTCTTCGCGCGTGACTCTTGCTGAACTCGCCGCGCACCTGGGATGCCGGCTCGAGAATGCCACCGACGCCGACGCGGCCCGCACCATTGCCCGCGTCAACAACCTGCATGATGCTGGTCCGGGCGACCTCACGTTTCTGACCAATCCAAAATTTACGTCGCAGGTGCCGGGCACCCGCGCGTCGGCGATCCTTGCCGACGACACCCTCACCGGCGCGCCGTGTTCCATCCTTCGGACACCGACGCCGGCCGTGGCGTGTGCGTCCGCCATCGCGCTTCTCACGCCAGTCATTGTGGCGGTGGCGCCGGGCATTGATCCGCTGGCGACGATCGATCCGACGGCGCAGGTCGGCACGGGCGTGTCAATCGGCCCGTTCACCTCGGTCGGCGCCGGCGCCGTGATTGGCGCCCACACGGTGCTGTACCCGCACGTCGCCATCGGGCCGCAGGCCCGCATTGGCGAACACTGCGTGATTCACGCCCATGTCTCCGTGCGCGATCGGGTGGTCGTGGGTGACCGCGTCACCCTGCAGGACGGCGCCGTTGTCGGCAGCGAAGGGTTCGGATACGCCACGCGGCCCGACGGCACTCACACCAAGATCCCCCAGGTCGGCATTGTGGTCATCGAAGACGATGTGGAGATTGGGGCGAACTCGACCGTGGACCGGCCCGCGATTGGCGAGACCCGGATTGGCGCGGGCACCAAGATCGATAACCTCGTCCATGTCGGCCACGGCGTGAAGATCGGCAAAAACGTCAGGCTCGCCGCGCTGGTCGGCATTGCCGGCTCCTCGGTGCTCGAAGACGATGTGGTGCTGGCTGGCCAGGTGGGCGTGATCAATCACGTCCGCGTGGGACAAGGCGCACTGGTGGCATCCAAGTCCGCGGTGATGAGCGACCTGGCCGGCGGGCAGACCTACGCGGGCATTCCTGCGATTCCGATCGGGCAGTGGCGCCGTTGGGCCGTGCGGTATCGCAAGGGCAGCACGGGACCGCTATAATCAGCAGCAATGCTGCGAAACCCAACGAGTCGCGCGCTGGCCGTTGCCGGCGCGGTGTTGTTGTCCCTCGGCGCAACGCCTCAGGACACCATCGTCCGTCCACCCAAGTTCGATTACACGATGACCACGCTGCCCAATGGGCTGCAGGTCGTGTTCCTCGAAGATCATTCGACGCCGATCATCCACCTGTCGCTCTGGTATCACGTCGGGTCCAAAGACGAGAAGGCCGGCCGCACCGGGTTTGCGCACCTGTTCGAGCACCTCATGTTCAAAGGGTCGAAGAACGTGCGGGCCGATCAGCATCCGTCGTGGATCACAAGCATTGGTGGACAGGCCAACGCGTCCACGGACGAAGATGCCACGATCTTCTGGCAGACGGTGCCTGCGCAGTACCTGCCGCTGGTGTTGTGGCTTGAGGCGGATCGGCTGGGCTCGCTCGAAGTGAGCGAGGACAAGTTCCTCAGCGAGCGTGAGGTGGTCAAGGAAGAGCGTCGGATGCGTGTGGACAACGTGCCGTATGGCGGCCTCTCTGAAGTCATTTTCGACAAGGCGTTCACGACGCATCCCTACAAGCACCAGACGATTGGCAGCATGAAGGATCTGGAGTCGGCGACGATCGCTGATGTGCGCGGGTTCTACGAGACGTACTACGTGCCGAATAACGCCACCCTGACGCTGGTCGGCGACTTTGATTCCAAACAGGCGCTGACGCTGGTGCAGCAGTACTTCGGCCGCATTCCGCAGGGCAAGCCCGTGCCGCGCGACATTCCGAAGGAGCCCAAACCGACGGCTGAGCGGCGTTTCACGGTGGAGCAGCCGTGGCCGCTGCCGGCAGTGGTCGTGGGTTATCCCATTATCAATGACGGCCACCCGGATGCGTATCCGCTGCACATCCTGGCCAAGGTGCTCTCTGACGGCCAGAGTTCACGCATCTACCGTTCGATGGTGTACGAGAAGCAGCTGGCCCTTGCGGCATTTGGTGACGCCAAGCTGATCGAACATCCCAACCTGTTCTACGCCGTGGCGGTGATTCCCCAGGGGCGGTCCACCGAGACGGCGCTCAAGGAGTTGACGGCCCAGGTGGATGCCATGAAGACCGCGCCGATTACGGCCGAAGAGCTGAATCGGGCCAAGCGTCAGTTCGCGCGCGACTACATTCTGGGCCGCGAGACGATTCAGCAGAAGGCCCTGCATCTGGCGCACGCGGTGGTGATTCACAACGACATCACGACCGCCGATGGCGAGTTTGATCTCTTTCAGAAGGTGACGGTGGAAGATGTTCAGCGTGTGGCGCGGACGTACTTCACGCCCGAGTCGCGTTTCCTCATCACCATCAATCCGGGCCCGGCGCGCACGCCGGCCCAGGGCGGGGGAGGTGACCGATGAGCCTGCGCATTGTTGTGGCGCTGTTGGTCGTGGGTGCCGGTGCCTCGGGGATGGCCCAGGTTCGGCAGTGGCCGACCGAGACGCCGCCGCGCCCGTTGCAGGCGCCGCGGGTGAACTTCCCGGACTACAAGCTCAAGACGTTGCCCAACGGTCTGCAGGTGCTGGCAGTCTCGCAGAACGAGCAGCCGGCGGTGAGTTTTCGGCTGCTCATCAGGGCCGGTGCCGCGCAGGACACGTCCGCCAAGCCGGGGGTGGCGTCATTCGTGGCGGCGTTGCTCGACCAGGGCACGGCGACGCGATCGGCGGAAGTCATCGCGAACACCATCGAGTCTGCCGGGGGCATTCTGGCCGTTGGCGCGGCCAATGAAGTGACCTTCATCAACGGCGCCATCGTCAAAGACCAGGTGGCGCTGGCGCTGGATGTGGCGTCTGAGGTGGCGCGGCGACCGGCTTTTGCGGCGGCGGAGATTCGGCGCCAGATGGACCAGGCGATTCAGGGCCTGCAGGTCAGCGCCGAGGATCCGGAGTACATCGCCAACGCCTTGATTGACCGGCTCGTGTTTGGCTTTCATCCGTACGGGCGCCCGGGACCGAATTCGGTGGACGCGATTCAGCGCATCACCCGCGATGACCTGGTGGCGTTTCATCGCAACTGGTTCGTGCCCAACAACGCGCTGCTCGCCATCGTGGGTGACCTGACGCACGAGGAGGCGTTTGCAGCGGCAGAGAAAGCCTTCGGCAGCTGGGCGAAAGCTGATGTGCCTGTGATGACGTTTGACGAACCACCGCCGCCCACACGGCGGCTGGTGGTGGTGGACCGGCCCGGCGCCGTACAGACGGAAGTGCGCGTGGGCCAGATTGCCGTGAGTCGCACGCACAAGGAATACGTGCCGATCGACATGGCCCTGCGCATCCTTGGTGGCGAGGGGGCCAACCGGTTGTTCGGCGTGCTTCGGAGCGACCGCGGTTTGACGTACGGCGCGTCGGCGAACTTCCGGGCCTACAAGTTCGGCGGCAGCTTTATCGCCGAGACGGATACGCGGTCCGAAACCACCGGCGAGGTCCTGCGCCTGACCGTGGACGAGTTCTTCCGCATCCAGAAGGAGCCCGTGGATTCGCGCGAGTTGCGTGGGGCGCAGGACTACATGTCGGGCAACTTCCCGCTGGCCATCGAGACGCCGTCCGCGATTGCGATGCAGGTGCTCAACCAGTTGTTTTTCGGCCTGAGCCTGGATGAACTTGAGACGTACCGTGAGGAAGTGACCACAGTGTCCGTGGCCGACATTCAGCGGGTGGCCAGGCAGTTCCTGTTTCCCGATCGTCTTTCGATCGTCCTGGTCGGGGATGCCTCGACGTTTGTGGGCCAGCTCAAGGCGATGGGGTTCGATCAGTTCGAACGCATTCCGATCGCTCAGTTGGATTTGAGTGCGCCGAACCTGCGCAAGGCCGGCGGCGACAGACGTGACTGAGCCCGTGCCCGCCGCGTCTTCACGCCGCGTCATGATCTCGTGCGGCGAGCCGTCCGGCGACCTCTACGCCGGTGCACTGGTGCGTGCGCTCCAGCGTCAAGCCCCGGCGACAACCGCGTTTGGTTTCGGCGGTGCGCACCTTGCGGGCGCCGGCGCCGAACTGATCGGTGACTATCACGGCTTCAGCGTCACCGGGCTCACCGAGGCGCTCTCGGTGGTGCGCCGGTCGTGGACGATGCTCGGCACGCTGAGCGACGCCGCGCGCGACCGGCGGCCCGACGTGTTCGTCGCGATCGACTTTCCCGACTTCAATTTTCGGCTGCTGCCGCGGGTTCACACGCTCGGCATCCCCATCGTGTACTACATCAGCCCGCAGCTCTGGGCGTGGCGCGCCGGCCGCCTGAAGACACTCACGCGATACGTGTCGAAGATGCTGGTAATTTTTCCATTCGAGCAGGCGATCTATGAACGTGCCGGGCTGCCCGTCGAGTTCGTGGGGCATCCGCTCATCGATCTGGCGGTGGCCACGCGTTCGCGTGAAGAGACATGCCGCGCGGCCGGACTTGATCCGGCCCGGCCGATCGTGGCGCTCCTGCCTGGCAGCCGGCCCAACGAGGTGCGACTGCTGCTATCGGTGCTGGTCGAGGCGGCAACGCGGCTGGCGCGCGACGTGCCGGGGGTGCAATTCCTGGTCGCCCGCGCTCCCGCGCTCGACGACGTGTTTTTCGGGCCCCTCGATCAACTGCGCGCCGCCGGTGTGCCGCTCGCGATGATGTCCGACGCCACAGATGACGCACTCGCCGCTTCTGACGTGGTGATTACGGCCTCGGGGACGGCCACCGTGCAGACGGCGCTGCACCAGCGCCCGATGGTGATCGTGTATCGCGTGTCGCCGGTGACGTACGCGATCGGCAAACGCGTGATTCGCGTCGCCAACTACGGCATGGTGAACCTGGTCGCCGGACGCCAGGTGGTGCGGGAGTTCATTCAGGACGCCTGCACGCCTGAGGCGGTGGCCGACGAAGCGCGCACGCTGCTGATGGACCCGGCCAGCGCCGATCGCATGCGTCTGGACCTGGCTGAAGTCGTCCAGAAACTCGGTGGGCCCGGTGCCTCCGACCGCGCGGCGGCCGCTGTCCTGCGCGCCTGCCGCTAGGCGCGTGTCAGAGACTTCCCGGCCTTGAAACCCAGGCCGAGGGGGCCGGATGCACAAGTTGACAGGCGATCGCGCGTACTGCTACAAAATGTAGCATTACATGGTGAACACTCCCGCCCACCCGCGTCCCCTCGGTAATGTGGAGCAGCGCGTCATGGACCATGTGTGGTCGCACGGGCCCGTGACCGCCGATGCCTGTCGGCAGGCGCTGGCCGCTGCGTGGCCCATGAAGGAATCCACCGTTCGCACCGTGCTGCGGCGGCTTGAAGCCAAGGGTTACGTGACGCACTCCACCGAAGGCCGCACGTATATCTATCGCGCGGCCGAACGACCAGCGTCGGTGGCGACGCGGGCCGTGCAGCACCTGATCGATCGGTTCTGGGGTGGCTCGGCCGAAGCACTCGTCGCAGGGCTCGTCGATCACGCAGTGCTCAGTCCCAAACAGCTCGAACGCCTCACGCGTCGTATCTCCGATGCGAAAGCGCAGCCCGGGGAGAAGAAGCGATGACACTCACAGCCCTTGCCACAGAATACGCGCTCAGGTTGATTGTGCTGGTCGCGCTCGTCGGGCTTGGTCTGGCTCTGGTCCGGCCCGCATTGGCGCGCACGAGACTTTTTGTCTGGACCCTGGTGTTGCTCGCCGCCTGGCTGATGCCGGTGGTCATGACCTACATGCCGGATGTGAAGGTTCCCCTGCTCGCCGCGCTGTCGACGTCCGAGTTCGTCGTCACGGGAACGACCCCTGCGGGCAACCAGTTTGGGGAGCGAGACGCCCTGGCTTCGGACGCCACCTCGCCGTGGACGGCCGAGCGGGCCGCCTGGATCAGCGGTGTGATCTACCTGTTCGGCGTCGCGCTCCTGCTGCTGCGCATGGCGTGGGGCTGGCGCTTGACGAATCGACTGATTCGGCGCGCGCGCGAGATCCCCGATGCCGACCTTCAAGACCTGTTGAGTCGCCTCGGTTCCTCCGACGGTATTCGCGGCATGCCACGCGTGCTGGAGAGCGCACTGGTACGCGTACCGTTCGCCTGCGGTGTCTGGCGACCCCGCCTGGTCCTGCCTGAGACATGGCGAACCTGGGATAAGCCGACCCTGCACGCCGTGTTGGTGCATGAACTCGCCCACGTCGCTCGGCGCGATGTGGCGACGATGCGGGCGGCGGCGTTGTATCGCGCGCTCACGTGGATCAACCCGGCGAGTTGGTGGCTGCGTCGGCGGCTGGAGGCGCTGGCTGAGGCCGCAAGCGACGAAGCGGTGCTGGCGTCAGGCGTCGACCGTGCGGCCTACGCCCAGATGCTGCTTGCATTCATGGCCTCAGGTGAGTGCTCACCGAGCCGCGCGGCGTGGCATCTGGCCATGGCGCGACCTGGCGCCATGGACGCGGAACGGCGAATCTCGTCGGTCCTTGAATGGAGGGTCGGGGTGAATATGACATTGACACTCACAAGGAAGCTCGCGATCGCGGCGGTCGTCGCGGTGGCTGGCGTTCCCGTCATGGTGTTGACGGCCGGTGAAAAGGATGCGGCCATCGTTGTTTCGGCGCCTGCGATTTCGGCGAAGGCGCTCACGGTGGATGAGGCGCCAGATCAATCAGCCCCGCGGGGGCGTGGGGAAGTCTCGTTTGGCTTTGCGATGGCGGCAGAGAGTGACCCAGCATCGGTCGTGTCCATGACGATGACGATCGAGCCTGGCGAGTTCGTCAGGGTGTCGGTGCAGAACCGCGGCGCCAGACCCATTCGTCGCGTCACCCTGCAGGCGCGCATCACGTCCGACGCGGCGCCCACAGCCAAGCCGCGCGTCTTCAACAGTGCGCCACTGCCAACGTGGATTGCGTCCGGCGGCACCGTCGAACTCAATAGTGGTCTCCTCGACACCGGCAGTGCATCGAGGTTGGCGACCGATGGGCCCGTTCACGTGACGTTCAGTGTTCTTCATGTCGAGTTCGCCGACGGCGACGTGTGGCCGGCGCCGCGAGACCCGGTGGTGACGCCGCGGACGGACGATTCGGCCGCGCAGGCGCCGTACGAAGTCAACGCCCCTGGTGTAGTGCTCCCCAGGCTGATGCGCCAGACGCACCCGAAGTACACCCCAGAGGGACTGCGCGCCAGGATTGCGGGTGTCGTGGAACTCCAGGTGGTGGTGGGCGCCGATGGGAGGGTACGGAACGCCCGGGTGACCAAGTCGCTCGACACGGAATACGGCCTCGACGAGCAGGCGTTGCTCGCCGCTCGGGAGTGGGTGTTCGCTCCTGGCACGTTCAATGGCAAAGCCGTGCCCACAACGGTCGTGCTCCAGATGGAGTTCCGGGTGCACTAAACTTGACGCATGCAGCGCATGCTTCTGGTCGTCGTCATTGGTGTGGGGCTCGTCCTCTCGCCTGGGGCGCTCACCGCGTCCACGTTCCTGTCGGCCGAGTTTCGTGAGGTGGTCTCGGAATCGGCAGCGGTCGTTCGCGGCCGTGTGACCGACGTGCGGAGCGTGCGCTCCGCAGCCGGCGATGTCGAATCCGTGGTGACCATTGGCGTCGACGCCGTCCTGAAGGGCTCCGCCGACGCGTTTGTGTCCATGCGTGTCCCCGGCGGCGTCATGGGCCGGTACCGCACGGTCATGACTGGAGCCCCGGTCATGCGGGTTGGCCAGCAGGCTGTGTTCTTCCTCAGGCGTGCACCGGGTAACGCCTTCTGGCCTGTCGGCCTCTCGCAAGGCATCTACCGGGTCACGTCGTCGAGCACCGGCGCAGTGACGGTCGCATCGCCCGTGCTGGCGGGCGTCACCACAAATGCTACGGGCGCCGTGGTCAGGGGTGACGTGCGGCGCAAGGCGCTTCCCCTTGGCGAGTTTGAGTCTCTTGTGCGGCTCGTGGTCGCCGGAGGCGCACGGTGAACCGCCGCGTGACCGGAGCCCTGATCCTTTGCGTGTTGTCTGTGGGAGCTGTGGCCACCACACAGGCCTACCTGAAACTCGGCGTCCTCACGCCGAATGGCGTGGTCGGCATCCGCTGGACACGGCCCATCCAATACTTCGTCACCAACCGCGATGTCGATGGCGTGACGGCCCCGCAGTTGCAGGCGACCGTCTCTCGGGCGTTTGGCACATGGGCATCAGTGCCCGGGGTGACGCTCACGCACGGTTTTTCGGGCTTCACCGTCTCGGAGCCCTTCGTGGCCGACGGCATCAACGTGATCGGATTTCGCGCCAGGCCTGACCTTCAGCGGACGCTCGCGGCAGCCACGTTCGAGATCGACGAACTGACGGGCCAGATCATCGAGTCGGACATCTTCTTCAACACGGCATTTTCGTGGTCCACGGCTGCGGCGGGACAGGCGCCGCGGTATGACCTGGAGTCGGTTGGTCTGCATGAAGTGGGACACCTGCTGGGACTGGGTCACTCGGGATTGGGCGAAACTGAGGTCACGTCCACGGGAGGCCGGCGTGTGCTGGGCAAGCGTGCCGTCATGTTCCCAATCGCCTATCCGGCCGGCAACGTCGAAGACCGGACGCTTGAAGCCGACGATCGGGCAGGTCTTGGTGACATCTACGCGAGCGGTGCCGCGTCGGCCGGTCGTGGTGCAATCGGGGGCCGGATCACGCTGGGTGGGACCGGCTTCTTCGGCGCGCACGTGACGGCACTGAACACCCGGACCGGTGAGCTGGTCGGCGGCTTCACGCTCAACAACAACGGAGAGTTCACCATCGGCCACCTGACGCCTGGCCTCTACGTCGTGCGGGCCGAGCCACTCGATGATGCGGACGTGACGAGTTATTTTGACGAGGAGACGACGGTGAATATCAATTTCAGGCCGGCGTATTACTCGTCGCTGGTCGCCGTGCCCCGCGGTGGATCGGGACCGAGGATTGAGATCAAAGTGGTGTCGAAATGACGAGGGCCTTCGTGGGAGCACTTCTCGTGTGTGCCGGTGCGGTCACGCCGGCGGCGGCGCAGACACCTCGATGGGAACTCGGGATCGGCGCCCTGGTGACCGGCACAGAGTCGGCCGGCGACACCAATGCCAGCTTGTTGAGCCCGGGCGGCGATTCGCTGACGCTGTTTCGCGCGAGCCACCGCATCACGTCAGGCCTCGGGCTGGAAGGCGGGTTGTCGTGGCGGCTGCGTGACAAACTGCGCGCAGAGGTCGCTATCGGATGGCTGAAGGCCGACTTCGAGAGCCGGATCTCCGGAGATTTCGAGGACGTACCAGACGTCTCGCTCACGCAGGGCGTGCAGCAGTTCCGGGGCGAAGTGGCAGTGGCGTACCGGGTGCTTCACCGCGGGCGGCTATCGGCGTTCGTGCGCGGTGGCGCCGGGGCATTTCGCGAGATCACCACCGACCAGGCACTGGTGGGGAACGGCGCGAGCGCCAGCCTCGGCGGTGTTGCGCACTTTCTGGTGCGGCAGGCGCCATCGGGCCTCTTCGGGCGCCTGGCGATTCGTGTCGAAGCGCGGGCCGTGGTTCGCCGCAGCGGTATCACGTTTGGGGAAGAAGGCGCCCGCGTGTCTCCGACGTTCGTCGCGGGTCTGGTGTTTGGTCGATAGTTGTCAGTCGGAGAAGGACGCGTACATCATGTCGCTCGATTCGTTTCACACTCGCCAAACGCTCACCATTGGTGAGGATTCCGTTGATTTCTTCAGTCTGCCGGCGCTTGAAGCCGCAGGGTTCCCGGCAGTGTCTCGCCTGCCGTTTTCGCTGAAGATCCTGCTCGAGAATCTGCTGCGCCGCGAAGACAACGGCTTCGTGAAGGCCGACGACATCCGGGCGCTCGCGTCCTGGAATGTGAAGGCGCCATCCGAGAAGGAGATCTCCTTC
>CAZAZR010000015.1:0-44102 GCA_964489685.1 uncultured Solibacteraceae bacterium | reverse complement strand
TCGGCGTCCGTGCGGATCGTGTGATCGGCCGAGTGCGATCGTGTCCGGGCAACGTCCTGCTGTTCGCCCATCGCGATCTCTTGCGCGTCCTCGCCGCTCGCTGGCTGGGCCTGGCTGCCCGGGAAGGACGCCATTTTTATCTGGTCCCAGCATCCGTCAGCATCGTGGGCTATGACCATGGTCTGGATGAGCCTGTCATCCACCTGTGGAACGACTGCGGCCATTGATTGGCACGCCCGTTCGCCGTCCAACCTTGATGTGCGAACCGTTGCGAGGGGTGCGGAGGGGGCCTTCATGCCCTTCGGCCCGCGGGCGATACACAGTCTAAAACCACGTCCTGAGCCCGAACGTCAGCCGGCCGGCGCCGGCGTTCTGGCCCGCGGCCCGCGCCAGATCCGCAGTCCCGAACAGTTTCCGATCCCATGTCACGCCGACGTACGGCGCCAGCTCGCGCCTGAGTTCATAGCGCAGCCGCAGACCGGTCTCGAGCGAGGACAGGCCTGCGCCGATGCCGCGCGCGCGATCGGCTTTGCCGAACGCCTCGACCTCGACGACCGGCTGGAGAATCAGCTTGTTGGTCAGCAACAGTTCGTATTCGACCTCGAGCCGAAGCCGCGTGCGGCCGCCCTCGCCAACATAGGCCGTGGCCTCCACCTCGAACCAGTACGGCGCGAGCCCCTGCAGGCCGACCGCCGCCCAGGTCCGTCCGGGTCCGGGCCGGAAGTCCTGTCTCGCCCCAGCGACCACGTCCCACCATCGGGAGAAGCTGTGCCCCCACAGCACCTCGCCTGACGCCTGTTCGATGCGGCCGTCGTCGGTCTCGCCATCGGCGCGAATCCAGAGACGATTGATGTCGCCGCCAATCCAGGTCTTGGTGTCCCAATGGGCATGGCCGGCGCGGCCGCCCTGCCACTCGGCGCGATCAAACAGCACCATGAAGTTGATGCCCTCGCCCCCCATGCTGTGGCCGGCCATGCCTTGCGGGAATGCCGCGGCGCGATCGGCGTCGGTCACCGGAGGAATGGGTTGCTTCGGCGGCGCCTGTTCGGTCGGCGGTGGTGACGGTGGTGGTGGGGGCGGCGTCTGTCCGCCAGCCGTTGCTGCACACACTGCGGTTACGACGACCACGAAGAACGCGACGAGGGCGCGACTCATTCGACCACCTTCACTTCCCGGAACATGCCGGCTTCCATATGCAGCAGCAGGTGACAGTGAAAGGCCCAGCGACCAAGCGCGTCGGCGCGGACTCGATAGGTGCGCCTCGTCCCAGGGGGCATGTCAACCGTGTGTTTGCGGACCTGGAACTCACCGGCGTCGTTTTCCACGTCGCTCCACATGCCGTGCAGATGGATGGGGTGCGACATCATCGTGTCGTTCACCAGAACAATGCGCACCCGCTCGCCATACTTCAGCTCCAGCGGTTGGGCACTCGCGAACTTCACGCCGTCGAACGACCACGCAAATTTTTCCATGTGCCCGGTCAAGTGCAGCTCAATCGTCCGGCTTGGATCACGACCATCCGGATCATCAAGGAGGCTGCGAAGATCCGCGTACGTCAGCACCTTCCTCCCGTTGTCACGCAGCCCGACGCCGGGGTCGTCCAAACGCGCCATTGGACTCATCGCTTGCCCATCGACCAGCGGATTGCCACGCTCGCTCTCGGGATGCATCTGCATCCCCGGGTTGGTTGCGGCGGTGGTGGCGGCTGGCGCCGCCGGCATGTTATGGCCCGCGTGCGGGTCGGCGGCGCCCGCGGCGGCCGGGGCCGCGGCCATCTTCGACATGTCGTGTCCGGCCATCCCGTCGTGCGACATGGCCATGTCCGTCGTCGTGAGCAACTGCCGGCGATCGAGGTCGGGCACGGGAGCGCGCAGGCCGTGCCGCACGGCGAGTGTGCCGGCGGCGAAGCCGGATCGATCGATGGACTGGGCAAAGATCGTGAACGCCTCCTGCCCTGCGGGCTCTACGATGACGTCGAAGGTTTCCGCCACCGCGATCCGGAATTCATCCACGCTGACCGGATGCACGTACTGCCCGTCGGCCGCCACCACCGTCATCTTCAGCCCCGGGATCCGGATGTCGAAATACGACATGGCCGATCCGTTGATGAACCGCAGGCGCACCTTCTCGCCCGGCCGGAACAGTCCGGTCCAGTTACCGGCCGGCGCGGTGCCATTCATGAGGTAGGTGTAGGTGGCGGCGGTGACATCGGCCAGGTCTGTCGGGGACATCCGCATCTCGCCCCACATCTTCCGATCCGCCAGCGTCGCATCCAGGCCCTGCCTGCGCACGTCGGCGAAGAAATCGCCCAACGTGCGTTTGTTCCTGTTGTAGTAGTCCGACTGCTTCTTCAACTTGCCGAACACGCGCTCCGGGTTCTCATCGGTCCAGTCCGACAGCACGATGACGTGCTCGCTGTCGTACGCAAACGGCGCAGGCCTGATCGGATCGATGATGAGCGCGCCGTACAGGCCCAACTGTTCCTGGAACCCGGAATGGCTGTGGTACCAGTACGTCCCCGACTGCTTCACATCGAACTGGTACGAGAAGGTCTCGCCCGGACGGATGCCGTGAAAGCTCAGCCCCGGCACACCATCCATGTTGGCGGGCAGCAGGACGCCGTGCCAGTGGATGGACGTGTCGTCGTGCGCCAGATCGTTCGACACACGAAGAGTCACGCGGTCACCTTCGCGCCACCGCAATGTCGGCGCTGGCAGCGAACTGTTCACGGTGATCGCCGTGCGCGTGCGACTGGTGAACGCCACCGGCGTTTCGCCGATCCGTAGATCGAACGTGGTGCCCGTCAGTTCACCTGTGGCCTGCCGCGACCCGGCCTGTGCCCACAGGGGAGCACGAAAGGCGCCCAGTCCTGTCAGGACACCACCGGCGGCCATGCCCTTGACGAACGCGCGACGGCTCGGCCCGCCGGCGGGTGGTACGAAAGCTCGTTTTTTCATTTCGTTCTCAGCGCGCCACGGCCGTGACGACCCGCGTTCCTACGGGGCTGCCCGACGTGACGGTGATCGTTGCCGGCGCGCGCCGCTTCGACGATGTGTGGCTGTGACGAATCTTCCAGCGGCCGCCTTCGCGGATCATCACGTAGGTGGCCAGTCCGCCCGATCGGATCTCCTTGGCATCCACCGTGGCATCAAGCAGGTACTCCGCCGTCACGTACGCCGCATCGGTGCCGACCAGACGCACCACAACCTTGATGTGCTCGAACTTCAGGTTGTTGAACGCCTTGAGTTCTGGTCCAAGGTGACGGTCACGATAGTCCGCCCATCCCGGATTGATGCCGCCACCTTCGTAGACGGTGACGTCCGGGTGGTAGAACGCCGCCAGCTGATCCACGTCTTTCGCCACAAACGCGCGGTCGTACTGCACAAACAGATCAGTAATGACCTTGACGTCCGGCGCGTCGGGCGACTGCGCCCCCGCGACCGAACCCAACATCACCAACACCGCCGCACCTGCCGCTGCCTGCACTACCTGGATTCGTCGTCTCATGACCGTTACCTGCCACCTTTCAGGAAGTCGCGCATCTGCTTCTCCAAATCGGGCCGCAGCGCGCTCTTCGGGTTCAATTGCTCCATCTTCGTGATATCGCTTGCCGTCAACGACGGCAGGTGCCGGATAAATCGCACCAGTTCCCACGACAACCGCTCGCCTTCGGCCGTACCCGTGCCCCACGCCGGCATGCCGGTGAACGGAATGCCGCGTTCAATGACGTAGAACAGTTCACCGTCTGTCATCTGCTGCGAGCGTCCGCGGCGCATATCGGGCGCAGGCGGATACAGGCTCCGTCCGATCGCGGTGTCTCCACTGCCGTCGTTGGCGTGGCACGTTGCGCAGTGGTCCGCCCAGTGGGCCATGCCCGACTCGAGGACCTCCGGGGTCAGCACCACGGCGTTGGCTGCAGCCCTCGCGCCAGGCGGCATCAGCCAGCCGCGCACGGCATACGCCAGCCTGGCCTCGACACCTGACGGCTCCCCCCTGACCGAAAACCCGATGCCGCGCGTGGTCACAGCCAATCCCAGCGTCACGGCCCCGAAGCCCGCGATCACCCACCACCGTCGTCGCGAGGCGGTCGTGCCTGAGCGTGGCTGCAGGCGCCGGCCCCAGTTATTGCGCCGCAAAGTTAATCCGCGCGGCCTTGGCCGGTCGCGCGCGCTCCTTCAGCGTCATCGCACACACCGGGCACTTGCCCGCCTTGTCCTCGGCAATATGCGAGTGCCTCGGACAGGTCCACTCGATCCCGGCCTCGTCGCCGTGCGTCACGACGACGACAATCCGCTCGCCGACTTTCGGTTGAGCGTCAGCGAAGGGCATCACTTTGTCGCCGCGCATCACCTTGGTGGTCGCGGTCACCTCGAACCACTCCGGTGTGTCCGAGACCTTGCCCTTATCGTCGATGGTGCGCACCTGGACACGGGCCTTCTCGGCAGCCGCTACCGTGCCCTTGAAGGTCGTCTCGTGTGCCGCGACTCCCGCGATCGCTGCGGCCATCAATATTCCAGTCGTCATCCACATCTTCGGTCGTCGTGTCATTGGTCCGTCTCCACTGAAACTCGCGGGCCGCAACTCTCGGCCATCGGACGACGTGCGGGCACACCTCGTCCTTCAACGCAGTAAATGCGATGGCGCGAATCAGATGCGGAGAGGAATCGTCGATCGAAGGGGCGGGGGTGGTGAGGTCCAGACCGGGGGCGCGCCCGTCCGTGCGGGACCAGGCGACAGTGCGGGGGCGACCGCAACCACTTCCGCGCAGGCCGAAAGGATCAGCCGGGTGGAGACCGCGGCGCGAAGGCTGGCGGGTTGCCCTGACGCCGGCAGGCACTCAGCAAGACCGGTGCTGATGGTTTGGCGATCTGGGCTCGAAGGTACTGCGGCCGGCTGCGCGGAAGGAGCCGTCGGCGCAGCGACGCGCGCCACACCGCCATGCTGCTGGTGGCTTCCCGGTGTCGCTTGAGGCGTCGTGGCCGAGGAATGTGCCGCCACATCGTGAACGGCGCACACCATCTCGCACACCGCAGCCCCAATGGGGCTGGTCACCAGTGCAAGGGCGAGGGCGAGGGTACGCACACGATCAGTATATCCCCAAGAACCTCGGCGCCTCCGCGCCTCGGGGTGATCCGTCGTGACGGTGTAGGCTACACTGGCCGTTTTCGCGGCAGAAGGTAATCTGAATGGACATCTCGAAGCCCGTGCCTGAGTTGGCGGTCATCCTGCCGGCATTCAACGAAGCCGCCGGCATTGATGGCACCCTGGCGCGTGTGCGCGACGTGCTAGCGCGCCTCGCGGTATCGAGCGAAATCATCGTCGTCGATGACGGCTCGACAGACGGCACCGGCACGCGGGCCGCTGCCGCTGGCGTTCGCGTCATCGCGCATACGTGGAACCGCGGATACGGCGCCGCGCTCAAGACCGGAGTCTTCGCCACCGAAGCGCCCGCCATCATGATCATGGACGCGGATGCGTCTTATGAGCCCGACGCGATGCCGCGGTTGTACGCCAGGCTCGATGGCGCCGACATGGTGGTGGGCGAGCGGCGCCTGACCGCGGTCGGCGTGGCCTGGATCCGGCGTCCAGGCAAGTGGCTGCTCAATCGGCTTGCGGGTTTCCTGGTCGGCGTCCGGATTCCGGATCTCAATTCGGGGCAGCGCGTCATGAAGCGCGAGACATTGCTGCGCTACATGCACCTGTGCCCGTCGGGGTTCTCATTCACGAGCACGATTACGCTCGCGATGCTGGCGAACGGACACAACGTCCTGTTTGAGCCGGTGGCATACGCGAAGCGGGCAGGCCAATCGAAGATTCGACCGTCCCATTTCGTGAGCTTCATCCTGCTGGTCGTCCGAGCCATCGTGCTGTTCAATCCGCTCAAGGTGTTTCTCCCCATTGGCGGCGTGGTGTTCCTGATTGGCGTCGCCAAGCTCGTCGAGGACATTTATTTGTGGAACCTCTCCGAAACCGCAGTGATGGCATTTTTGTCGGCCATCACCATCTGGTCGGTGGGACTGCTGGCCGACATGATCTCGCGCCTGCAGATGCAGGCACCCTGGCGTCCGAAAGACTGAGCGACCAATGGTCCGGTGGGTCATTCGTGCCGGCGTGTCGGCGGTCGTCGTGGCGATTTTGCTCAGCATCATTCCGCTCGACGCCGTACTCGACGCCCTGCGCCGGACCAGCGTCTGGACGTGGTCGGCCAGCGTCGTGGTGTTTTTTGCTGGTCACTACCTGAACGCCATGAAGCTGCGGCTGCTGATCGGGCCGGCGTCCGGGCTGACCTCGGCGTGCGTCCGGGCACAATACGCCGGGCTGGTGGCGAACCTCGGTTTGCCCGGGCTTGCGGGTGGGGACATCGTGCGGGGCGCGTACCTGGCGCCGCTCGTGGGCGTCACGCGTGTGACGTTTGCCAGCATTGCCGACCGACTGATTGACACCGGCACCGTCCTGGTGCTCGTGGTTGTGGCATTGCCGTTTGCGGGTGTGCCTCCCGGCATGAGTGGCGTCATTCAACACACCGGGCTGTGGCTCGCGGCTGGAGCCGTCTCTGTGCTGGTCGCGGGTGTGGTGGTCATGCGATTGCAGCGCTTCTCGGGCCTGGCCGCGACGATCACTGCGGCCGTGAGAGCGCTTATGACCCGGAAGGGGGCGCTCCTCGGCGCGGTGGTGATTTCGCTCGTGGTACAGTCGGCCTTTGTGATGACCAACGTCTGGCTGGCCCGGCAGGTCGGCGTGACAACCGACGTGCCCGCCTGGTTTGTGGCCTGGCCCCTCTCCAAACTGATCGCTGTGCTTCCCATCAGTCTGGGCGGCATCGGCGTCCGCGAGGCCGCGCTCGTCACGTTGCTCGCGCCGTATGGCGCGCCGCGCGAAGCCGTCCTGGCGTCGGGCATTCTCTGGCAGGCGGTGCTCATCGTCACCGGTGTGGTCGGACTGATCGTCACGCAAATGGTGCCGCGATCTGTACGCCCGGATGCCCCACTGGTGAAGCCCTCCTGATGGCAGACCGCAATCGACCGGCGTTCGTGGTGCTCGGGGGCGGCCCTGCGGGCCTGGCCGGTGCCTACAAGTTGTCGCAGCGCGGCTGGACCAACGTGACGTTGCTCGAACGCGGAAGCCAGGTGGGCGGCAATGCCGGCAGTTTCGTCATCGAAGGCATCCCTGTTGATTTTGGCAGCCACCGGCTTCATCCCGTGTGCCCCCCCGCGGTGATGGCAGACATTCGCGCGCTGCTCGGCAACGACCTGCTCGACCGCCCGAGACACGGACGCATTCGACTGCGCGGGCGATGGGTGCATTTTCCACTGAAACCGTTTGATCTCATCCAGCACGTGCACCCTGCGTTCATCGCGGGCGTGCTGGCGGATGCGATCCGGAAGCCGTTCACTGGAGCCTCAGGGGAGCCGAGTTTCGCGTCCATCCTCGAACGTGGACTCGGCCGGACGATCTGCCGCGACTTCTACTTTCCATACGCCCAAAAAATCTGGGGGCTCTCCCCCACGGCCCTGGATCCGGAGCAAGCCAAACGCCGCGTCGGCAGCGGATCCCTTGGCAAGATGGTCAAGCGCGTGATGAGTGCGCTGCCGGGAATGCCGAAGCGCCCCGGAGCGGGCCGGTTCTTTTATCCGCGCAAGGGGTACGGACAGATCAGCGACGCCCTTCATCACGCGGCGGAATCCGCCGGCGGCGCCGTACACCTCAACACCACCGTCACCGGCGTCATTGCCGAAGGTGGTCGCGTTCGCGGGGTCGAAGCCACTATCGCCGGAGAGACACGAGTTTTTCCGGCAGACTATGTGCTCTCAACCATCCCGGTCACCTTGCTCGCGCGACTGGTGCGGACGGACGGACCCGCGGTCCCGCAGGCGGCCACGCAACGGTTGCAGCAGCGGTCGATGGTCCTGGTGTATCTGACGCTCGACGCCGAGCAGTTCACCGAATTTGACGCGCATTATTTTCCCGAGACGGCCATCCGGATCAGCCGTCTGTCAGAACCGAAAAACTATTCGCTGACAACCGCGCCCGGCCGCACGGTGCTCTGCGCCGAGTTGCCGTGCGCGCAGGACGATGCGGAGTGGTCGATGCCCGATGAGGCCCTTGGCGCGCTGGTGGCGAGCGACCTGGTGCGGGCCGGCCTTGGCCCCCTGCCGCCGGTGCGTCACGTGCAGACGCGGCGCCTGCCGCACGCGTATCCCCTCTATACGAAAGGCTACCGCGAGGCCCTCGATGTGCTGGACCACTGGATCGGCGACATCGATGGCCTGATCACGTTTGGGCGGCAGGGACTCTTCGCCCACGACAACACGCATCACACCATGGCCATGGCGTACGCGCTGGTGGACTCGCTCGGCACGGACGGGTCGTTCGATCACGCCGCATGGGCGCGCGCGCGGAAGTCATTCGAGTCCCACGTCGTCGAAGACTAGTCGTTGAGCTCACACGAGGCATGAAGGATCTGAAGGATCCCTCTTAGGGCTTTCGAGGCGTCAGGTAGATCCAACCAGCCAGCACCGGCACGAGGACGTAGCCCAACGCATGCTCCGCGAAGTGCGGAAAGAGCAGCCCGGCAAGTCCCTCGGTTTGGCCGTGCGACTGGGCATCGGCCAACACCGACGCCACGAGCAGGAACGCACCGCTCAGTACGGCCGCGGCGCCTGTGACAAGGATGGGCCAGATGGAATCGGCCGAGGCGACCGAGCTTCCTGGTGAATATCTTCGCGCCAGGGCCAGGCACGTGCCCAGCGCGAGCGGCAGGGTCACGAGCGAATGCGTGAAGAGCTCGCGGAGTTGGTGTCCGAGGAACGCCGGATCGCGAAACGGCTCACTCGTGAGGCGAAAGACGATGGTGATGGCCACGAACAGGACCAGGGCGATGCCGAAGAGGCGGAAGGGTCGCTGGCCGTCCTGGAGACTCGGTCTGCCGCGGAGCATCCAGAAGACGCCGACCGTGCTGAAGGCCAGCATCATCTGTGCGAATCGTTCAATCAGGTGATAGCGCCAATGCGCGCCCCAGGCCAGGGGCGCCCCGGCACGTGTGTGCGATTGGGACAGATTGTCGACGAGAGTCCGAACGCCTTCGGTCCAGAGCGTGCCGCCGACGATCACGGCGACCGTGACGGCCACCACCCATCCGAGTCGTCGCCGCGAGCGTGAGGCGTCGACGGCGGCGGTCGATTGCACAGGAGGGAAGTAGTACCCGACGGCGCCAGCCACCGCGAGCGCCAGAAGCGCATCTGGCAACAATTCCCTCGTCCCGTGTTCGACGTAGAAGACGGTTGCAAGCAAGGTCCGAACGCCGTCTTCGTGCACAACCTGGTCCCAGGGCCAGGCCGTCCCGGTCATCACGCAGAGCCCCACAAAGGCCACGAGCAGAACACCTGCGGGAAGCAGCCGGAAGAGCGTTCGTTCAAGGAACGCGGTGGTCATGGCGCGGTGGTCGTGGCGCGGTGTTCATTGTTGACGGGTGGGGCCACGCACACAGTGACGTCGCCATCACCCACTGTTCCGTGGAACACCTGCTGCACCACGCACTCGGCCCGCA
The DNA here is from genome assembly GCA_964489685.1 of uncultured Solibacteraceae bacterium. Taxonomy (GTDB): domain Bacteria; phylum Acidobacteriota; class Vicinamibacteria; order Vicinamibacterales; family SCN-69-37; genus SYFT01. The sequence goes on along the minus strand of CAZAZR010000015.1, from coordinate 34,555 downwards.
GCATGCGCATCAGGTCCGGGGTGCGGCCCTCAATGTAGCGATCCAGGGTGTGAACCACCCACACGCGCTGGCCCCGCGCGCGGATGCTCTGAAACTGCTCGAGGGACGGCGCAGATTCCCAGCCTCGATGGTAGAACTCGCGATAGACCCTGGTGGTCTGTCCCACGGTCACGATCACGTCGTCGCCGGTGCGTTGCGCCTCGACGAATCGCAACGCGGCCTCGAAGTCCTGTTTCGGGAGCCGGTAATTCGGAATCAGGGCCACCACCGACACGGCGGCCATCGCGACAACCAGGCCGGCGCCCGCGACGTGCGCCCGGCTGCGGCCGAACCACTGTCCTATCTCCAGCGCGCCACGCACCGCAATCAACAGGCCGAAGCCGATCAGAAAGAACACGAACCGGGGGTAGAGGGGCCGTCCGAGCGCAACAGCCGCGCCGACCGTGACGACGCCGGGCAGCACGAACAGACCCACGACAAAGAGACTCTGCCTGAGGTAACTCCACAATCCGGCAGCGAACAACACGGCTGCCGCGAGCGCACCCAGACCGGCGCCGAGCCCAATCTGCAACCCCCGAATCAGTTCGCGCGCGGCCCATGAGGGCGTGGCCGCCACCCCCTGGACAGGGCGATCCACAAAGAACTGTTTCACGTCCAACATGACCGGCGAGTACAGCAGCAGCGTGAACGCTGCGGCCAACACGATCGCGGTGGTGACCACGCGCCCTCTGCGCCACATCGGGGCGTCGCGGCCGGCCAGGCCCGCCGCAACCGCACACAGGATTGCGTGGCTCACAACGAGGAACACCATGGTGAGGTGTGCGTAGACGCCGAGGGCCGCGGCAACCCCGTACCACACGGCATCGGACGTCCTGCCGTGTCGCAGGACCCGCAGCAGGAGCCAACTGCTCAGCAGCGTGAGACACGCCAGCGCGGAATAACCGCGCGCATTCTGAGAGAACCAGACATGGTGATACGCGGTCGTCAGCAGGAGGCAGCCGAGCAGGGCTTCGCGGCGGGTCGCAAATTGCCGTGCAAACAGGTAGAGCACCGGCACCGTTGCTGCGCCGAACATCAGGGCCGGCAGCCTCAGGCTCCACGGGTGTTCACCAAACGCGCTGATGGACAGGTGTGCCAGCACGGAAAACAGGGTGTGCTGGTTGTTGCCGGGGAATACTGTGACGATCTGGAAGAGCGGATCGCGCACGCCCTCGACCATTGTCAGGATTTCGTCGTACCACAGGCCAGCGTTGAGCCCGATTCCGCGCAGGAGCACGGCGAGCGCCGTGAGCAGCGCAAGCCACCCCCACGGCACGTGCTTCTCTTCGGTGCCCGCGCGTGTGGACCACAGCGCGATGCCGTCTTCAGTGGTCACGTCCTTCATCTCGGCTTCGCTGCAAAGTGTAGTGGCCCCGTCGCTGGGGAACAAGAGCCTCGCGCTATCATAGGCCTGTGGCCTCCCCGGCATTCCTGGCGTCGCGGCCCTGGCGCATCTTCCTGATTGCCTGGCTCGTGTACTCGGTGCACTTCGCCACCAATGTCGTCAGGGAACACTACCCGGCGTTCAGCATCGCCGAACACGGCACGTTTCGTGTGGACGAGTACCAGGGATTTCATCCCGATATTTTTGTGCATCGCGACGGGCACTCGGTCATCGGCAACCAGGTGCTTGTGTCTGCCCTGGCGGCGGTGCCGCTGTTTCTGTGTGATCCCGTGCTTGACGCGATCGAGCGCTACAGCAAGGCGCGGCTGGCCGAACAAGGCGTGCCGGATGCGGAGTACCGGACCACGCGGCGCAACAGCGTGAACTTCTTCCGCCTTGTCAAGACCCGCGGCCTCGACCTGCGGTTTGGCGCCGCCACGTTCATCACAACCGCCCTGTTCATGGCACCACTCACGGCGCTGTTCCTCGTGTTCTTCTACCGGGTGCTCAGACGGCGCGGGGTGGATGCGTCACAGGCCACATGGTTGACGTTCCTGCTGGGCTTTGGCACCCCGTTGTTCTACCGGGCCACGGTCCTCGGCCACAACATGTTCGTGATGTACGCGATGTTTGCATCATTTGTGTTGCTCTGGCTCGCCCACCACGAGCCGGGGCCGGTCTCTGTGCGCCGGCGCGCGCTGGCGGGCTTCTTTGCCGGCGTGACACTCGCCACCGACTACATCGGTGTCATCATCATGCCGTTGCTGTACGCCTACCTGTTCATTCCCAGGCTCACGTCCGCATCGTGGCAGCGGTCGTTTCGGGAATCGCTGGTGATGGTGGCAGGAAGCCTGCCGCCGATCGCCTTCCTGCTCTTCAGCCAGTGGGCCATGTACGGCCATCCGTTCTGGCCGGGCCAGCATTGGATGCCACACCAGAACGAGTACGTGAACGTGGGTATGCGCGGGTTCACGCTCCCGGCGCCGGACCTGTTCTTCAAGAGCCTGTTCGATCCATCCTTCGGGATGTATGCCTGGGGGCCGATTCTCCTGCTCTCCGTGGTGCCCGTCTGGCGTTACGCGCCCGCGTCTCTGGTTCTTCCGGCGCGTGAACGATGGTTTGTGTGGGCCTCATGGGTCGCCCTCCTGCTCTTCGCCTCAGCGAACCAGTACTCGCGCCTGCAGTTCAACAGCGGGTTTCGCTATCTGCTTCCCCTGGTGCCCTTGCTGATGCTCGCCCTGGCCGACCACTGGATTCGGCTCGGCTGGCGCGTCAAGGCCGGCCTCACCGCCGTGGCGATCGGGCAGGCCTGGGTGCTCGCCGTCTACCGGGAGCCGGTGATGCGATCGTGGCAGCTGCTCTATGCTGAAGGACCGCAGTTACCCTGGTACCGGGTGCTGACGCTCACGTCCAGGCCTGACAGCACGTGGCTGGGCACATGGTGGCTGCCAACGCTCCTGCTGGGCCTGACCCTGGCCGTGGCCGCCGGCATCTGGCAGTACGGCCGCCGACTGGAGCTCACGCATGGCGCCCACTAGTCACACGGCTCGCGGACACATGGTCTCGCTCGTCGTTCCGGTGTTCAACGAGATAGAGACGATCGACGCGTTTCATGCCCGTGCCACTCAGGCGCTTGGTGCGCTCGAGGGGATGACCTACGAGATCGTCTTCATTGATGACGGCAGCCACGACGGGTCGTACCAGCGGCTGGCGGAATTCGCGCGTCAGAACCCCAGGATCCGCGTGCTGAAGCTGTCGAGAAACTTCGGGCACCAGATCGCCATCAGCGCAGGCATCGACTACGCGAAGGGTGACTGCACCGTGATCATTGACGCCGATCTTCAGGACCCGCCGGAAGTGGTGGCCGACATGATCGCCCAGTGGCGTCAGGGCTTCGACGTGGTCTATGGGGTGCGGTCCGACCGCGCCGGCGAGACGCCCATCAAACTGGCCACGGCCACCATGTTCTATCGCCTGATGGGCCGGCTCACCAATATCCACATCCCCGCCAACGTGGGCGACTTCCGGCTGATGAGCCGCCGCGTGGTGGATCAGCTGAAGCAGTTGCGCGAAAAGGATCGGTTCGTCCGCGGACTCGTCAGCTGGGTGGGATTTCCGCAGACCAGCATCACCTACAAACGCGATCCCCGGTTCGCCGGTGAAACCAAGTATCCGTTCCGAAAGATGCTCAAGTTCGCGTTCGACGGCATCACGTCGTTTTCCACCATGCCGCTCAAGCTCGCGACCTGGACCGGCTACGCCTCGGCCATGCTCGCGGTGTTCTACCTCCTCAGCGTGTTCGTGCAGAAGCTGCTGGGCTACACCGTTGATGGCTGGGCAACGATCATGGTGGCCATGTTGTTCATGGGCAGCGTGCAGTTGATTTGCCTGGGCATTCTCGGGGAGTACCTCGGCCGGGTGTTCAACGAAGTCAAGCCCCGCCCGATGTATATCGTTGAGGAGCATCTGACCTCCGAGGCCGACACTCCCGGCACGTAGCGATGCGGGACGCGATCTTCGTCACCGGCGGAAGCGGATTCGTCGGCAGGACGTTGCTGCCGGCGCTGCGGTCGCTCGGTCGACCCGTGATCGCGCTCGCGCGGCAACCGGTGCCGAAGATGTCCCATGCAGGCACCACGGTCATCGGTGGCGACCTGCTCGACGCAGCGTCCTACGAGGACGCATTGCGGTCATGCGACGTCGTGGTCCATCTGGCCGCGGCCACTGGTCGTGCGTCCGCAGAGGATCACATGCGCGTGAACGCGCGCGGGACGGACGTCCTGCTCGATGCATGCCGCAAAGCCGGTGTGCCCAAGGTGCTCTTCGTCAGCTCGATCGCCACGACGTTCTCCGACAAAACCGGCTATCACTATGCGCTGGCCAAGTGCCTCGCCGAAGAAGCCGTGTCGCGATCGGGCCTCCGGTTTGTGATCCTCCGACCCACAGTGATCCTCGGCCCGGGCGCCCCCGTCCTGGGCAGCCTCGAGAAGCTCGCACGCCTGCCGTTCATCGTGGTGCCAGGCACTGGCACGGTCAGGGTGCAGCCCATTCATGTCAACGACGTCGCCAGGTGCATCACCGAAACGGTCCGCCAGGATCTGTTCACGAATGAAACGGTCGAGATTGGGGGCCCGGAAACGTTGACGATGGAAGGCCTGCTTCAGCACATTCGTGTCGCGCGCACCGGCCGGGCCGGACGAGTGCTCCATGTGCCCCTCCCCGCGCTGCGCATTCCCCTGCAGATGGCCGAGGCCCTGGGACTCGGAAGACTGTTGCCCATCAGCGCAGGGCAGCTGTCGTCGTTTCGATTTGACGGCGTGGCCGCCAGCCATCCGCTGCACGATCGGCTCGGGGCCAGCCTCATCAACGTGGCGCAGATGGTTCCGCGCGCGTCCACGGCCGACCTGGCCGGCGATTCGCTCAACGCGGAGTGCCGCGTCTTCACGCAACACCTGCTGGGTTGCGATCCGGACGACTACGTCGCGGCCCACTACCGGGCCGCTCACGCCGGAATGCCGACCTTGTCCCCTCGCGGGCGCTTCGACCGCGCGCTGCTGTCGTTTGCGCGCATCAGTCCCCTGTGCGCAAAAATTGCGGATGCCTACGCCAGTCTGTTCCTGCGCGCCGGAGCGCTGCGCAAGCGCCTGGTGCTCCTGCTGGCGATTCTCGAAACACGTCCGCCCTTCAGTACGATGATCGACCAGGCGCTGGGCGGTTCCACTCTGCTGCTGCTCATCCGCCTCGGCGCGCGCACCGCGGCGGCCCTCATCAGCCTGCTGGTCGGAACCCTGATCTTCACACCCACGCGCATCGTCCTCGCGATGATGGGAAAAGGCGCGCCATGACGCCCACGGTGACGGTCGTGGGGTCGGGCGCGAGCGGCGTCCATTTCGCCCTGACCGTGTTGCGAAAGGGCGGCACCGTTCGCATGTTGGACGTGGGAAGGCAGGGACGCGCCGCGGTTCTGCCCGACGCGACCCTCGACCAGCTCAAGCACCAGCTTGACGACCCGGCTGGCTACTTCCTGGGCCCTCGACACGAGGCCGCACTGCTGCCGGGCGTGGACGACGAGTATTACGGCATTCCACCCAGCAAGGACTATGTGTTTGATCCACCGCCAGGATTCGCTCACTCGGGCGCCGGCTTCGCGCCACTCTTCTCGTTCGCCAGGGGCGGCCTGGCCGAAGCCTGGACCGGTGGGTGTTATCCTCTGACCGCTGCCGAGATCGAGGACTTTCCTTTTCCCTACAGCGACCTGGCTCCGCACTATGACGAGGTGGCGCGCCGCATCGGCATCACAGGCGAACCGGACGATCTTTCGCGGTTCATGCCCCTGCACGATCACCTGCTGCCGCCACTCGCACTCGATCGGCACTCACAGATGCTGATGCACTCGTACGGGCGCGTGCGCGGCCGGCTCAACAACACCGGCGCCTACATGGGGCGGACCCGCGTCGCGACGCTCAGCCAACCGCTGGGATCCCGGCAGGCCTGCGACTATCTCGGACGATGCCTGTGGGGCTGCCCACGGGGCGCGCTCTACACGCCGTCACAGACCCTGAGCGAATGCCAGACCTATCCGGGGTTCGACTACCTTCCCGGCGTCGAGGTCAGTCACCTGCACATCGGCCCGGACCACCGCGCGCGCGCCGTGGTCGCACGGTCGCTCGAGACCGGAGTGGAGCAAGAGTTCGCGGTGGATCGTGTGGCCCTGGCTGCCGGCGCGCTCCTCTCGACGAAAATCTTCCTCATGTCGCTGCTGCGACACACCGGCGAGCGTGTCCGCCTTCGCGGATTGATGGACAATCGACAGGTGCTGGTGCCGTTCGTGAACCTGGGGATGCTGGGGCGGCAGTTTTCGCCGGAGTCGTATCAATACCACCTCCTCGGCGTGGGCCTGGAGTCGGACGCACCGCGCGACTACGTCCACGGCCAAATCACGACGCTCAAGACCGCGTTGGTGCACCCCTTGATTTCGCGGTTGCCGCTCGACCTGGCAGCGTCCACCTATCTCTTTCGCGCGATTCACGCCGCGCTCGGCCTGGTCAACGTCAACTTCAGAGACACCAGGCGCGAAGACAGCTACGTGGAACTGACCGGCGACGACGTGCCGCGCCTGCGCCTGCACTACAGCCCGGACACCGAAGAACCGGCCCGGATCAAGAACGCCCTGAGCCGGATCAAGCGCAGCCTCTTCAGCCTGAATTGCGTCGTGCCCCCCGGCATGTCGCATGTCAGACCGATGGGCTCAAGCGTGCACTATGCTGGCACGTTGCCCATGAGCCGCACCGCCGCGCCGTTCACCACCACTGCTCAGTGCCAAAGCCGTGATCTGGAGAATGTGTTCGTCGTGGACGGCGCCACATTCCCGTTTCTGCCTGCCAAGAACATCACCTTCACGTTGATGGCCAACGCCGTGCGCGTGGCTGAGGCGGCGTTTTGATGGACAGGCTCCGCTTCTGTTTTCTGACGACGTTCTATCCGCCATTCAACTTCGGCGGCGACGGTATCGATGTGCAGCGGACGGCGCTGGCGCTCGTCGATCGCGGCCACCATGTCACCGTCGTGCACGACGTGGACGCGTACGAGTGGCTGTCACAGAAGCGATTGCCCGATCAGCCCGTCATTCAGGACGGCGTGGAGGTCATCGGACTGCGCAGCCGTTTTGGCGTCGTGTCGCCATTCCTCACGCACCAGCTCGGCTATCCCGTCATGCACGGCCGCGCGATCGACGCGCTGATCCGGAAGCGGGCGCCTGACGTCATCGTCTACGGCAACGTGTCTCTGGTCGGAGGCCCGGGGGTCTTGAAACTCGGAGGCCCCGCCCTGCGGGTCTACGTGGCCCACGAGCACTGGCTTGTCTGTCCGACGCATGTCCTGTGGCGATTCAACCGCGAGCCGTGTGACGTCCGTGCCTGCGTACGTTGCGCGCTGAGTTACCGCCGGCCGCCACAGATCTGGCGTCACACTGGTGCGCTCAAGCGCCGGTTGGCCGATGTCGATTTGTTCATCGCGCGCAGCGAATTCAGCCGCACCAAACATCGCGAGTTCGGGCTGAGCCAGCCCATGGAGGTGCTGCCGTACTTCCTGCCGGCGCCCTTCCCTGAGCAGCCGCCGCCGCGGATGCCTGAACGGCCGCAGCAGCGACCCTACTTTCTATCGGTCGGCCGCCTTGCGAGGATCAAGGGACTCGATTCGGTCATCCCCGCCTTCCGGCGCTTCCCGGATGCCGACTGGCTCGTCATCGGCGACGGCAATGAAATGCCGCGGTTGCGGGCGCTCGCCGCCGACCTGCCCAACGTGAAGTTCCTGGGCCGCATTGAAAACCACGACCTGCGGCGCTACTACGAACATGCCATCGCCGCCATCGTGCCGTCGTCAGGCTACGAGACGTTCGGCATTGTGCTGATTGAGGCGTTTCACTACCACACGCCTGTCATCGCGCGCCGCATCGGACCCTTCCCGGAGATCATCGAACGGGCCAATGGCGGGCTGCTGTTTTCGGACACCGACGAACTCGTGGCGGCGATCGCGCGGCTGCACGGCGACCCGGCGTTGCGTGACTCGTTCGCCGTTGGCGCGTTCGGCGCTGCCAAAAAGTACTGGTCTGAGAACGCCGTCATCGAAGGCTTTCTCGACCTGATCGAAAACGCGAGGGCCGCCAAGCGGACGCCGCAATGATATTCTGCACGAGCGGCCCATGTTGATGGTTCCTCCCTCTCCCGAAATCCAACCCGCGCTGCTGTCGTGGGTGTTGTTGTACATCGGGCCGGAGGCGTTCCTGCCGCTGACGTCGGCGATCGCGGCCATCGTGGGCGTCGTCTTGATGTTCTGGAATCGTCTGGTGGGATTCGCCAGGAAGCTCTGGCAGATGGTGACTGGGCGCCCCGATAAGCCCGCCACATGAGCTGGATCGGCGCGACCGTTGCAGCGGCGCTGCTCGGTGTTGCCGCCGTAGCTTACCTATTCTGGTACTTCCGCTGGGAGCAGCGGCAGACCACCGGAATGGCCTATTACGGACGGTCCCTGGCTGACCGCCGGGCACTGAAGCGGCAGATCCGGATGTTGTCGCTTCCGGCGATCCCGGTGCTCCGAACCCTCGTCGCCATCAGCCGGTCGCGTCAGACGATGCCGGTGGTGGACTATGACGGAGTGAGCGGCCCGCCCAGGGTGAGCACACCCGAGGTGTTCGCGCGCGCGCGGCAGTATTGCCCGCAACCAGAGGATGTGTTCGTCGCCACGCAGATGCGTTGTGGCACCACATGGATGCAGCAGGTCGTGTATCAGATTGTCACGAATGGACGCGGCGAATTCTCGGAAGCTGGCCGGACGCATCTCTATGCCGTGAGCCCCTGGATTGAAGGGGTGAACAGCGTCTCGATAAGTGATGCGCCGGTGGTGGGGATGCGGCCGACGCGCCTCATCAAGACGCATTTGCCGGCCAGCCACTGTCCCTATGGCGCCGAAGCGAAATACATTTACGTGGCCAGGCACCCGGTCAGCTGTTTTGCCAGCATCGTGGATTTTAATCACTCCATGCTGGGCCCCCTGTTGCCGCCGGTGGAAACCATGGCAACCTGGTTTACGAGCGATCAGATGTATTGGCTGCCGTGGCCCCGGCATGTGGACGGCTGGTGGCGGTGGTCGCTGGAGCGCGCCAATGTCCTGTTCGTCCACTTCGAGGAGATGAAGCGGGACCTTGGCGGCGTCATCGATCGGGTGGCCGTGTTCCTTGGCGTCGAGCTGTCGGAGGACGAGCGCGGCCTGATCGCCAGAAAATGCAGCTTCGCCTACATGAAAGAACACGAGGAAGTGTTCGAGATGGCACCGCCCACCATGTTCTCGGTGTCCGGTGGACAGTTCCTGCGCAGCGGCAAGGAAACGCGTGACGCGGATGTGACGCCTGCCATCCGGCAGCGGATTCTCGACTACTGCCGCGATTCGTTGAGAGGCCGCGCGTATCCCGCCGGCCGCTTCTATCCTGACCTCACCGACTCCTGACTGCGCGTCGGCCTGGGCGCCAGGCGATCCTTCAGGTTCAGAAACCAGGTTTCAAAGAAGGCGAAACTCAGGGCCGCGAGCGTGAATGACCCCGCCAGGATGGCGATAAAAAACGTCGTCTGCCGGACCCAGAATCCTCCGGGCAGTTCCGGCCAGACGGGTTGCAGGGCCAGGACCAGTGGCCAGTGCAGGACGTAGACGCCGTAGCTGACTTTTCCCATCGCAGTCATGGGCCGGCTCCGGAGGAGCCGCCTCCAGTGTGAGGCGTGATCTCCCACAAGCGTGAACGCCAGCACGGCGCCGAAGAAGATCGCCACCGGGAGCAGACCGAAGAGGAAGATGTGCCTGTTGGTCGGTCGGAAGAAGCTTCCGCCCCAGAGAGCCACGCCCAGCACCATCAAAGCGCTGGCCGCAAACATCGGCGTCACCAGTGGCCGGCGGAGGTCGGGCCACCCGGCGCCGCGCTGAAGGCACGCGAGGTAGCCGCCGATCGCCAGCGTATCGATCCGTGTCACGGTCGCGAAGTTGCCGGCCTCGCTGACGCCGGCCCACCAGAACACCACTCGCATCACCACGGCGATCGCGATGGTCCAGAGGCACAGGTGGGCCACACGGCCGCGCTGGGCGCACACCAGCACCAGAGCGGGCCAGCAGAGGTAGAACTGCTCTTCAACCCCGAGCGACCAGAAGTGCGCGAGCGGACGCGTCCAGTCCACACCAAACAGCGGCAGCCAGTTCTGCAGGTAGACCCAATGGGCCACTTCCGCCGTGGTCGATGCCGGCGCCAGGCGTTCGATGCCGAAGACGTGAAAGCCAATTGCGAGACTGGCCAATGCGGCGTAGTAGAGCGGAAAGATGCGCAACACGCGGCGGATGTAAAACGAGCGGAAGTAGCCCGGCCGCCCGGCGGTCTCGATCAGAATTCCGGTGATCAGGAAGCCCGACAACACAAAGAACAAATCCACGCCCACCCAGCCCACCTCGGCCAGCCTCATGAAGAACTGCTGGCCGTCAGTGCCGGCACGAGCCACGGTCCTGCAATGGAACACGATCACGAGCAGGATGGCGACGGCCCGCAAGCCGTCAAGCTCGGGGATGTAGCCTGCGTGAGTCCTGGTAGCGGCGCTGCGCGTCATCGGGCCCCGGACACTACTTGTCGCCTGCTTGCGGTGGTGCGTGCGTGAGACGCCGGTAGACGAGGAACCGCCCGATCGTGGTCTCGAGCGCATAGTCGCGTTCGATGACGCCCTTCCATTCAGGGAAGTCGTCAAGGAGCTCCTCAGACGTTCGCTCCTCTGGCGCCCACCACCAGTTGTCATGGCGGACCACGGCCACAAATGGAGGCTGGCGGCGTTGGACATCGCCAACGAATTCGGCGCGCCAGCGCGTCTGCATCGGCGTCAGGGCCTGGCCTGGCACGCGCATCACGAGCGGATGCGACATCTGAAACCGGCTCGCCGCAGATCGATCAGCGAGGTAGTACACCAGCGACTCATAGCCCCACACCTGGACCGGCTGGTCCGGCTGCGTCCGCTCGCGCAGGTACGCCGCAAGATCGTACGACTCGGTGTAGTCAAAGACGGTGTTGTTTCTGAACTCGTTGGCTCGTGGCGGATTCAGGAAGTGCAGCGAGGCCAAGTCCCTGAGAGGCGCCTCTCGCATGTAAAACACCGCCGCGACCATCAGCATCAGTGAGGCCAGGATGACCTGGGTGCGATGCGTCTGGCGCGTCATATGTGAGCGGACACGTGCGAGACCCCAGGCGCTTGCGGTCGAAAAGAGATCGCCAACCAGAATGGCTCCGAGCGCCATGCCCGGAAGGTAGTGATAGCCGGCGAACGTGCCCTGGACGAACACGCTGTAGACCGAACCGGCAAACGCCAGCCACACCATGAAACGCTCGCGTCGGGCTGTCCCGCTGAACAGAAACGGGGCGTAAACGATCGGCAGCACAACCGCGTTGCGGCCGAGTTGCCCGGCTTTCTGCATCCAGTACATCAGCAGCGGCTCCTGGCCTCGCAGACGGGCCGTGTAGATGGGCTGGTAGCTGACCAGCGCTTCGTACATCTGTGTCAGGCCGCCCAGGGCCCAGTACATGCCGATGAAGATCACGGATGGCGCGACCAGGCAGGCGCCGGCGACCATCGCCAGGGCCACCGCCCGACGAGTGCGAAGTGCGGTGGCGAGCGGCAGGTAGAAGAGCGCGAGCGCGAGGAGGGTCGGCTTGATCGTGATCGCCCATCCCATCCCAAGGCCGATGATGGCCGCCGTCAGCCACGGCGATCGGCGGTCGGCCGTCAGATACATCCAGAAGCCCGCCAGCACAAACGGCAGCGCGAAGCCTTCCCGTTGCGCGGTATTCCATGGACCATAGTCCTGGTAGATCAGGCAGTAGAGGATGGCGGCCACCATCGCGCCGACGCGACCGCTGAGGCGGTCGGCAATGCGGAACACGAAGCAGGCCGTGCCGAGCTGGAACAACACATCGAAGAGCCGGAACATGGCGATCGACTTGCCGAACACGAGTATCTCGGCGGCCTGCAGGAACATCAGGCCTGGGAAATCGGCCTCCCACGAATGAATGTACGGCCACTCGCCGCGCAGCAGCCCGGCGCCCATGTAGGCGAACACACCCTGATCGACGCCGATGCGATACGCCACCGTTGGCGCCAGCACCAGGGCGCACACACCGAGAACCAGCGCAGTCCTTGGTCCTTCGGACCTACCCACCGTCGCGCTCCTTGTGACGCGCGACATCCTTGACCGTGAACTGCGGGAGCTTGTTCTGAGTGAGGAAGATCCTCCCGACGTACTCCCCGACCGCGCCCAACCCCATCAGTTGGATGCCGCCAAGAAAAAACACCGTGACGATAAGGGACGGGTAGCCCTCAGGAGAGCGCGAGAGCACCAGCGCCTGGATGACGAAGAAGAGCGCCATCAGGAACGAGAAGAACGAAATGATGCCGCCAATGAGCGTGGTGACCCGCAGCGGGATCACCGAGAAGCCCGTGGCGAGCTTGAGCCACACCGCAATCGACCGCAGAAAGCTGTAGTTGCTCTGGCCGGCAAACCGCGTGTGGTGCGTCGCCTGGACCTGTGTAATCTGCGAGGTGATGCCGAAGATGATGCCGTCAACGTAGGTGAAGGGGCCGTCGTACTTCACGATCTCATCGACGATCTCGCGGCGGATGGCCTTGAACGGCGACAGATACACGTCTGTGGGCTTGCCGAGCACCACCGTCGCCACCCGGCCGTTGAGCCAGCTCCCCATGTTCTTCCACAGCGCCTGGTGCTTGTGGTCGAAGGTCGCGTACGCCACATCGAACTCCGTGCCGAGGGCCCGCGCCAGCGCCGGCACGTCGGCAGGGTCATGCTGCAGATCGTCGTCCATGATGACAACCGTCGCGCCTTGGGCGTGGTGCAGGCCGGCCATGATCGCGTTGTCCTGCCCCACGTTCTTGCGCAGGTTCAGTCCCACGACGAAGGGATGCGTCTTGACGAGGGTGGCGATCTCGCGCCAGCTGGCATCCGGACTGGCGTCGTTGACCAGAATCAACTCGTAGGTCCGGATGTGGCCGTCGAGCGCCTGCTGCACCCGCCGCGCAAGCTCCGGCAGACATTCGGCGCTGCGGTAGACGGGGACAACGATGGAGAGTTCCATGGCACAGCCCTGCGGCGGGCGACGCGGCGATTCTAGCAGACGCGCCCTGTCGTCACTTGTCTCTGGTCAGAGCGCGATCAAGGGCCGCCCTGGCGTCGGCCAAGGCCTGCTGACGATCGGGACTTGCGGCCAGGTTGATGCGTTCCCACCGATCGGCGGCGAAGTCGTACAGTTCTTCGCGTCCATCGCCGTTCCGGATGTATCGCATTCCCTGATGGACCAGGGCCTTCATGTCGCCCTTGCTCGAAGGGAACCAGTCAGGCTGCCCGGGCGACGGTGTGACAGTCGTCAGCAGAGGGCTGGACGTCATCGCGGCCGTGGCGCCACCACTGTCGCGCCACAGCCCGGCCAGTGAGTAACCCGGAAATGGCGCGCCCTCGCCAAGTCCGACCATGTCCACGACGGTCGCCGCCAGGTCGCGCAGGCTCACCGGTGTTGAGATCGAGGCCGGCGCGCCGCCATCTGCGCCGCGGGGCGGAATGACGATGAGTGGAACGTGGACGCTGGGCCGGTACAACGAGTAGCCGTGTTCGTAGACGCCGTGTTCGCCAAACTCTTCGCCATGATCGGACGTGATCACCACCAGCGTGTTTGCGAGAATGCCCTGCTGGTCGAGGCGGTCGAGGAGCCGGCCGACCGCGGCGTCCAGATGCGCGAGGCCGCCGTCGTAGGCGTCGATCTCCTCTTGCCGGTCGGCGTCATCGAAGGGTCGATGCCTCACAGCCGGGTTCCACAGCCAGTGGTGCAGCGGGCTGTGCCGGCCGTGCGCACGGCCGGGCCCGAACTGCCGATCGAACGGCGGCGGCGGCAAGTACGGCTCGTGCGCATCGAAGTAGTTCAGGAACGCAAAAAAGGGCGCGTCGGATTGCGCGCCCATCCAGCCGAGTGCCCGTGTATTGAGTTCATCGGCCGTGATGCGGTTCAGGTGTTCGTCGTTCTGAATCAGCCGCCGCAGCCTGAAGTTATCGGCGATGGTTCTGACGAGCGTCGAACTGGAGGCGACCTCGCCAATCGACGGCGAATAGTCCTCGTAGCGTGCAAATCCGCGGCTGAGGCCGCTGCCTGCGCCGACGTATTTCAGGTTGGCGACGAAACCCGCCGTGGCGTAGCCCCGGTCACGCAGGTACTCAGCCAACGTGGGGAATGCGTCGTCGAGGGGGGTTTCGTGGTCGGTCGAAAGCTCGTGCGGCCAGTGTCCGGTGAACATGCTTGCGTGCGAAGGCAGCGTCCACGGGGCCGTGGAAAGCGCCTCGGCGAACACGACGCCCTGTTTCGAGAACCGTTCGATCTGCGGCGTCGTCTGCCGGGCGTAGCCATACACGCTCAGATTCGCCGCGCGAACCGTGTCGAGCGTGATCAGCAGGACGTTCGGCGGACGAGGTGTCGCGCGGTTGACCACCAGAGACGCGGCGTCAGGACGCGACGTCCACCACTGGAACGCGCCGAACGCCATGAACGCCACGGCAATCGGGAACGTCGATCGTTGTATCAGGCGGCCGGCGGCCTCAGCCTGCCTGACGACCGCGCGCGTCAGTTGAACAGCGACGCCGGCCGCGAGCAAGGCGGCCGCGAAGTGCGACACACCCGGTATCAGGATGAGGAGATTGAGCGCGACGAGCGACGACGGGACAAAGACGCTGATCCAGGTGACCGTCGTGTGCCGCCACAGCCGCGCCACAAGCGCACACACCGCGACCACCACTGCAATCACGGTCAGGAGCGCGAGCGGCGTCATCCAGACGAAACTGCCTGAGAGCAGCATCAACGCGTCTCGGTGCTTCTCGACATACAGGAGCAGCACTTCGACGAAGGCGCCGACGAGCGCCAGCCACAGCGGAAACTGTGTGAAGGTCCGGGTGCGGGTGTGGCGATCGTCCATGGTCATCGCCAATCGGGGATCACGCGGCGGATGCTGCGTACGAGTTCATTATCCTGGCGCGCCGCGATGATCACGAAGAGCAGACATCCGGCCACTGTCCCCGGCCAGACACCGGCCACAGCGGTGATGCCCCCGCCCACAAGGAGGCCGAGCGCGGTCGAGAGGAGCGCCGGCCCCGCAGTGGAGAGGATCGGAGTGAAGCCAATGCCCCGGTGCGATGCCACGGCGGCAAGCACCGTATTCGTCGCGCCGCCCAGCAGCAGGGAGCAGGCGGCGCCGGCACTGCCATAGTGACGACTCAGGAACACGGCGCCCAACACGGTCACCGCCGCGGTCGCGGTCGAGACCAGGAACTCAGACCACTGCTGGCCGGCCGCGATAAGGCTGAATCGAAAATGGCCGTTGAACCACGCAACGGGAATCATCCAGATCGCGATCTGAAACGGGAGCACGGCGGCCTGATAGGCGGCGCCGTACACAGCGGGAATCAGGACTGGTGCGAACAGTGTCCCGCCGAGGGCAATGAGGCAGGCGGGCCACAGCGACGTCGCGATCGAGCGCGTCATGAGGTTGCGCCATCCGTCGAGGCCCACGGCCAGCTCTGCCGCCAGATTGGGCAGCAGATTGAAGAAGTACAGAAACACGAACACCTGAACGGCCAGCACCAGCCTCAACGCCGCCCCGACCCAGGCCACTTGTTCGGTGCTGCCAGCGCCCACCCATCCAACGGCCAGCGCAGGCGAGTACCACAGGCACGCCCACATGAGGTCGCTCAAGCCCATGAACCAGACATCACCGAACAGGCGTCGCGCGCCTGCCGCGAGGCCACTGACGTCCAGGCGGACACGCAACCGGCCATGCAGGAAATACGCGTTGACCAGCGCCAGCACGAGAATGCCGCACACCTCGGCGACGGCCACGTAGCGGATGTCTGACCCGGGTCGCACCAACGCGAAGACCAGGGCCACAAACGTGAAGTTGCGCGCCACGGCGCCCCCGACCACCCAGTGCATCTGCCGAAGGCCCTGGAACACCCATTGCGTCAGAAACGGCGTCACGAGTACCGCGATGCCGTTGATCGCCAGGATGCCCAGGCCCGCCAACTGGTAGTGAGCGGCCAACGCCAGGATCACCCCAAAGGCCGGGACACCGAGCACGGCCCGGAGCAACATGACCTGCGGCACGAGCTGCGGCACCCGCTCGGGCTCGGCGGCAACGACGCGCGCGCCATACAGGCCCATGCCGCTCTCCACCCCGAGGACAAAGAAGACGGTGATGGCAAGCGCCTGCTCGATGATGCCGTAGCTGGCCGGGTCGAGGACGCGGGCCAGATACGCAAAGGCGGCCATCACACACAGCTTGCTGAATGTCTCGCCCCCGAAAAGGGTCAAATACCGGACGAGAAAACCACGGTGGCTGAGGGGGGCTGGCTTCACGGAAAAATCGGATGTACTCCGGCGCGCCCCGTGAGCCTACCATACGGTATGAAAAGCGGCCCTGACCGATCGGAGGTCTACCAGCGCTGGACGCGGGTCTTCGTGGTCCTCATCGCCGCCGCGTGCGTAATTGGCATCGTCGTACCGGCAGGCCTCGGATGGGACTTTGCGAACTTCTACGACGCCGGCCGACGCGTGGCTGCAGGGCAGATCGCGGATCTGTACCACCCGCTGAGTCTCATCAACGGTCAGCCGCCGCAGGGCCGAACGGGGTTCTTCGGCGCGCCGGTCTCGGCGATCTTCTACCTGCCGCTCGTCCCGTTCACGCCTGAGACGGCGCTCATCCTGTTCAAGATTGAGAACGTCCTGGCCTCTGCGGCCACGTTTGGCATCCTCCTCGCGTTTTACACACGGTTCGCGCCTGACGACCGGGTGGCGCAGTCGAGATTTGCCGCGACCTTCGCGTTCCTGTTCCTCATCTATCAACCGTTCTGGACCGTGTTTCGCGTCGGCGGTCAGACCACGGCAACAGTACTCCTCCTCCTTGTGGTGGGACTGGTGGCGCACACCAAAGGGCGATTCTGGGGATCGGCACTCTGCGTGGTACTGGCGGCGCTCATCAAGCCTGCTCTGGCGCCCGCCGTGCTCCTGCTCGCCTGTGTGTCAGGATTCGCCTTCTTCTGGCGAATCACCGCACTGATGGGTGCCTCAGGAGTGCTGTCGATCCTGCTCCTGGGATGGCCCGTGCACGCGTCGTTCCTGGATCTGATGAACCGCAGCAGTGGCATGACGTACGCCTGGCACTTCAACAGTTCGATCTACATCCTGATTGACAGCCTTCGTCTCCACGCGGGAACGGAGGCCGGCCTGACGTACGCAGCCAAAGCCACGGTCGTCGCGACCATCCTGTGGCTCATGTGGCGCAACCACCGTGAGCCGCGCTCGGTGGCAGCGCGACGCCACGTCGACTTCCTGCTGGCAATTGTGTTTTTTCTCCTCTGGTCGCCGACGATCTGGGAACACTATCTGTCGCTGCTCTTTCCCCTGCTCATCTACATCGTGGCCGCCAAGGCGCACTTCAAGCGCTCTGCCCTGGCCATCGTCACCCTGATCTTCGCGCTGTCCATCGGACAGAACCTCATCGTCATCAACTGGCTACGGTATGGATTCCCGTTCGACACGGTGCCGGCCCTCGTAGGAATCACGCTGTTCAAGAGCGGCCCGTTGCTCCTGACGATCCTGCTGCTGTGGTGGCACGGCGGGGACCTCTTGCGCAGCCATACCGCCCAGGCGTGGGGCACATCAACACCGCCGCGCGCCTGATCGGCCCCGGACCGGAAGGCCTCCGGGCTGAATAGACAGCCGTCTCGAGAACGGCGGATCACAGGAGGCGCCGAGGCACGGAGACTCCTTGGACGACGCCCGATCACCGGGAGGCACGGAAGACGCGGAGGCTCTTTGTTCGTACGTAGCGCGGCCTGGGTCTCAAGGCCGCGGCCGGGGTTCAATGTGACCCGACGCGACGAATCAGTCTCAGAAAATCGCGATAAGGTCGTATGCCACGGAAAGGAGTCCGCGAGTGCCCGTGCTGCGCGGCGCCGACGTGTTGATCTGAATCGCCAGTGTGATGCCCCGATCCACCGCGTGCACTAATTCGGTCTGTAGCCGGGGAAGAATCCGCTGTGGCCCCATCGGGCCAGATCGCCGGGACTGGTGGCGAACCCGCCACCGGCCCACTCGAACTGCGGATTCACGGCCAGTTCACTGCTGGGGACGGCGGTGCCGCGTCGAACAGATACGCCACTTCTTCTTCGGACGTGCGGCGGCGCGGTCTGCGCGAACAGAGGCGCACCGGCAACGAGGACCAGGGCCAGACGCCGAATCAAGGCTCGCGTCTCCACGTCAGCGCCGCGATGCCGGGCGCCCAGGCCACGGTCCACGCCATCAGGTGCCAGAGGTAGTTGCGTGACTCAGGGTGATCTGTCCAGATACCAGAGACCAGATAAAACGTCAGCCCGCTGCCCACGGCAGCCAACACACCCGGCACGGCCCAACGGCCCACCGCGCCCAGTGCGCCACGCAGCCACGCGGCGACCGCCGCGAGCACGATCCACATGAACACCCAGGCGGCAATCAGCGCGCCGAGATAGCCGGCCAGGCCCACAACGGCATAAAACGCGAGTGCTCCTCCGACGCCGGCCACGACGCCGCCGACGGCACCGCGCATGAGCGCACCGGCATGATGCCCCAGCACCAACCCGACGGCCAGCAAAAGCGCGGCGCCGTGAATCACCCCATGCACCGGCGTATGGCGCACGCCACACTCGAACCAGACGTAGTCGCCCAGGGTAGCGACAAAGGCGACAAACACGACGCGCGCCAGAAGAATCAACACGACAGGTTCCTATTCGGGCAGGTCCGTGCCCTTGGGTTCGGGCAGGAAGAAGCTGAGCCCGAATCCCGCGACGTAGACAAACGTGGCGACAATCGTGGCGGCCGTGGCCAGTTGGATGTGTGGCGCGCCAGCGAGATTTGACGCAAGTGTGGTGGTGACGAAGGCGAAGCCTGTGCCGAGCATGCGGCCGCCGACATTCGCGGCGAAGGCTTCACCCGTGCCGCGCAAGTGCGTCGGATAGACGCGCGGCAGATAGTTGCCCCAGAAACTGAATTGCGCCACGGTGAACAGGCCGGCGAAGAACATGCCGATCTTCAGGGTATCGAGACTGGATGTCGGCGCCATCCAGAACACCAGAGGCACGACGATGATTCCGGGTACCTGGAAGAGACGAAGCAGACCGCGTCGGCTGGCGATGACAATCACGAGCATCGCGAGCAGGGTGCGGCCGGCGAGGCCACCGATCTCCTGCCACCACTGCACCGCAGCCGACTGCTGCTGCTTCATGCGGCCGCTCTCGGCTCGCCACTGGGCGGCGCCGGCCGGGTCCTGGGGCAGCGGACGCGCCGGGGCCATCGTGACCACATCCGGTGTGGCCGGCACAATCCGCGGCATGTGTTGAATGGCTCCGAACGCCGCGCCATACGAACACGCGAACATCAGGCTGGTGACGATGGTGGTACGCCGCAGTTCCGGGCTGAACAACTGCGCCACGCTGGGCCGCCGGAGCGTGCCGGCCTGCTTCTTGGCCAGCCACGCGGGTGATTCCGGCAGGAACGGCCGAATGATGATAAGCGGCAGTGCCGGGACGATGCCCGACATCAGGGTGTAGCGCCAGGCTTCGTGCCCGCCGTAGATCTCGGGCAGCGATGCCGCGTTGGCCAGAATCCACACGCTGGCGGCCGTGACCAGGGCGCCACCCAACGAGGAGAACGCCTGCGTATAGCCGAGCACGCGTTCGCGCTGCTTCGCGTCGGGGAAGAGTTCGGCCAGCCAGGACACGGCGGCCACGAACTCCACACACACACCGATGAACGTCAGACTGCGGAAGAACAGGAACTGCCAAATCGTGGTGCTGAACCCGGCCGCGAACGCGGAAAAGGCGTAGAGGAGGATGCTCCACGTGAGCACGCGGCGGCGGCCCAGGCGATCGGTGAGATAGCCGCCAAGCAGGCCGAAGATACCGCCGGCGATCGCCGGCACCCACAGCATTACGCCGACCCAGTCGTTGTAGGCCGGGGTCCCCGGGGCCACATTCACCAACTCGCGCAGGGCCGGCGCGATGATGAGCGGCAGCATCAGCAATTCGTAGATATCAAACGCGAAGCCAATGGCCGCGATCACGCAGATCAGCCACTGCACAGACGTCAGCCGGTTCGTCATCAGGCAAGCCTCATGGGATGCGACGGCATTATGGCATGGCCATTGGGCCGCGCTACGTGTGCAGCCCCGGGCCTACCTCAGGCGGCTCGCGATGACTTCGGGCACCTCGATGGAGCGAACCTGTCCCTGTTCGTCGCGCGTCACACAGGCCGAGGTCATGGACCCGGTAGCCATGACATCCGTCCCACGCCACAACGTGCATCGGTACCGGATGGACCGGCGCCCAAGCGCCTCAACCGCGATCTCCACCTCGAATTCGTCCTCGAATTTCAGCGGCGCCTTGAAGTCGCAGGTGGCATTCACCCGAGGGAATCCGAACTCCGGCTTCGGCGGCGAGATACTGAGGCCCACGTGCCGCCACAGTGCGTGCTCGGCCTCTTCCATGTAGCGGAAGTACCAACTGAAGTGCACGATGCCCGCAAGGTCCGTCTCATGGAACTGGGCGCGGCGCTGGTAACGGAACGTGGCTGGCATGGGCGCGGGGCTCACAGAGACGGCGTCCCCAAAGCGGACAGTGCGTCGGTCGCAAGCGCCGTAGTCGATTCCTGCATGTCGGTAGATTCACTATACTTTCTGGCATGGGCGCCGCTCCAGGGGCGCCCATGGCCAGACATCTCACAGAAAGGACAGCAATGATTCGAAGTGTGTGCGCGTTCCTGTTGACCCTCGTCGTTTCCGCGGGACCTGCCGACGCGCAGACCGGCGCCACACTGGCCGGCGTGGTGCAGGACGCGTCGGGCGCGGCACTGGCGGGTGCGCAGATTGTTGCGCGACAGGTGGCCACCGGCGCCACGCGCCAGGCCACCAGCGGTCCGGATGGCCGCTTCACCATCGCCGGGCTGCCGGCCGGCAGTTACGAGGTGCAGTCGCAGTTGCCTGGCTTCAGGCCACTGATGCGCGCCGGCATTAGCCTCACCGTCGGTGAAAACGCGTCCGTGATCCTGACCATGCAAGTGGGCGCAACCGAGGCTGTGACAGTGACCGCAGCCACCTCGCAGGTCAACACGCGATCGTCGGAGCTGAGCTTCCTCGTGGATCAGCGCACCATCGCGCAGATTCCCGTCAACGGGCGCAACTACACAGACCTCATGTCGTTGCTCCCGGGCGTCACGCCTTTCGCCCATCGCGACAATGGGTCGGTGGTGGCGCACGGCGTGGCCATGAGCGTCAACGGCCAGGACCCACGCGCCAACGTGTATCTGCTGGACGGCACGCTGCTCAACGACTTCACCAACGGGCCCGCCGGGTCGGCCGCCAGCACGGCGCTGGGCATGGATACCGTCCAGGAATTCCGGCTGGAGTCCAACGCCTACAGCGCCCAGTTCGGCCGCAACATCGGCGGCCAGATCAACGCGATCACCAAGTCGGGCTCGAACCAGTTCGCGGGCAGCGCCTTCGAATTCCACAGGAACGAGGCGCTCGACGCACGCAACTACTTCGACGTGGGCGACAAGCCCGATTTCATGCGCAACCAGTTCGGCGGTACGCTCGGCGGGCCGCTGGTCCGCGATCGCCTCTTCTTCTTTGCCGGCTACGAGGCGCTCATTGAAACCCTCGGCCGCTCAATCCTGACAACCGTGCCCGACGACAACGCGCGCCTTGGGCTGCTGCCGGGCGGCGTCACGATCCCGGTCAACGCCGCGGTCCTGCCCTACCTCAATGAATTCCCCCGGGCGAACGGCGAGAACCTCGGCGGCGGCCTGGCCCGCTACACATTCCCGTTTGACCAGAAGCTCAACCAGCACTTCGCCCAGCTCCGCCTGGACGCCGTCCTCGCCAACGGCGCGCAGCTCTTCGCCCGCTACACATTCGACGATGCGGAGCAGCGGCTGCCGACAGACTTTCCGCAATTTCCGCGTTCGTTCATCTCGCGCAATCAGTTTGCGACGACGGAGTATCGCCAGGCGCTGGGACAAACAACCTTCCATACCGTGCACCTGGGCTACAGCCGAACCCGCGTCGGCCAGAACGTGGAGGCCAACACGACGCAGCCGGTCAGCGAATTTGCACCAGGGCGTTCGCTTATGGGCGCCATCGACATCGGCGGCATCCCCCGCTTTGGTCCACAACTGTCGGCCAACCTCAGGCTCCGCCAGGACGTGCTGAGCCTGAAGTACGACATCACGCAGTCACGTGGGCGGCACTTCCTCAAAGCAGGCGCGCTGGCCGAACACTACGTGTCGAGCGAATTCAATCCCACGTTCAGCCTCGGCGTATTCCGGTTCGCCAACCTGGCGGCGTTTCTCCGCAATACTCCCGCGTCATTCATCGGGCTGACACCGCTGGGCGACGTCAATCGCCGCTGGCCGTTCACGATCTACGGCGCGTACGTGCAGGACGACATTCAGGTGACGTCCCACCTCACGGCCAACGTTGGTCTGCGGTTTGAAGGGTCGACCATGCCGGTGGATGAGGGCGGACGCGACATCAACATGCCAGACCTGCTGGGCGCTCCCGTCGTGGGCGAACTCTACGACAACCCGGCGCCGACGCTCTCGCCACGTGCCGGCCTGGCGTGGGATGTGCGCGGTGACGGTCGCACCTCGATTCGCAGCGGCTACGGGCTCTACTACAACACCAACAACCACCAGAACCTCATCGTCACCGTCACCAACCCGCCGAGCACACCGCGAGTGGTCATTGCGAATCCCACGTTTCCGGTGCCGCCCTTTGAGCGACTGACGGGCATCTCAGTGCGGCCGATTCAGAACGACGTGGCCCTGCCGCGCGTGCAGATGTGGAATGCGAGCGTGCAGCAGGAATTTTTCACCGACTGGGTGGCGACGGTCAGTTATGCCGGCGCCCGCGGCAAAAACCTGTGGCGCAACTCGGACGTCAACGTGCCCACGCCGGCGACCCTTGCCGACGGAACGTTCTTCTATGCGGCAGGACTGCTGCGCCCCAACCGCAATTACTCGGCGATTGAGTTGAAGTCGAGCGACGGTGATTCCTGGTACAAGGCGCTGATCGTTGAGGTGAAGAAGCGGTGGAGTCACGGTTTGCAGGTGCAGTCGTCGTACACGTGGTCGAAGTCGCAAGACACGACACAGAGCTCCACGTTTTTCTCGGACTCGACGACCGCCACCACGTCGGCGATGCCGGAATTCATCGAGGGCTACAACAAGGGCCTGTCTGACTTTCACGCCGAGCACAACTGGGTGACCAACTTCGTGTGGGAGCCGCTCCGTGGATGGCGCCTTTCGGGTATCGTTCGACTGCGCAGCGGCAGTCCGCTGACGCCGTTCGTGCAGACGAACCGGTCGCGCTCGCTGTGGTCCCCTTCGCTGGGCCCGGGGACAGGGCCGGATCGTCCGAGTTATGCGGCGGGACGCAACGCGTCGAATGCGGTCACGGGCAATCCCGCACAGTGGTTCGATCCGACGGCGTTTGTGCTGCAGCCCATTGGCACGTTCGGCAATGTGGGCCGCAACGAACTGATCGGACCCGATCTGCGCACGGTAGACCTGGCGTTGAGCAAGATGTTTGGCCTGAGCCGCATTGGCTCAGGTCGCGGCACCGTGGAGCTGCGAGCCGAGGTGTTCAATCTTCTGAACCGCGCGAACTTCGGTCCGCCGTCGCTCGTGGCCTTCGCAGGAAGCGCGGACAACGAAGCACCGCTCGCGTCGTTTGGACAGATTCGGTCCACGATCACGTCGGCACGGCAGATGCAGCTGGGACTCCGCATCAGTTTTTGAGGTGCGAAAGCAGGCGCTCACACGAGGCATGAAGGGCTGAAGGTGCAGCGCGGCTTGGGTCCCAAAGCCGGGTCCGCGCCTACTGTGGTAGCTGGTCTGAGGCTGGCTCGGTGATGAAGCGGCTTGCGATGAGGCCAAGAACGCACGCCAGCGTGGCGATTGTGGCCGCCGCAAGCGCGAGCGCGCGGCCCGCGCCGAATGCCTCTGTGAGGGTCGTCGCCAGCGTGGTGGTGGCCAGAGCCGCCGTCGTGCCGATGATGCGACCGCCGACGTTGGCGGCAAAGCTCTCACCAGTGCCGCGCAAGTGCGTCGGGAACACGCGGGGGAGATAGCTGCCCCAGAAATTGAACTGCGCAGCGGTGATGAGAGCTGTGATGAAGACGCCGACACCCAGAAACGTGAACCCTGTCCCACTCAGCCACATGAACGTCAGGGGAAACGCACATAGCGCCGCCAATTGCAGCACGCGCAACATGCGGCGGCGGGCGACAACCGCCACCACCAGGCCGGCGAGGAGAAACCGGCCTACGAGGCCACCCGATTCCTGCACGATCTGCATCCGACCCGCAGCCGTGATGCGCTCGACTGGTTCAAGGACACTGATCTCGGGCAACGTCGGGATGATGCGGGGCAGGTGCTGCATCGCCCCATAGGCGAGCGCATATGTGCAGGCGGTCGCCGCAATCGCCGCTATCGTCGTCCGGCGCATCGAACCCTCAAAGAGCGCGGCCACGCGCGGCCGTGACAATGTCATGCCCTTCACCCACATCGGTGACTCCGGGAGGAACGGCCGAACCAGAATCAAGGGAATCGCGGGCAGAAGGCCCGACAGACACAGGTAGCGCCACGCGGCATGTCCGCCGGCAATCTCCGGGAGCTGGTCACCGAATCTGAGAATCAGCAACCACACCCCAGTCACCGCCAGGCCGCCAAACCCGGCGACCGCCTGAGCGAATCCTACGGCGGCCTCGCGCCTGCGTGGCTCCGCAAACATCTCGGCCAGCCAGGCAATGCCGGCGACAAACTCCACGCAGACGCCGGCCATGATCAGGCATCGACACAGCAGGAACATCAGCGCGGACGTGCTGAACGCCGCCGCCAGCGACGCTGCGGCGTACAGGAGGATGCTCCACACGAGCACATGGCGCCGCCCGAACCGGTCGGCGAGGTGCCCCCCGGCGAGGCCAAACAACCCGCCACACACGGCGGGTGCCCAGAAGATCAGGCCGGCCCAGAAGTTGAACGTGGGTGACCCGGGCTCGGCCGCCAGCAGGTCCAGGAACGCCGGCCCCACGATCAGTGGCAGTGTCAGCAGCTCGTACGCGTCAAAAAAGAAGCCGAATGCCGCCACGGCCACGACAAGGCGCTCGGCCCGTGTGAGTCCAGTCACCGCCGCATCATATGATGATGGGCGCAAAGGATGTGTATGCAGGCACGGTCATGATCAAGAAGATTCGCGGCTGGATCCGCGGCATGTACGACTGGACGATGAAGTGGGCCGACTCGCCGCAGAGCCTCCTGGCCCTGTTTCTGATCGCGATCGTTGAGTCGTCGGTCTTTCCGATTCCTCCGGATGTCCTGCTGATTGCCATCGTCGCGGCCAATACGCACCGGTGGTTGAGCGCGGCGCTCTTGTGCAGTGCTGGTTCGGTCATTGGCGCGATAGTGGGGTACTGGATCGGCATGGTGGCCATGCCGACCATTGGGCAGCCGATTATCGACTTCTACCATGCCCAGGCGGCGTGGGACACCGTCGTGACCACCTATCGGAGTGATGTCGGCATCTGGTTTCTGCTGGCCGCGGCGTTTACGCCCATTCCGTTCAAGGTCGCCACCATTGCGGCGGGCGCAACCGGCATGGCCTTCTGGCCCTTCGTGGTCGTGAGCTTGATCGGCCGCTCCGCGCGGTTCTTCCTCGTCGCCGCCGTCCTGCGTCTCTTTGGCGCGCAGGTCCGCGCGGCGATCGAGAAACACTTCGACACGCTTTCACTCGCGTTTCTGGCGTTGCTCGTCGCCGGGTTTCTGGTGATCCGGCTGCTGTAGCCCGCGGCCCTGAGGCCCAGGCCGGGCTACGTACGGATCAGCCCGCCGCGGTCACCGCGGCGGTCGGTCCATCCGGCTGCAGCCAACGTTTGACCGCAGTCGCGAGAATGACGATGACCGAGACCATCATGATGACGGTCACGATGGAGTTGAGGTAACCCTGGGCGTGAAGGGCCGCGTTGGGTCCGATGGCCATTGGCCAGAAGTTGTCCTTCACGCTCAGGAACCCGGCGCTCAGCGTCGTCGTGGCCACGAAACACATGGGCACGAGCGTCACCCACATGTACTGGCGCCGGCCCGCGCTGATGATCACGGTGGTGCCCACGGCCAGTGCGACGGTGGCCAGCAGCTGATTCGCAATGCCGAACATGGGCCAGATGGTGCTGATGCTGCCGGTGGCGATGAAATACGACCAGGCGACCACCACGAGAGAGGTGCTGATGATGGAACCAGGTATCCAGCTGTGATCGGCCATCTTCGGGAATCCGCGCCCGATGAACTCGCCCACCAGGAACCGGCCCACGCGCGTGCCGGCGTCGATCGTCGTCAGAATGAACAACGCCTCGAACATGATGGCGAAGTGGTACCAGTAGTCCATCAGGCCGCGCATGCCAGGCAGGCTTGAGAAGATCTGCGCCATGCCGACGGCCAGCGACACTGCGCCGCCCGTGCGTCCGGCCACCGTCTCTCCGACCGCGGCTTCAAGTTCTGGGAGGTTGACCACCGGCTGATTCAGGGTTTCGAAGACTGCCGCCGACGTGTTGATGGCGAAGTAGTCGCCGGGGTGCATCGCCGATGCCGCGATGAGCGCCATGATGGCCACAAGCCCCTCAATCAACATCGACCCGTATCCGATCGGCCGGATGTCCGACTCCTTGTCGATCATCTTCGGCGTCGTGCCCGATCCAATCAGCGCGTGAAAACCAGAAATGGCGCCGCAGGCGATGGTGATGAACGCAAATGGGAACAAGGCGCCTGGCACAATCGGGCCTCCGCCCCCGATGAAGCCGCTGAACGCCGGCATCTGGAGGATCGGATTCACGATGATGACGCCGATCACGAGAAAGGCAATGGTGCCGATCTTCATGAACGAACTGAGATAGTCGCGCGGCGCCAGCAACATCCACACCGGCAGCACCGATGCGGCAAAGCCATACACACCCAGCGCAATCACCAACTGCATGCGCGACAGCGTCAGCATTCCCCCCAGCCACGTTTCGGTGATGGTCTTGCCGAAGATGACGGCCAGCAGAAGCCCGACCACACCGATGATGGTGGCCTCGCCCACCTTCCCCGGCCGGAGCTTGTACATGTAGAGGCTCATGAACAGCGCCAGGGGGATGGTGGTGCCGATGGCGAATACAGCCCAGGGACTTTCGGCCAGGGCGTTGACGACAGCCAACCCCAGTCCGGCCAGCGCGATGACGATGATGAAGAGGATCGCGAGGGCCGCGGTGAAGCCGGCCACCGGACCCAATTCCTGCCTCGTGATCTCGGCGAGGGAGGCGCCTCCCCGTCTGGTGGATGCCCAAAGAATGATCGAGTCGTGGACCGCGCCCGCGAGGCAGACCCCGGCCACAATCCAGATCAGCCCGGGTGCATATCCGAACTGAACCGCCAGGACGGGTCCAATGAGTGGCCCGGCACCCGTGATGGCGGCGAAATGGTGGCCGAAGAGCACCCATCGAGGTGTGGGATGGAAGTTGTGCCCGTCGTTCTTGACGTGTGCTGGCGTGCGCCGGCTGTCGTCCAGCATGTAGACCTTGGTGGCCAGGAACGCGCTGTAGTACCGGTAGGCAATGGTCAGGATCCCGAGTACCGGGATGATCACGTAAAGAGCGGGCATGCGGCAGATTCTAGCCTCAAATGGGCCGGGCCGGGCACTTCATGAGCCATTGCGCCCGGAGTACCGTGCCGTCGCGCGGTCTACCCAGCCATGCGCGTGCGGAATTCGCGGCGAAGGAACCAGAGATTGAGCGCCACCTGAAGCGTGACGGCTGCCACCGACAGCCACCAGATCCAGGTGAGTCCGAACTTCGGCATGCGCGACATCACTGCGCAATGAGGGAGGTGGTGCCGACGCCGAGGGCCTGTGACGCCGCGAGCACGATAAACGTGAAATTGCCACCGACGCCAGCGGCCGCGACGGCTTCCGTGCCCAGATGGCCAACCCAATACAGGTCCACCAACACGTAGAGCGTCTGCATCAGCATGCCAACCAGCATCATGCCGGTGGTCTTCAGCAGGTGTCGCGACAGTGAGTCGGTGGTCAGATCCTGCGTGGGGCGAGCCCGGCTATTGTGCTGGAACTTGTGCGACCAGTGCTACGGCGGGTGGCGCTGATGGTCCGGCCGGAGCAGGATTCAGTATGTTTCGACGCTGAGGCCGGGAACCCGCCTGAAGTGTTCGACATGCCGTGTGACCACGGGCATGTCATACGCGAGGCCAGTCGCGGCGATCCACAGGTCGTTGGCGCCGATCAGGGTCCCGTTGTCCCGCAAGTGCCGGCAGGCTCGTCCGTAGTGCCAGCTCACGTCGGCCGAAGAGGCCAGCACATAAAGCGGCGCGAGTTTTCTGGTGTTTTCGGGCTCGGGCGGCATGGGTCGCACATGGGCGTGGGCCGGGATAGAGCCGCCGTGGCGTGTGACGCAGGCGAGCGTCGCCCGGTCTAAGTGTTGAACGCGGCGCCAGTCGCTCTGCGGGAAAGGTACATATGTCTGAAGTTGCGGGGGGTCGGCTGTTGACCCTGCTGGGGTGGGCCCCAGGCGTCAGGACGATGTTGTCAGGGTCGGTCCTGCCCTGTGGCTGCTCGACTGGCTCGTATGCAAAGTGGGACAACTCGGTCGTCCGCGTCGTTGACCGGCCGTCGGACTCCTGCAGAAACCCCCACCACCGGCAGGGGCAGATACTTCAGCTCCCCGCCACGATGAAGCCAGCCCAGTAGAACGGGTGACGATAGCGTGGGTCCTTCATCAGGCTGATCGCCGACAACCGAAGGGCCTCGGACGCCGACACGACTCGCGCACCATCCGACAGCAAGCGCTTGTGGAGGCCAATCATCAGCGCAGTCGTGCTCGCCGAATCCACCTCCCACTGACTGACGACGGCCGTGGACGCGCCGGCGGCGAACAGCGCCCAGGACAGGCCGATGACGCCTTCGCCGCTACCACTCGCGGCGCCCGCGGTCTGGCAGGCAGAGAGCACCACGAGGTCCGCATTGATCTCCATGTCAGCCAGTTCCCAGGCTTCCAGCCGGCCGTCGGACGTGGAGTCTGCGGCTGATGCCGCAAGCTTCAGATGGGAATACATCGGCGTGACATCGTCGATGACGCCGTGCGTCGCCACGTGCAGCACACTCGCCCTGCGCGCCGCGGATCGCAGCGCGGCCTCGCTGGCAGCCGCACCAACCATCGTCAGGCTGCGGCCGGTTCCATACAGGCGACTGACCTCCTGCACTTCGCGCGCGGCCTCAGGGAGCCTGACGGCCCCCCGACCCCCCGCGCGAAGGCTGGGATCGCCGAACGCAACCAGGAACGGAGCGGTGACGGCTCTGCGCGCCTTTCGCTCGCGCAGCGCGACAAGCGCAGACAGTGAGGGCGCATACGACAGGGCGTGCTCCTCAATCAGGAATGTGTTTCTGGGCGTTCTCAGCGCCTGAAACGGGACCCGCCACAACTCCGCGTCGGGCACCACGATGACGTGAGTGACGCCGGTCAGCATCGCGTCGACGCCGCCGAACAACACGTCGTAGAGTTCGCGCGACGTGGAGGTGAACGCCAGGTCTCGTGTGGCCACCTGCTTCGAGAAGCGCTGCGCCAATGCCACCAAATCGCGTGCGCTTGTCTGCAGTTGCCTGACCGACACGTCGGGTCCACGGCCGGCGCTGGTCGCGAGGTACAGCCAGACCTTGTCGGCGTAGATCGCCACTTCAATCGCGGCAGTGCCCGGCGTGAGCAACCTGCTGAGTTGGTCGTGCGACAGAATGGGTGCGTCTCCGCGGGCAATTCGGAGGTCTGGCTTCGATGCGTACAGTGCCACCAATTGCGCTTCGCGTGCCAGACGGGCATCGCGCAACGCGTTCACGAGTTCCCCTTGTGCTGTGGAATCAGCCGACGGGTTGTGCCGGGCTTCTTCCAGCCGGGACTCGGCCGAGAGCACGGTGGTCGAAAGACGAAGTTCCTCCTGTTGCTCACCCTCGGTCAGTGAGCGGCGCGGCTGGCGTCCGGCGGCGAGAATATCGAGCAACGTCCTGGCACGCGCGCGTTCCACCGCCTGCAGCGCGTCGAAGCTGCGTCCCCTCGCCGCGTGCAGCGCTGCCAGTCCCAGGTAAGGGCCGAGGCGGCTCGAGAGGAAGGTCTGTCGGGTCAGTTCCGCGCCAGGTGTTCGCCCACGAAGTTCCTCAACCGTCCTGATGCTGGCCTCGTACATCGCGACCGCGCCGGCCGTGTCACCTTGCTCATCCAGTACCGTCGCCTTGAGCGCCTCTGCCCACGACCGCTGATTCCCGATACCCGCGCGGGTGGTCACGTCAAGCGCGCGGGTGGCAAAGGTGTCTGCCTCATCGAACCGACGCATCCGCAGCATGAGACCGGCCAGTTCGGTGAGACTCTCGGAGGTGGGCGCCACCTCCCCGCCGGCTTCCCGAATGGCCAGACTGCGACGCTGCAGGGCCTCGGCCTCCTCAAGATTTCCGTCGTCTCTGACGACGGTGCCGAGGTTGTAGAGGACGGTCGCCAGGGTGCCGGGATCGCCACTGGCCTGCGCCATACCCAGCGCGCGTTCGAACATCTGACGCGCCTCCACCCGCTGGCCCATGGCTGCCAGCGTATTCCCGATGTTTGAGAGCGCTGAGGTCACGCCCCTGCCCGACCGAATTTTCTCAAGGAGGGCTATCGCCTGCCGGTAGTAGCTGAGCGCCTGGGGATAGTCGCCGACCTGCGAGTACAGGCTGCCCAGGTTGCTGAGCGAGTTGGCCATGTCCAGAGTTCCACGATCGCCATCGTCTTTCTTGAGCGCCAGACTTCTGGAGAAATACTCGTGGGCCAGACGGGCGTTGCCCTGATCCGAGTACATCAGTCCCATGTTGTTGTAGACACGCGAGACGGAATCCTGACGGTCCATCTGCAGCGCCAGAGCGAGGGCACGTGCAAAGAGCGTCTTCGCCGCCTCGAAGTTGCCGAGCCGGCGCTCGATGATCCCCAGGTTGGCGACGACCGGCTGGGTCGCCGCGGCATCGTCGAGCGGCGTGACCAGGTCAAAGGCGCGCTGTGTGTACTCGCGCGCCTTGATCAGATCCCCCCGTTGTCCATCGACCGTTCCGAGACCAACCAAGGCCGAAGACTGTGCGCGGATGTTCCCTGACGTCTCGGCCAGCCACAACATGGCGCGGTAGGTGTGCTCGGCTGACGTATAGTCGCGCTCGCGAAGCAGCACCAGCGCGCGATCCCGCATCGCCGCTCTGGCTTGGTCACTGTCCAGTTCAGGAGAAGCTTTCAGAAGACTTTCGCGAGCGACGCGCGTCTGGGCAGCCAGCAAACGCGTCACCAGTGTGTCCATCGCTACGGCAACTGGGTCCGCCGCCTGCACAGCCTGATCGGCAGGCCGATCGTCCTGAGGCGGCACCGCGGCGCGGACTGCGACCGACAACGCTGCCGCAAGGACGATCCCGCCTGCATACCCTTCGCGCGTCACGTGCATCAGCGTAGCGTACCGAAGGGGTCAGCTCACCTGCATGAAGCCCAGGTCGCCGGCTGAAAACAGGCCGAGGTTCGGGAACGTGTAGGCCAGATTCCCGCTCGTGGCACCGAACCACGTGCCGAGCGTCGCGCCGAACTGCGCCGTGGAGATCGTCGGAATCCAGACGCCACGGTTGTTCGCGTCGTCTGGTCCACCGAGCGCCAGCGTGGGGAGCGTGCCATACACGCCGCCCTTGACTGCGCCGCCGAGCACCAGTTGGTGGCTGCCCCACGCATGGTCGGACCCGGTGCCGCTGGGCTGAAGCGTGCGACCGAACTCCGACTGCGTGAAGGCGGTCACACGGGACCCGAGTCCGGCCGTGCCAATGACGTCATGGAACACGCCCAGTGCCTGCGACAACTGCGAGAGCAGGTACCAGTGGGTCCAGTCCTGGCTGCTGTGCAGGTCGAACCCGTCCACCGAACAGAAGAAGACCTGCCGACCTGGCCCCAGGTCGGATCGCACCTTGATGAGCCGTGCCACTTCCTTCAACTGGTTTCCAATCGATGTGCCGGGGAAGCCAGAGAGGTTCATGTCTCCAAGGCCGTTGTTGGTGGCGGCCAGTGTATCGGCGAGTTGCAGCCCATCGGCCATCGCCTTGTTCGCGGCCTTGCGAATCGGGTTACCGCCGTCGATCGCCAGCAGATCGTTGACCGCCAGCCGCCGCGACTGCGCCTCGGACTGCGGCCAGAACGACATGCCGCCAAGCTGCAGGTTTTGCCCGGGCGCAATGACATTGCCTCCGGCGTTGAACCCCTGCAGAAACAACGCGGGTTGCGAGACCGACACGGCCGCCAGGCTGTCGGCGGCACCAAAACAATCCAGCAGTCGGCCGCCCCATCCCGACCCGTTGACGGTCGGCATCCCGGTCTGCGCCTGCACGGTCTGGTCCGAATGCGAGAACAGGTTCGTCGGCGCCGCCTGGCCGGCCAGATATCCCGCCCGGGTCAGAGGCGCCTCAAGCAGGCCCATATTGAGCACGAACGCCAACCGGCCGCTTTGATACAACGGATTCATCTCGGTCAGTCCATAGTGCATCGCGTAGGGATTGCCATTGCTGTCGCTGATCGGCGCCAGCAGTTTGCTGTCGGGCAACGCCAGGCCGCCGCGGATCGCCGCGTACTGCGCTCGTCGGGTAGCATCCAGGGGCACGATGAGGTTGTTGCCGTCGTTGCCGCCAAACAGATAGATGCAGACCAGCGCCTTGTAGTCGGTCAGCGCCTGATTGGATCGTGACTCTGCCGCAAACAGCGTTGTCGCCCGGCCCAAACCCGTGCCGAGTGTGGTCAGACCCAGTGCCGCGAGTTGCGCGCTGAGTTTCAGAAAGTGTCGCCGATCCTGCGTCCTTCGATGCGAGTGTGCCATGGCTATTGGGCTCCTGAATGGACCACGAACTCGCTCGAGATCGCAGCCAGGTACAAAGCGCCTATCGCGCGCTGCTTGAGGTCGGACGTCGCCTGCGCGGATGCCAGCAACACCTGCCGCAGTTCCTGCGACATGCGGCCGAACAACAGCGTCTGGTTGACCAGCTCCACAAGCGCGGCCGGGTTCGCGGCCACGGCTGTGAACGGCGTCAGGTTCACTGGAAATGACGAGGAGAAGTCGCCATACAGGATGCGGTAGATGAACGTCGCCCGCTGAATGGACAGGGCCGGCGTATAGAGCTGGAACTCGGGACCGAACCGGGTGGGATCTCCGGGCAGCGGTCCCAGCGGCGAGTAAAAGCTGAACACACTGATCGGCGACAACACGGATTGCCCGAGCTGGCTCAGCACGTACATGAACTGATCCGGGCTGGCCACCTGCAGGCCCATGGCCCTGGAGAAACCAATGACATGCAGGATGGGGTCGCGAAGCCTCCCATCGTTGGCGCCACCGAGCGTCGCGTCAGGATCCGTGAGGATTGCGGTCAGGACTGCCGCCAGATCACCACGCACGCCATCACCGTTGTTGGCAAACACGTTCGCGACGCGCTGAATGTAGGCACCGGACGGGTTGCTCGTCACGAGTGAGCGAATCAGTCGCGTGGCGACAAAAGGCGCCACGTTCGGATGATTGAAGACGACGTCCACCAGGTCCTCCATGTCCTTCGTGACCGTCTGACCTGCCGGCAGGGTGATGCCGTTGAAGAGTGTCTTGGCGCCCTGATGGTGACGCGTGGGCCGCGGTTCCATGACGCCGACGAAGTACTCAGGGTTCCGTGACGCTGGCGTGAACCCGGGCTGGGTGGGATAGGTCCACCCCGAGAGCGCGCGCGCGACCGCTCTGAGCAGCGTCTGGTCGTAGGTCGGAATGGGATGGCCCTGACCATCGAGCGTGTACGTGCCGTTCATGTTCAGCGTGTACAACCCGATGCTGAACAACTGCATCAACTCGCGTGGGTAGTTCTCATTGGGTGCCATGCCATTCGACGCGTCCGAGTTGGCCAGGTCAAGGTACTTGCCCATCGACGGACTGATGGTGATTTCACGGAGCAGCGTCCGGTAATTGCCAAACGCGTGGTTCTCGAGCAGACGTACATACGGAATCACTTCGTAGCCATTGACGAGCTTGTTCATCGACACCGCGAGGGTCTGGCTGAGCGCGAACGCCATCCGCTGCCGCAGCTGGTCCTGGCCGTTCGCCATCTTCATGAAGACCTGCGAGCGGATCTGGTTGTTGTTCAGGCCATCGGGCAGGCCGCCGGCCGGCTTCCGGAACTGCTCGGCCAGCCACAGATGCACCCCCTTGGCTTTTACCGCCGCAAACTCCGCAGCCGAGGGACCGAACGTCGCCTGCTGCAGCACCCGTTCAGCCGTCACACCATCGGTCGGCGTCGCCTGGGGCAGCGTCGCGGTGGGAATCGGCGGAATCGGCGACGGGTCGGGCGGCAACTCGAACGCCGGCGGCGGAGGGGGTGGCGG
>CAZAZR010000014.1:23656-45194 GCA_964489685.1 uncultured Solibacteraceae bacterium | reverse complement strand
GTTCTTGGGAAACCCCTGGGTCTCTGCCAGATTGATCGCGCTGCGAGTGCGCTCAAAGCGGTACCCGGCGCCCAGACGTCCGGCGACGTTGTGGCTGTCGCGCATCAGAAAGTCCGACGCGTCCACCAACACACGACCGCCGTTCTCGGCCGCCACGGTGAACCCCCAGTGGATCGACTTGGCGAAGGCATCTTCAACCGCCTTCCGTTCGGCAGGATTCGCCGAGATGGCTCGATAGTCGTAGTTGGGTTCCACCATCAGCACGCGCGGACCCACGCGCTGGAAACTGACGAGCGCCGTGCCCGCAAGGAGCGCGCGATCCAGGCCGATGTCGTTCGACCCCAGGCCGGCCGATAACCCCTTGGACCACAGCACTTCCTTGCCGAGCTCCGGAATCTCAAGGAATAGCGAGCCAGTGCCTTCTTCCCAGTACATCGGGAAAAACCCATCAATCTTCTGCATGCCCGCAGTCCGATCGGCAATCGAGCGGACGCTCGCTGCCCCCTGTGCCCCGCCGCGTCCGCCGGCGCCCGCCTGGCCACCGCCCGGCCCGGCACCCGCCTGACCGGACAAACCAGCCGGAACGGCCATCGAAAGCATCAGCACGCAGCCCGCCACGATCGAAACTCGTCGCATATTGGTCTCCCCCCAAACTCGGCCAGATTGTACTCCGAGCGAGGAGGGGACGAATGAGGCAATGGGGCAATGACCTCTGGCGCTTGGGCAATGGCCTCCTGGCGCTTGAACCTGGGCCCCGTTCTTGTCGTCTGACAGCCCATGACGACCCTGCTGCAGGACTTTCGCCTCGGTCTGCGCCTGTTTCAACGCCAACCAGGATTCGCCCTTGTGGCGGTCCTCGTCCTGGGTCTCGGCATCGCCGCCAACACCACGATTTTCAGCCTGGTCAACGCCCTCGTGCTCAAGCCGCGGCTGGGCGCCGGAGAGGAACTGGTGGCGG
Source organism: uncultured Solibacteraceae bacterium (assembly GCA_964489685.1). Lineage (GTDB taxonomy): Bacteria > Acidobacteriota > Vicinamibacteria > Vicinamibacterales > SCN-69-37 > SYFT01. The sequence continues at coordinate 44,236 of CAZAZR010000014.1, read as the reverse complement.
TGCACTCGAAGAACCGCACCGAGCCCGACAGCTTTCGCGCCTTTTCGTACGACAACTTCTCGGACTTGCGCTCCCGCAAAGAGATCTTTGCCTCGCTGACGGCGCATCAGCCCGCGCTGGTCGGCATCTCAGAGGGCGACTCTACCCGGCGCGCATTCATCGACATCACCTCGGCCGACCTGTTCGACACCTTCGACCTGCCCCTTCTGATGGGCCGGACCTTCACGCGCGAGGAGGAACGCCCGCGGGCCGATATTCAGGTGACCATCATCAGCCACCTCGCGTGGGAACGCATGGGCAAGCCGGCAGACGCCATCGGGCGCACCCTCAAGGTCAACCAGCGCGATTTCACCATCGTCGGCATCGCCCCCGAAGGCTTCGGCGGCACGATCGCCATGGTTGCGCCGGAGTTGTGGGTGCCTACGGGTGTCTATGAATCGCTCATCAACGACTTTGCCAACAATCGGGCCACGAGCAGCCTCGCCGACCGTCGGCACCACACGCTGATCCTGTTCGGCCGGCTGCGCGACGGTGTGACGCTCGACACTGCCGCGCCGCTTCTGTCGGCAGCCGGCGCCTGGATGGAGTCGGCGTACCCGGACGAGAATAAAGATCAGGAGCTGGTGGCCGGCGAATTATCGCGCTTTTCGGTCAGCACGAGTCCGAATGACGACTCCGCGATCAGCATCCTCGCCGTCAGCCTCCTGGCCATGTCGGGCATCGTCTTGCTCGTGGCCTCACTGAATCTCGCGAATATGCAACTGGCGCGCGCCGGAGCGCGCCGAAAGGAGTTCGCGATCCGCCTCGCGATCGGCGGCAGCCGGTTCCGACTGGTGCGCCTGCTCCTCACGGAAGGGCTGGTCCTCGCGTTCGCTGGAGGCGCGGTGGCCATCTTCGCGTCGTGGGCAGCGATGCGCGCGCTGCTCAGCGGCATGAACGGACTGTTGCCGGTGCTCGTCAGCATCGACCCGTCGCCCGACTGGAGGATCTTTGTCGCCACGCTGGCCTTCGCCGTGGCGGCGACGTTGCTGTCGAGCCTGGGACCCGCGCTCGCGTCAGCGCGCACGTCCGTGTTGCCGGAACTGAAGGAACATGCGGGCGAACTGAAAGTCAGCCGGAGGCGGTTCGCCACCCGCAACCTGCTGGTCATGGGCCAGTTGGCCCTGAGCCTGACGTTGCTCACCACGGCAGGGGCGTTTATCCGGGCCGCGCTCGTGGCCGCAGATGTCGATCCAGGGTTTTCGTTCGACCGGGGCATTCTGGTCAACCTCGATTCCAGCCTGGCCAACTACGACCGGGCTCGCGCGACGACGCTGTATGGTCAGGTGCTCGATCGGCTGCGGCAGGTGCCGGGCATCACGAGCGTGGGCTTCGGCACCCAGATGCCGTTTGGCGACATCCAGGAAGCCGGGAGGGTGCAGAAGGCGGGCCCCGTGATCAGCCCGGCCGACCCGAATTACGCGACCATGACGGCCTCGGCCGTGACCATGGGCATCTCGCCCGACTACTTCCAGGCGATCGGCCTGTCACTGGTGGGAGGCCGTGCCTTCACGGACGCCGAGTGGCAGACACCCGGACGCGCGCCGGTGGGCATCATCGATCAGGCACTCGCCACTCAACTCTTCGGCCTGGAAGATCCGATCGGCCGTCTGGTCCAGACCAGGCCACGCGACGATGGATCGGTGGAAGTGATCGAGGTGGTCGGCCTCGCGCCGGCCATCCGGCACCAGATGGAAGACGATGAGGCGGGGCCGCATCTGTATCGCCCCTACACCCAACACTTCCGATTTGGGGTGTACCTGCACGCGCGGACCACAAACGCCGACGGCGAAGCGGCCATGCTGCCTGCGCTTCGCGCCTTGCTGCGCGACATCGACCCGAACCTGCCGGTGGTCACGCTTGAGACCGGTCCGATGTTCCGTGAGCGGAACGCGATGTTGTGGATCATTCGCACGGGCGCGACGTTGTTTGGCGTGTTTGGCGCCGTCGCGTTGTTCATGGCCGCGCTGGGCATCTACGGTGTGAAGGCGTACCTGGTCTCGCGGCGCACTCGAGAGTTCGGCATTCGCCTGGCTCTGGGTGCGACATCACGGGACGTCGTATCGCTCGTGATGCGTGACGGCCTGTCGCTCACAGCGGCAGGCCTCGTCCTGGGCCTGGGCCTGTCGGCTCTGGTCGTCCGCGCGATTGGCGGGTTCGTCTATGGCGGCGGGGGCTTCGATCTGCCCATCGTGGGCGTCGCGTTTGTGGCGCTCGGCCTGTCGGCGATTGCGGCCACCTGGCTGCCCGCCCGCCGTGCGACCCGGATTGCGCCCTCGCTGGCCTTGCGGTCGGAATAAGAACAACGACGGACGATAATCCTCGGGTGACTCCTACGCCCGGCCCAGACCTGCCTTCGCTCGAGGCGACACTGCGCGCGCGGTTGCAGTCGCCCCTGCCAGGCGCCGCCGCACAACGCCGGTTCTGCCCGCAGCCCATCAGGACGGCCTGGGACCCGGCGGCGCAGCCGCCGGACGCGCGCCGGGCGGCCGCGCTCCTGCTCTTGTACCCGGGCGACGAGGGTCCGTCCATCGTCCTGACGCAACGGCACGCCGACCTGCCCCACCACGGCGGCCAGATCAGCCTGCCCGGCGGCGGAGTGCACGGTGTCGAAACACCGGCCGAGGGCGCCCTGCGCGAAGCCCACGAGGAAATCGGTCTCGACGCCGCGGGTGTCCGTGTCCTCGGCTCTCTGTCGACCCTCTGGGTGATCGTCAGCCGGTTCGTCGTGCATCCCATCATCGCGGTCGCCGACGCCCGCCCGGCGTTTGCGGCGTCCCCACGCGAAGTAGCGGCGGTGATCGAGGCGCCGCTGGCCGCCCTGCGGGATCCCGCCGGGCTGAAATGGGATCGCCGCCTGCGGCCGCAACCCGGCGGCCAGCAGGCCCTCCCTATCTGGGTGCCGTATTTTGACGTCGGCGGGCATCAGGTCTGGGGCGCCACGGCGATGATCCTCGGGGAATTTGGCGCGTTGCTGGATCCGGCGTTTGGCCCGGGGCCGGCGCCCGAACCACACGGATTACGCTATTCTAGGTAATCATTACGGAGTTCAGGGTAATGGCAGACAACCCATTTGTGTACGGCGAAATCGTGACCGCGGCGGCGTTTGCGGACCGGGAGGTTGAGCGCGACCGGCTGAGCCGGGATCTGCTCGCCGGCCAGAAGGTGTTCCTGATCTCGCCACGCCGTTATGGCAAATCGTCGCTGGTGCGCCACGTCCTGCGCGGCCTGGCGAAACAGGGGGTCCTGACCGTAGAAGTTACCGTAGCCAGTTCCAGTTCGTACGTCGGCTTCCTTGAGGCCTATGCCCGGGCGCTGCTGCTGGCCGACACCCCGGCCGGCCGCCTGCGGCAGTGGACGACGGACCTGCTGCGAGCGGTGCGGCCCGAAGTCCGCTTCGAGGCCACCGCCACGGGCACGTCACGGTTCGCCATTGCGTTCCCATCGGCGCAGAGCGACCGCGACATCACGCGGCTGGCCAACGAAGTGTTCACGCTGCCCGCCCGCATCGCAGCCGCCCGCAAGCGCCGACTGGCGGTGGCCCTCGACGAGTTTCAGGCGATTGGCTCCTTCAACGGCGGCCGTGTCGAACATGCGCTCCGCGCGGCCGTGCAGGACCAGCGCCAGGTGGGGTACGTCTTTGCCGGGTCCGAGCCCTCGCTGATGGAGCGGATGCTGACCTCGAAGCGCCCCTTCTACAAAGCCGGCCCCGTGATGCGCCTGGAGAAGATTCACCCCGACGACTTTGCCGGGTTTCTCGAGGGCCGGTTTGCGGGTAGCGGCATTCGCCCCGAAGCCGGCCTCGGCGCCGCCATCGTGGACCTGGCCGGCAACGTGCCGTATGACGTGCAGCGGCTCGCACATGAACTGTGGGACGACATGCGCGCCGCCGGCCGGAAGACCGCCACACTCGACGACCTTCACGCCACACTCTCGCGGCTGCTGCACGAACACGGCCCCCTGTTTGAAGACGCCTGGCAGCGGCTCACGCTCGCGCAGCGGGCCACCCTGCGCGCGCTTGTGCTTGAGCAGGGCCGCGAAGTGCTGTCGGCTGACGTCAGGGCACGGCACCGGCTGGCGGGCGCGTCGAGCGTCCAGTCGTCGCTCGCGGGCCTGGTCCGGGCCGATCTTGTCACCAAGGACGGGCCGCGCTACACGATGGTGGATTCGCTGCTGCGCGAGTGGGTGGCGAGGCACACATACTGAAGAATGGGCAGTCGGGAATCGGGTAAAGTGCTGTTCGAAGGTGAGACACATGACCACTCGACACGTTCGGCTCCTTTCTCTGTGCGCGGGCGCGCTGGCGCTGTCTGCGGCCACGTTCACTCCGCTGTTCGCCCGACAGACGCCGTCGGCGGTGTCGGACCAGGCGATGTTCCAGGGTCTGAAGTACCGATCGATCGGGCCGTCACGCGGCGGCCGGGTCACGGCAGTGACTGGGGTCTTGTCGCAGCCGACGACGTTCTACATGGGCGTGGCCAGCGGTGGGGTGTTCCGAACCACCAATAACGGCCAGAGTTGGGAACCGATCACCGACGGTCAGGTCCCGGTCGGATCGATTGGCGCCATTGCCGTGGCCGACTCCGACCCGAACATCATCTACGTGGGCACCGGATCGGACGGCGCGCGCAGTAACGTGTCGACCGGGCGAGGCGTCTACAAGTCCACCGATGGCGGCAAGACGTGGGCGTTTGCAGGGCTCTACAACGCCGGCCAGATCGGGTCGGTCCGCATCCATCCGACCAACCCCAATACCGTCTGGATCTCGGCGACGGGTGACGTGTTCAAGCCCAACAGCGAACGGGGCATCTTCAAGACACGTGACGGCGGCACGACGTGGAAGAAGGTCCTGTATCTATCAGACGAAGTGGGCGCTGCCGACGTGGAGATCCAGCCCGGCAACCCGAACGTTGTCTACGCGTGGATGGCGCGGCTCGAACGCAAGCCGTGGACGATCATCAGCGGCGGCAAGGTCGGCGGTTTTTACAAGAGCAGCGACGCCGGTGAGACGTTCACCAAGATCGCGACAGGCCTTCCCCAGGAGTTGATCGGCAAAGGCAACCTCGCGGTGACCGCCGCCAACCCCAACCGTATCTATGCGCTGATCGAGGCACTGCCGGGGGGCGGCTTCTACCGCTCAGACGACAGCGGACAGACGTGGGCCAACACGGGCGCCCCAGCCAACATCCAGACCTCGATGACGCAGCGGCCGTTTTACTACACGACGCTTGGTGCAGATCCGACCAACGCCGACGTGGTGTATGGAGGCGCCGAAGGGTTCTTCAAGTCCACCGACGCCGGCAAGACGTTTCAGTCGATGCGCACGCCCCACGGCGACAACCACGACATCTGGGTGAACCCGACGAACGGCCAGATCATGGTGCAGGCGAACGACGGGGGCGCGAATGTGTCCACCGACGGCGGCCGGACGTGGTCGACGCAGGCCAACCAGCCGACAGGCGAATTCTACGGCGCGGCCGTGGACAACGAATTCCCGTACCGGGTCTATGGCGCGCAGCAGGACAACAGCACCGTCATCCTTGACAGCGATCGCGACGTATACGACACGAATCTGGTGGGCGGACCGGGGTGCGAAACCGGGCCCATCATGCCTCACCCGAGCAAGCCCGACATCATTTACGGCTCCTGCAAAGGGCAGTACGCCGTGATGAGCCGCAGGACAGGCCAGACCAGGAACTACTGGATCGGCGGTCAGTCGCTCTACGGCAATGACGGCGGCGACCTGATTTTCCGCTTCCAGCGCGTGTCGCCGATGGCGCTCTCGCCCCACGACCCGCTGGTGCTCTATTACGGGTCGCAGCATGTGCACCGCACCCTCGATTTGGGTGTGACCTGGGAGAAGATCTCGCCGGACCTGACCGCGTTCCCGCCCTGCTGCCAGGGCGGCAGCGGCGAGCCGATTACGCGCGACGTGACCGGCGAAGAGTTCTACAGCACGCTCTACGCGATCACCGAGTCGCCCCTCGAAGCGGGTGTCATCTGGACGGGTTCCAACGACGGCCCGTTCCACGTGACGCGCGACAACGGCAAGACCTGGAAAGACGTCACACCGAAGGATCTGCCGACCGGCGGACGCGTGGCCTGGATTGATGCTTCTCAACATCGACGGGGCTCGGCGTACTTCGCCGTCTATCGGTACCTGCTCGGCGACTATCAGCCGTACATTTACCGCACCGACGACTACGGCACCACGTGGAAGCGCCTCACTGACGGCAAGAACGGCATTCCGGCCGACTGGCCAACACGCGTCGTCCGTGAAGATCGCACCCGTGAGGGCCTGCTCTACGCCGGCACCGAATTCGGCATGTTCATCTCGTTTGACAACGGCGCCAGCTGGAAGTCATTTCAGCTCAACATGCCGAATGTCCCGATCAATGAAATCACGCTCCACAAGGGCGACATGGTCATTGCGACACAGGGTCGAGGGTTCTGGATTTTCGACAATCTCAGCCCGTTGCAGCAGATGGCGCCGGCGGCCGCGCCGGTGACCGCACCATCTGCGCCGAAGCTGTTCAAGCCGCGCGACGGCTTCCGCACGCGCAGCAGCCCGGAGACGCTGGGACCGACCGTGGACTACTTCCTGCCGGCCGCGCCTGATGGGCACGTGACGATCGAGATCCTCGATGCGAAGGGCCAGGTGGTGAACAGCTACAGCAGCGCTGCCGCGGCTGGTGGCGGCGCCGGACGAGGAGGCCGCGGCGGGCGGGGCGCCGGTGCGCCGGCGGCTCAGGCCGATCCTGATGCACCGATGATGGCGGGCCGCACGGCACCCGTCAACGCGCAGCCCGTCGGACGCGTGACCCGCACCGCCGGTTTCAACCGGTTCGTCTGGGACGTTCGCCACCAGAACGGATTGACGATGGCGCCGGCGCAGTACCAGGTGCGAATGAAGGTGGGCGACGCCACACTCACCGAGAACCTCACGGTGCTGATCGATCCGCGCGTGGCGGCCGATGGCGTCACCGCCGCCGACCTGCAGGAGCAGTTCGACCACGGCGTGAAAATGGCCGCGCTCGTGGCCAGCGTCACCCAGACGGTGGCGCGCGTGCGCGCCGCGCAGACGCAACTGGGCAGCGGGGCCACCGCCGACCCGGTGAAGCTGAAGCAGGTCACGGCACTAGCCGACAAACTCAATACCCAGCCGATCCGTTATGGCCGACCCGGGCTTCAGGCGCACGTGCAATACGTCTCGCGCCTGGGCATGGGTGTGGATCAGAAGGTGGGCCGAGATGCCATCGAGCGGTACGGAGTGCTCAAGGCTGAACTCGACAAGATCATCGAAGCACTCAACGGGATAGTGAAGTAGGGTCCGTCGGTCCGCGGACCGTCAGAGCAACTCCCTCCCATGCCGTTTGAGCCACGCCTCGGATTCGCGCCACGTGGCGCACACGGCAGCCACTTCCCTCCAGAACTTGCGCGAGTGGTTGGGCTGCTTCAGATGCATGAGTTCATGCAGGATCACGTAGTCTGAAACATCGGGTGGCATCTGGACCAGGCGCCAGTTGAGGGCGATCGCGCCTCTCGATGAACAACTGCCCCACCGCGATCGCTGATTGCGGATGGTCACCCGGCTCACTGTGAGTCCGTGGACCTGCGCCATGTCCAGGCAACGGGCGGGGAGGTCGGTGTTGGCGACGGTTCGCAGCGCGGATTCGAACGCATCGCGCGGCTGGCCGGCGCCCCTGGGCCGAGGCATGACCTCTGAGCCAATCGTGATGGTGGTCTCGGCCAACACCACAGGTACGTGCTGACCTCGAAACCACACCAAGCCGCCTTCCGACCACGCGCCGCTACGCAAGAGCCGCCGGGCACGTTCCCGGGCGATCCACGCGCCCTGCCCTGTCGCAAATGCCACACCGCCCGCCACCGACGCCCCGCGCGGCACGGTGATTCGCAACGCGCCCTCTGGCGTCATGCGAAGCACATAACGCCGTGCGCGCCGATGCCGGGCGATGGTCACCGGGTAGGAATGGGGCCCCACTTCAATACAGGCCGGGGCTCTTTCAACCCCGGTCACCCGGCGTTTGGGGCTCAGCCACGGCAGCACCAACTGCATCCGGGGAGAGTACCACCTGGTCATGTAAGCAAGTAACCACTTGCTTACCAGCCTGATTCCGGATAACGTCAGGGCCATGGTCGCCGTTGACGTCCACGAAGCCCTCCTGAAAGCCACGCTGAAGCTGTTTGCCGAAATGGGCAGCCGCGGTGCCACCACCCGCCGAATCGCCCAGGAAGCCGGCGTCAACGAAGTGACCCTGTTCCGTCATTTCCCCACCAAGGAAGCCCTTATTCACGCCGCGCTCCATGCCTTCGTCGAACAGACCCAATACCTGCGACTCCCAGCGGTGCCCGTGGACCCGGCCACCGAACTCGGCCAATGGGCGCGCGACCATCACAAACATCTCTACAAACTTCGCGCCCTGATTCGCACCTCCATGGGGGAGTTTGAGGAACACCCGGAACAGTGCAAACAGGCCATGTGCGTGTCGATCACGATCAACAACGAGCTGACCGGCTACCTGGCCGACGCCCGCACCCGGGGGCTCCTGACGGCCGACTTCGACCCTCGCGCCGCCGCCGCCATGCTGATGGGCACTCTGTTTGCCGACGCCATGGGCCGCGACCCGATGCCGGAGCGTTACCCCTATTCAATGAAGGACGGCATCGATCGGTATCTCGCCCTCTTCCTCCGCGCCATTGGTGCGCCTCCGGTGACTGTGTAATGCGTACTGTTTTTTCGTTCGCCGTATTCGTCCTGTTCGCCTCGTCTGCAGCCGCGCAATCATCGCTGGTGCTGTCGCTTGAAGACGCACTGCGCCGCGCCGAGGCGCAGAGCGAGTCCCTGGTCATCGCCGGCGCCGGTGAATCCCGCGCCCGTGCCGGCCTCGGGCGCGTCAACAGTCAGCGTTATCCACAAGTCACCTTCGCTGGCGCCTACGATCGCACCCTGGCGTCCGAGTTCAGCGGCATCTTCGACAACAGCAACAGCAGCGGCGACGATGGCACGGACTTCAGCGAGTTGCCGTTCGGCCAGGCCAACACGTACCGCTTCACGTTCTCTCTGTCGCAATCGCTGTATTCGGGCGGACGCATCTCGGCCCAGCGACAGCAAGCCGCTGCGGGCATTCGCACGGCCGAACTGGGCACATCATCGGCACGCGCGCTGATGCAGCTGGATGTCACGCGCGCGTACTACGACGCCGCGCTCAGCGACCGGCTGGCCGCCATCGCCCAGTCGGGCTACGAACAGGCCGACGCCACGTATCTGCAGACCCGCCAGGCGCACGAAGCGGGCCGCCAGGCCGAATTTGAAGTGCTGCGTGCGCTCGTGCAACGCGACAACCAGCGCCCGTCGGTGATTCGCGCGCGCGCCAATCGCGACGCTGCCTATCTGCGGCTTCGCCAGTTGCTGGAGCTGCCGGCCGATACCAACCTGCGCCTGGACGTGGATCTGGAAGCGGCTGAACTGGCGGCGCCTGCGCCATTTGCGGGCGCTCTCGATGAAGTAACGGCTTCGGCCGACGCCGCCTTCCGCACGACACTCGAACAGGCCGAACTCACGGTGCGCGTCCGCGAACTCGGCATCAAGATCGTTGAATCCGCCAAGAAGCCGGCCGTCAATTTCGTCTCGAACTTCGGCCTCACCAACTATCCCAACAACGTGCTTCCCGACCTGAGCAAGATCCGGAACAACTGGACCCTTGGCGCGCAGGTCACGATGCCGGTGTTCATGGGCTTTCTGGCGCAGGCTGAGACACGTGCGGCTGGCGCGGATCTGACCGAGGCCGAGGCCCGCCTGAAACAGGCCCGTGAAGCCGCGAACCTGCAACGCGACACGGCCCTGCGCGATCTGGAAGCCGCCCTGGCGGCGTGGGAAGCCACTGCGGGCACCATTACCCAGGCCGCACGCGCGTTCGAAATCGCGGAACTGCGGTTTCGGGAGGGCGTCTCCACCCAGCTCGAACTTTCGGACTCGCGCCTCGCGCTGCAATCAGCGCAGGCCAATCGCGCCCAGGCCGCACGCGATCTCCAATTGTCGCGGGCGCGCGTCGCCCTGTTGCCACACCTCCCGGTAGGAAACGAATGATGCGTCACTCACGAATCGTACTGACGGCAGCCCTGACTGCCATCGCCGCCACCCTTGCCGCCTGCGGCGGCGCGTCACCCGAAGCCACGGCGGGCGCGGAAGCCACGCCCGCCGTGGTCCAGTTGGCGCCAGAGCAGGTCGCGACCGCGTCGGTTGCCGACATCACGTCCGGCCCATTCGTCTCGGGCCAGTTGACGCCCGCGCGCGAGTCCACGGTCCGCGCCCAGATTGGCGGGCCGCTCGTCTCTCTGACCGTCGATCGCGGCCAGGCCGTGAGAGCCAATGCGGTCATCGGCCGCATCGCCGCGCGCGATCTGGATGACGCGATGGCATCCGCGCAGGTGGGGGTGAAGTCGGCCGAGAACTCGCTGACCGTGGCGAAAAGCGAATCGGCGCGCACCGAGTCGCTCGTCAAGGGCGGCGCGCTTGCGCCCCGCGACCTCGAACAGGCGCGCAACATGGTCTCGAGTGCCGAAGCGCAACTTGCCGCCGCCAGGGCGCGCGAAAAGGCCGTGTGGCAGCAACTCGACGACACCATCGTCAGGGCGCCCATCAGCGGAGTCGTCTCCGAGCGGCCTGCCAGCGCCGGCGACATTGTTTCGGAGGGCACGCCGATTGTCACGATCATCGACCCGTCGAGCCTGCGTCTTGAGGCGGCCGTCACATCGGACCAGGTGTCGCTCGTGCGTCCTGGCGCCAAGGTGCGGTTCCGGATTCGCGGCCTGGCGAATGAAGTGGTGACGGGCACCATCGATCGCCTGAGCCCCACGGCGGATCCCATCACGCGCCAGGTGACAATTTTTGTCACGCTGCCCAATACCGGGGGCCGGCTCATTTCCGGACTCTTCGCCGAAGGGCGTGTGGATGCAGAGACCAGGCGCGGTGTCATCGTGCCGATCGGCGCGGTGGATGAAACCGGTCCCACCGCCACGGTCACGCGCATTCGCGACGGCAAGGCGGAGCGCGTCACGGTCACCCTTGGCATCAGGCAGTCGGAGGCGGAACTGATCGAAGTGCGGAGCGGCGTGGCTGAAGGCGACGTCCTGATCCTTGGCGCCGCGAAGACGCTTGCACCAGGCACTCCCGTCCGCGTGGTGGGTTAGCTCATGGTCATCTCAGATTTCGCCATCCGGCGGCCGGTCATCACGGTCGTCTCCATGCTGGCTCTCGTCGTCTTCGGCGTCGTGGCGCTCACGCAGCTGCACACCGATGAGTTCCCCGAGGTCCAGCCGCCGATCGTCGTCATTGCCGTGCCCTACCCCGGCGCGTCCCCCGACAACGTTGAGCGGGAAATCGTCGAGCCGATTGAAGAATCCCTTGCGGGCATCAGCGGCGTCAAAGAGATTCAGTCGTCCTCGCTCGACAGCTTCGCGACGCTGACGATCCAGTTCACCTACGAGAAGGACCTGCAGGAAGCGGTGCAGGAGATTCGCGACGAGATCAACGAGATCCGGAATGACCTTCCTCCCGAGATGGAAGAGCCGGTGCTCACCAAGATCAGCCTGACGGACTTTCCTGTCGTGTCGCTGGCGCTTGCGTCAGACACGCTCGCGATTCCGGAGCTGACGCTGCTGGCCGACCCCGGCATTACCCGTCGCCTGCGCGCCTTGCCTGGAGTCGGATCGGTGGACGTCTCGGGCGCGAACACGCGCGAGATGTCGGTGGAGATCCGCCCCGAGGCGCTGCAGATGGCAGGCGTCAGCGTGGCCGAGATCGTGGCGGCGGTCCGCCTCCAGAATCTGGCGGCGCCTGTAGGCCGCCTGCAGGGCACGAGCGACGAGCGGACGATTCGGCTCAGGGGCCGCGTGGAGACCGCGGAGGACTTTGAACGTGTGACGGTCGCGCAACGCAACGGTCGCGTGATTCGGCTCGGAGACGTGGCCACGATTCGGGTGGGCGTCGAGGAGCCGAGAACAACGGCGGTGTATTCGGGGCAGGAGGCTGTCGGCATCGACATCAAGAAGTCGCGCGGGTTCAGCACCACGGCTGTGGCGGATGCCATTCGCGTTGAGGCCGAACGCATCAAAGCCTCGCTGCCGGAGGGCGTGGTGCTCCACATCGTGCGCGACGCCGGCACTCGGGTTGAGAATTCGGTGGCCAACGTGCGGTCCGCGCTGATCGAAGGCGCGTTGCTGACCGTGCTGGTGGTGTTCCTCTTTCTGAACTCCTGGCGCTCCACGGTCATTACGGGCCTGGCGCTGCCCGTGTCGGTCCTTGCGTCCTTTATTGCGGTGATGGCGTTCGGCTTCACACTCAACACCATGTCGCTGCTCGGACTCTCCCTGGCGATCGGCATCCTGATCGATGACGCGATCGTGGTGCGCGAGAACATCGTTCGCCACATCGAGATGGGCAAGAGCCACTATGACGCTTCGCGGGAAGGCACGTCGGAGATCGGGCTCGCGGTCACTGCCACCACGCTGTCGATCATCGTCGTCTTCGTCCCGATCGCGTTCATGGGTGGAGAGGCGGAGCAGTGGTTTGCGCCGTTTGCCCTGACGATTGCGTGTTCGGTGATGGTGTCGCTGTTTGTGTCGTTCTCGCTCGACCCGATGCTGTCGGCGTACTGGCCCGATCCTCACATTCCGACGGCCCAGCGATGGTTCATCTCGCGATGGCTGGCGGCGTTCAACGAATGGTTCGATCGTCAGGCCGACCGGTACAAGACGGTGATTGGCTGGGCGTTGCGTCACCGCATCTCCATGGTGGCCCTGGCCACGGGCTCGTTCATGTTTGCACTTTCGATGCCGGCGCTGGGCTACCTCGGCGGCGGCTTCTTTCCGGTGCAGGACGTGTCTGAGTTCATCGTGCAGATCGAGACGCCACCTGGGTCGAGCCTGGCGTACACAAAGCGGAAGGCCGAGGAAGCGGCCGCACGGGCGCGTGCAAAGACGGGCGAGGTGCTGTATACCTACACCACGATTGGCAGCCAGACCGGGGCCGTGGATGAAGGCACCATCTACGTGCGCCTCACTCCGAAGGCCACGCGCGTACGCCACCAGGACGAGATCGCCGGAGATCTTCGGAGCGAATACGCCCAGTTGGGTGGGGTTGTCGCATCGATTTCGAGCGGGCGCCTCGACAACCAGAAGCAGATTCAGGTGCAGGTGCGGGGCGCGGACTCGCGGGAACTCACGCGCATCGCCGACGAAGTCATTGCACAGGTGCGGCAGGTGCCCGGAGCGGTGGACATCGGATTCTCCACGCGTGGCCAGAAGCCGGAGATGGACGTGCGCGTGGACCGGGCCCTGGCGGGGTCGCTCGGCATCAGCGTGGCCGACGTGGCGCAGGCGCTCAGACCGGCGTTCGCCGGGGTGGACGCCGGCGACTGGGTGGACCCGACCGGCAAGACACGCGACGTGACGGTGCGCCTGGCGCCAGACGCGCGGCAGCGCGCAAGTGATCTTGCGACGTTGCCCATCATGGTCCGGGACGCGCAGGGTCGCCAGGGGGCGATTCCATTGAGCCAGGTGGCGACGATCACGGCGGCGCTCGGACCGGCCCGGATCGATCACCTCGACCGCGACCGTGTCATTGCGATTCAGGCCAACACGCAGGGGCGGCCGCTCACCGAGATCATCACAGACATCCAGACACGCATGGACGCCATCACGTTGCCGGCAGGCTACGCCATTACGCAGGGGGGCGAGACCGAGGATCAGGCGGAAGTGTTCTCGCGCATCATCATCGCGCTGGGCGTGGCGGTCGTGCTGATGTACCTCGTGCTTGTGGTGCAGTTCGGATCGTTCCTCGATCCGCTGGCGATCATGCTGTCGCTGCCGCTCTCGCTCATCGGCGTGGTGCTGATGCTCATGCTGACGGGCGACACGCTTAACATCATGAGCCTCATCGGCGTCATCCTGCTCATGGGCATCGTCGCCAAAAACGCGATCCTGCTCATTGACTTCGCGAAGATGGCGGAAGCCACCGGCATGCCTCGTCAACAGGCGATTGTCGAAGCCGGCCGGCAGCGCCTGCGCCCGATTCTGATGACCACGTTTGCGTTGATTGCGGGGATGGTGCCCGTGGCGCTGGGCATCGGTGAAGGCGCCGACTTCCGCGCGCCATTGGGACGCGCCGTGATCGGAGGGGTCATTACGTCCACCGTGTTGACGCTCCTCGTGATCCCGACGTTCTACGACGTGCTGTCGAGCATGCGAACCAGGGTGGGCCGGCTCGTGCGCCGGCACCCGTAAGACTGATACAGTCTCGTCCCTATGGGATGGACACACACAGCGCGGCACTGGCAGGCCGCGACCACGGCGTTCTTGCTCACCCTTGTGGCACTGCCTGCCGCCGCACAGTCATCCGCGTCCGCGCCACGCTGGCACGTCGAAGGCACCGCGGGACTGTCGCTGTTCACGTTGCCGACCGGGGGCACATCCAGTCTGCCTCCAGCCGGCGCGCCACTGACCACATCGGGGCCCATCAATCAGAGCCGTCGCGTGTCCACGTGGTTCCTGGGCGACGGCGCCAGCCTGCTCAACGGCGTGAATGCCCAGTTCGGCGTGGCGGCCCGCATCGCGCCGATCGACACCGCCCTGGCCACGCTGGGCCTTACCGGCAACAACGCATCCGCGTTCGGCCTTCGCCTCAGGCGCGTGGTCAGCGATCGCCTGGCACTGGAATTCAGTGCCGACCTGATGCCGGGATCGCGCGAAGTGTCACCTGAACTGACGCAAGCGGTGGAAGCCGCACGATCCAGTTTTGTGACGGCCTTCACAGGCCTGCTCGCGACCGGGCCATTTTCCAACACGTCGGTCGCCGCAACTTCGTCCGTGGCCGATCCCTCCAGCCGGGACCTGGCGACCACGGTGGCCGCACAGTGGACCATCGGGGCTCACGCGCTGTCGCCCTACGTCACGCTCGGCGCAGGCCTGGTGCACAGCGTCGGCGAGTTGCCGTCGCTGACGCTCACCGGCACGTATCGCTTCAATATTCTCGGCAGCGTGCCCATCAGCGAAACAGACACGCTGCACCTGCGATACGAGCAGGGGAGCGCACTCGTCGGTGTGGTTGGCGCCGGCGTACGACGCACGATCAACGACCGGCTCGGATTCTCGCTCGACGGCCGCCTGCTGCTGGGCCAGCAAACCCTCGCGCTCAGGCTCGATTCAGAACCCTCGGTCGCCGCCGGCACGCCGGAGGGCTTCATCGAGTCGTTCACCACACCGGCGATCCAGTTCAGCAACAGTCGCAACACCGGCCGCGAATCGAGCCTCAGCGGCGAGCCGCTTCTGGGCTTCAAGGCGTTCTCCACCAGCGGCCTTCAGACGCGCTACATCATCACCGCGGGACTGTTCGTCAGGTTCTGAAGTCGCGTCGCCCGTCGTACGTAGCGCGGCCTGGGTCTCAAGGCCGCGACCGCCTCGCGTCAGCGCAGACTGAGCGTAAAAATGCCCATGCCGTGCGTGGCCGCGACCAGTACGCCCTGGGTCGGCGAGATTTCAAGATCCACGATCACGACCTCGGGAAAGCCGCGGCCGGCCAGCACCCATCGCGACGACCCGGACTTGAGCACCAGGGGGCCGAAGTCGGTACCCGCATACAGATCCCCCCGCACATCGTCGTACGCGAGGGTGTTGACCGGCAGGTCTCCAAGATCAAAGTCCGATGACGTGAACGTCGCGCCGCCGGTGGCCGGGTCATACACCACGCGGAACACGTGCCCAGGCGTGGTTGGCGTAATCGCGTTGAACCCGGTGTATGAGACAAACGCAACATTGGGGTTCGCGCGATCCACGACGATACGCGTCACGAAACGAGTGGGAAGCGAGGGCGTGTCGATGCGGTTGAAAGTGACATTGGCGGCGGGACCGTCGGCGTTTCTCGAGACAAACAATCGGCCGAAGTTGGTCGCCGCCCACAACGTCCCGGCATCGCCGGGCGTCCGCTCAGCAGCCACGATGATGCCGCCCACCCGGTCGGTGCCGTAGAAGTCAGACGTCAGATCGCCGGGCTTGCGTGACGTGGAGCTTGGTGTGCTCTGCGAGGCAAACGGGTAGACCACGCCCAGGGGCCGCCAATCCCCGCAGGTGGCGCCCGCCACAGCGCCGCTCGGAAACCTGCAGTTCGCTTCAAGAAACGCCTGGCCGCCGCCATTGGTTTGCGTGCGCCAGACGTGCTGGAACGCCGTGAACTGCGTGTCAGGATTGACCTGGTCGAACGTGATGAACTGCCGGCCTGTGGACGCCGTGATGGTGGCCCGTTCACCCGACGCCGTAATCGGGTCGTCGGTTCTCACCCATTGATTCTGATCAGCGTTCCGGAAATTCGTGAAGTAGCGGTTGCTTTGAAAGCTGGCGAATCCGACTTCGGATCGCGTCGGATGAAAGCCTGATGCCGACGTGCCGTCGCCAAACGCAAAGAACGGTTTCCACACCCGGGCTTCGCCGATGCCGTCCTGCCAGATCGTGCCGTTGTCCTGAAGGCCCCCAATCAGCCGTTTCAGCGGATCCTTCGGGTCGATCGACACGTTGTAGAACTGCATCGTCTGCAACCCTCGGTTCATGAAGATCAGCCGATTGGGCGCTCGCGACAGCACCGTGGCGCATTGCGGGGCCGTGGGAAACAGCGACGGGCAGCGGCTGCTGATGTCGACAAACAACCCGTCGGTGCGCATCACGCCGCCGTCGGATCCGACAAACGCGATGTCGGGATCTTCCGGATGAAACACCACCGACCGCACGTCCACGTGGCTGCTCACGCGCGGATTCTGCGCATCGCGACCGTGCGCCGAAAAACTCACGCCCGCGTTGGTCGATCGAATGGTGGCTTCACCAAACGTCGGGAGCTGTACGCCTCCCAGAACCACCGTGTCAGGCTGCCCTTCGGGGACGGCCACCACAAGGTCGTAGAAGCACTGCGATGAACAGATGCTTCGGCTCGTGGACCCCGGCTGCGACGTGTTGGACGATGAAAGACCGACCCACGCCGACGTATTGGAGGCACCACTCACCAGCGCCGACGCCGGCACCTCGGCATTGTCGAGGCGATACAGTCCCTGCGGCGCCGTCGCCTGGGTCCCGTTGTAGGCATAGATGCGCGTGCGCCCGTCCTTGACCGTCAGATCGAACATCGCGAGGTCCTGGAACTGCTGGAGACTGACGATGGCGTAGACCTGCTTGAAGGAGGCGTCGCCGGCTTCCAGCGAGGGGGCCGACCGGTAGATGCCGTTGTTCCAGGCTGACGCGTACACAATCTTCGCGTTACGCGGATCGAGCTTCGCATGCCGCACGCCGGTCAGCGTATCGCCAACCCCAACGCCAAGGTTTGGATTCACCGGCAGAATCGGTGCCAGGGGCGGCACCCAGACCAGAGACCAGGTGGTGCCGCCGTTATCAGTCTTGTAGAGCCCCGTCCGCGGTTGCAGTGAGCCCGTGATCTGGCTCTGGCCACCGCGCACGGCCGTCATGCCGTACATCGCCGTGGCGGTCGCGACGTACATGGTCTGCGAGTTGCCGGGCTCGATCACCACCGTGCTGATGCCGCGAGTGGCAGTGAAGTCGATCGGCGACGGGGAAAGCACCGGGTCAATCACCATCGTGTTGATACGCACCCAGCGATCGCCGCCGTCGGTGGAACGATAGAGGCCGGTCCCCGCAGCCGAGTTGTTGGGCTGATTCGTCTCGCCGGTGCCCACGAAGATCGTGTTGGCCGAGCGATCGTTCGGGTCGAGCGCCAGGGCGCCGATGCTGTTCGTACCAAGGTCGCGCCCGATCCACCGCCACCCAGGGTCTGAGGTATTGAGCGCATCGTCTGTCCGCCAGACGCCACCGCCGGCCGTGCCCACCCAGAGCCGGCAAGGCCCGTTGCGCGTGCAGAGCGGTGAGATGGCCAGCGTCGAGACACGGCCCGAGACGCTGTTGGCCAGCCCGGAGGTCGCGGTCTGCAGGACGGTTTCGGGTCCGAGACTCGACCAGACGGGGCCGAGTGGGTCGGGGGCGGATCGATACGCCAGGCCGCGGAAGGCCCAGAAGCGTTGCGCCTGCGCCGCGCGGACCTCGGCACTGCCCACCACGCCGGGATACGCCTGCTCGTGCAGCACGAGATCGTAGTAGCCAAGCGGAGAGTATTCGGCTTGCGTTCTCGCCGGTTCCTGCGCCGTGCCCAGACTGCCGGCCAGGGTGATCACCAGAAGTGTCGCGAGTATGCGCATGAGGGGATTGTAGTGAAAATTGAACCCCGTCTGTAACTACAACGTAGTATCAGGCCGTGAGCACGTATCTGGGTGAGTTTGAACAGTTGGTCCTGTTGGCGATTCTGCGGCTGGGCGAGGGGGCGTCGGGCTCGGCCATCCGCGAGGCGGTGCAGGACGGCAGCCAGCGCACCGTCTGGATCGGCGCCATCTACACCACGCTGCAGCGGATGGCCGACAAGGGACTGGTGACCTCGACGGTTGCCGAACCCGCGTCTCCTGGCGAACGGCGGCGAAAGATCTTTTCACTGCAGCCCACCGGTCAGGCCGCGATCAGCCAGGCGTACGGCACGTGGGCCCGCATGACGCGTGGGCTCAAGCCCAAGCTGGAGTCGATGTGACGCCCCAGCCTTCCCCCCTGCTCCGCTGGCTCGCCACCCGATTGCTCCCCACGGCGGGCCGTGACTGGATGGCGGCCGATCTGGACGAAGACTTCAGTCGGCGTGCTCGGTGGCGCCGCACGATGTATCTGGCGCAGGCCCTTCACGTACGTGTGAAAAGACCCGAACCGCGAGGCCCCATGTTTTTCACTCTTCTGCAAGACGCGCGTTATGCGGTGCGCACTCTTCGGCAACAACCTGGTTTCACACTGGTGGCGACGCTGTCGCTTGCGATCGGCATCGGCCTGAACACGGCACTCTTCGCGGTTGTTGACAACCTGCTGCTTCGCCCGCTGCCGTTCGATCGGCCGGAAACACTCGTGTCGGTGTACACGAGCGACGAACGCGGCAGCCACTTCGGCTCAACGTCGTATCTTGATCTCCAGGATCTGTCGGTGCCGAATTCACCTTTCGAGCATCTGATTGGGCACGCGATGATGTTCGCCGCGGTCGGGATCAACGGCGAGAATCGTTTGGCCTTTGGCGAGGTGGTCACCGCGAACTACTTCTCGGCGCTTGGCGTACGACCCGTGGCCGGCCGCGCCTTCTCGCCTGACGATGACAAGGGCGAAGGCGGGCATGCGATCACCGTGATCAGCGAGCGGCTGTGGCGCCAGAGCTTCGGAAGTCGCACCGACGTGATCGGGTCCACGCTCTTCATCAAGAACAAACCGTACACGGTGATTGGCGTGGCGGCGAAAGCCTTCAACGGCATGATGCCAGGAGTCTCGGCGGAGCTCTGGATTCCGCTGAGTATGGTGAACGACGTGGAGCCGGCTGGCCAAATCGACGTCGTGCCTTCCGCGACCGGCACGACGCGACTACAGCAGCGTGGCAACCGGTGGATGTTCGTCAAAGCGCGGTTGCGTGAGGGCGTGAGCGCCGAACAGGCGCAGGCCGCAGCGGCCCCCATCATGGCCGGCCTCGCTCGCGCGTACCCTGTGAGCAATCGCGAACGTCATCTCACCGTGGTCCAGGCTGGCAACGTGCGCTTTCATCCCGATGTGGACAAGAACCTGCGCCCCGTCAGTGCCCTCCTCATGGGCGCGGTGGGTCTCGTACTGCTCATCGCGTGCGCCAACCTGGCGAACATGCTGCTGGCGCGTGGCGTTTCACGCACACGGGAGATGGCGCTCCGGTCCGCGCTCGGCGCTGGACGCGCCCGCCTGGTCAGGCAACTGGTGGTGGAGAGTCTGTTGCTCTCCACCGCTGGTGGCGGACTCGGCCTGGTGCTCGCTATCTGGACCACGTCGCTTCTGGCCGCAGCCACCCTGCCCATCGAACTTCCAATCTCGTTTGATCTCAAGATCGATTGGCGCCTTGCCGCGTTTGCGGCGGCGGTGTCGGTCGTCACAGGGCTGGCGTTCGGCGTGTTGCCCGCCCTTCGAGCCTCGAAGCCGAACCTGGTGTCAGGCCTCAAGGACGCGGCTCCGCAGCCATCGTCGGGCCGGCGGTTCGGATTGCGACAGGGCCTGGTGGTGCTGCAAGTGGCCGTGTCGGTGGTGCTCATCGTGAGCGGTTTCCTGCTCGCCAGAAGTGTGCGGGCGGCCTTCGATATGAGTCCGGGATTCAAGACCGGCGGTCTGGCGGCGGCCACCGTCAGCATGGATCTGCTTGGCTACACCGACGGTCAGGCCACGCAGTTCTTCGAACGCGCGATGGCCGGCGCAGCGCGTCTCCCCGGCGTGGAGTCGGTGGCGTTCAGCGAGCGGTTGCCCTTTTCCCCCAATCAGCACCACACGGCAATTGTGGTGGATGGCCGACCTGAACTGACACCGGCGAACGGCGCATCGGTGGACACGACCCGGGTATCAGCGGGCTATTTTGCGACGCTCGGCGTGCCTCTGGTGCAGGGA
>CAZAZR010000014.1:0-23646 GCA_964489685.1 uncultured Solibacteraceae bacterium | reverse complement strand
GCAGGGACGAACGTTCGATAACCGCGACACCCCCGAGACCATCAGGGCCGCCGTTGTGACGGAAGCACTGGCCACACGGTTCTTTCCGAATGGCAACGCCCTCGGCGGCCGCCTGCGTCTGCGCGACCAGACGGGGCCGATGGTTGAGATTGTCGGGATTGTCCGCGACTACGCGATCGGCACCGTTGGCGAGGCGCCGAAGCCGATTATTCATTTCGCCACATCACAACGCGTCTCGACTGCGGGCAGTATCCTGGTGCGCACGTCCGGCGATGGTCCCGCATTGGTGACAGCCGTGGAACGCGACCTTCGTGCCGCAGAGCCCCGGCTTGTGTTTCTCGAACTCGGCACGCTCGATCGGATGATGGCCACGTACTTGCTGCCGATCCGTCTCGGTGCCTCTCTCTTTGGCGGATTGTCCGGACTCGCGATGATGCTGGCGGGGATCGGGCTGTACGGCGTGATTGCGTTCAACGTGGCCAGACGGACGCGGGAGATTGGCATCCGCATGGCGCTCGGCTCCACGCGCGGGCAGGTCCTGCGGGAGGTGCTGCACGAAGCGTTGGGCCTGGTCGTCGTCGGGACGCTGGTTGGTGTCTCCCTGGCCGCCCTCGTTGCGCAGGCCCTGTCGGGAGTCCTGCTGGGCGTCACGCCGTTTGATCCGGTCAGCTATCTGGCCGCGGCGGTCCTGCTCCTGGCCACCGCGACGCTCGCCAGCGTGATTCCCGCGCGGCGCGCCGCGTCGGTCGATCCCCTGATCGCGCTGCGGTCAACGTAAACGCGGGGCGACACTCGGGCTTGAGACCCAGCCCGAGCTACGTGCCAGCCCGAGCTTCGTACCAGTCCGAGATCATTCCGTACGTAGCTCGGCCTGGGTTTCAAGGCCGAGGCCTACACACAAACGAAACACGCCCTACCCGATGCTGACCGCCATCATGGTGGCGTCGTCGAATGGCTCGCGTGTGCCGCGGAAGGCCGTGACCGACTGCTCGACCTGCTGCAGCACGCGGTCGGGCGTCACAGGGCCCTGGGTGGCGATCGACACGAGCAGCGACTCGAGCCGACCGTTACCAAACATCTCGTCGGCTTCGTTCTCGGTTTCAACGCAACCGTCGGTATAAAAAAACAGCAAGTCGCCGGACGCCAGTCGAACTTCGCGCTGATCGTACCCCCGCCCTGCGAGCAGTCCGATTGGAATGCCGGTGGCCGCCATGCGCTCGATCGGTTGATTGGGACGCAGCACGAACTGCGGGTTGTGGCCCGCGTTGACGTACAGAAGCCGGCGAGTGGCAGGATCGAAGACGCCAAGGAACAGCGTGACGTAGAGCCGGGTGGTGGCGGTGGTCGCCAGGTCGCGATCGATGGCCACAGCGATGTCTGCCAGGCTCTGACCCAGAGCGAGGCGCGTGCGCAGCGACGCCTGGATGTTGGCCATCAGAAGCGCCGCTCCCACACCTTTGCCGGAGACGTCGCCGACAATCAGCGCCACCTGGCCGTTCTCAAGCGCGAAGTAGTTGAAGAAGTCGCCGCCGACCTCTCGCGCCGGGATGGACACGCCTTGCACCTGTGTCAGCCCGAACAGCATCGGCTCGCGCGGCAACATATCGTTCTGAATCTGGCGGCCCAGTTCCAATTCGCGATGCAGGCGTTCCTGTTCGATTGCCGACTGCTGGTGCAATTCCACGTCGGCGGCCATCTTGTTGAAAGCCGCCGCCAAATCACCGATCTCGTCCTTCGAGCGCACAGGCACACGAGCGCGGTAGTCGCCGTGGGCGATCCGGTCCACGCCTTCGGTCAGCGCTGTCAGATTACGCGTGAGCCGGCCTGACAGGGGCACCACTATGACGATGGCGAGGCTGATGAGCAGCAGACCCAGACCGGCGTTGCGCCCGGCCGTCCGTCGCAAGGCGCCCAGAGAATCGCCGACCGGCCGCGCGATGCCAAACCGCAGGCCGGATCCGCTCGGATCGGTTTGCGTAAACACCACCCAATCGGGCAGCACTGTTTTGCCCAGTGGACCAGCAGGGCTCGCGACGGCGCCCAGGCCTTCGACCGTCTTCCGATCCGCATCCGTCGCGGTGTAGACGCGGCCATCGGCGCCCACAGCAAACGCCACCTCACCGCGCTCGCGACGCGTGGGCGAGAACACGGTCGCCAACACGTTCTCAAGATCGATGGTGGCATTCACCTGGCTGACCACTTTGCCACCCTGGCTCAGCGTGACGTCCAGTCGGTTGCCGACGAGCTTGGATGCGCGCGTGACCGGCGCCGGCGCGGGCGGCTTGGGGGGGGGCGGTGCAGACACGGCGGATGCGGCTGGCCGAGGCGCAGCAGGCGCGGGCTTCAGCTTCGCCTCGTCGGCCTTCTGCTGCAGTTGATCAGCGCTGAGCCTGATGCCTTCTGCAATGCCCTGCATGCGCTGACTGATGTCCCGGCCGAGTTGCTGGCGCTGGTCCGACGTCAGCTTCTCGAATCCGCCTTCAGGCACGTACTTGTTGAACATCTCGCGCGTGATCGCGCCCATGTCGATGATGATGCGTTCGGCGGGCACGGCCGGAGGCACGGGCGCGACAGGAGCAACCTGGGGAGGCGTGGCCACAACCACTGCTGTTCCTGCCGGTGGCACCGATATCGGTGGCGGCAGTCGCGCAGGGTCGCCCTCTGGTCGCGGGGGCCGCGTCCGCTGCCCGGTCGCGGGTGTCCCGTCCGGGTTGATGCGGCCCGCCGAAGACCCTCCGCGGTCCGAGTCGCCTCGCCCGCCAGCAGGGGGCCTTCCGATACTCCTGGCGCCGCGCAGTTCGACAGACTTGAGCAGCATGGCGGCCGCGCCGAGCGCCTCAGCCGCCTGTGTCTCGTTGGTGGCCACATCGACAATCGTCAACGGCACAGGCGCCGCCGGCACTGGTGCAGAAACCGCCTGCGCGGCGTTCGGCCGCGAAGCCTGCGCTGGGACCGGCTGCATGTCCATCAGCTGCTCGACCCTTGTGGTCAGCTCACCAGTCACCAGCTGCATGCGCTGGGTCATCTCGCCGGACAACGCATCGGCTTCACTGGTGGCCAGGTCCCGTAGTGCACGGACCTGGCTGGTGTACGAGTAGAACGTCACTGCACCCAGGGGCACGACCGACAGGACGAGGAACGCAACGATGAGTCGAGCGCGAAGTCTCATAGTGAAAAAGTGGCGACCACCGGGGCATGGTCACTGGTTCCGAACTCGCGCATGGATACACAGCGGCTGGCAGCCTGCGAGACTGTCGGCGTCGCCAGAATGTAGTCGATGCGCCACCCGATGTTCCGCTGACGCAGTCCGCGCCACGGGGCCCACCAGGTAAACAGTTGGTCGTTGTCGGGATCGAGCGCGCGGCCCACATCCGCCAGACCGCCCGCAAGCACGCCCGAGAGCAGCGCCCGTTCTTCGGGACGAGTGCCGATCTGGTTCAGCTTGCGTTCTTTTGGATGCACGTCCCGCTCCTCGAGGGCGATATTCAGGTCCCCACAGAGGACTAGCGCCGTACCCGGGGTGACTGTTTCAGCCAGCCAGCCACGCAACGCCTGGGCGAAGCGCATCTTGGCCTCGAAATCCTTCCCGCCATTGGGCACATATACCGAGACGAAGCGCAGCTCGCGAGGGTTGGCGACCCGCGCTTCGACAATCCGATGTTCGAAATCGAAGGCCGGATGACTGAATTGCGGCGGCTCTGGCGCGAAGGTGCGGCGAATCAGCAGCGCCACGCCTGAGTAACCCCCACCCCCATGCCAGTACGTCCAGTACTCGCCGGGCGACACCATCAGCTCGGGCACCTGCTCCGGAGTCGCCTTGATCTCCTGCAGACACACCACATCGGGTTGCTCGGCCGTCAGCAGGTCCTGCAATTGCGCCTGCCGCGCGCGAATGCCGTTGACGTTCCAGGTGGCAACCTTCACCTCGGAAGGTCCTTCACATTCTTCAGCCCGTGCACCAACCGCGAGACGCCCTCTTGGGCGGTGGCCTCGTCGAGCGCACCGTACGACACGCGAATGCGGCAACCGTCCGACGCGCCAAACGCCGACCCGGGAATCACCGCAACCCGATGCTGCC
This sequence comes from uncultured Solibacteraceae bacterium, assembly GCA_964489685.1. Lineage (GTDB taxonomy): Bacteria > Acidobacteriota > Vicinamibacteria > Vicinamibacterales > SCN-69-37 > SYFT01. The sequence continues at coordinate 19,568 of CAZAZR010000014.1, read as the reverse complement.
GAATGAGCCGTTCGGCGAGTGCCCGTGAATCGAGCGTCGTGTGCACGTTGACGAAGTAATAAAACGCGCCGAGCGCCGCCGGCACATCACAGGGAACGCCCGGCGCCGACAACGCATCCGCCATCATTGTCCTCATACGGTCGAGCTGTTTGACATGCCCCGCGCAGTACGATCGGCCAACCCGTAGCGCCGCGGCTGCGGCATGTTGGGACACCAGCGGCGGACACACAAGCAACGTGTCCTGAATCTTGTTCACTGCGTCCCACAACGATTCGGGAATCACCATGTAGCCCATGCGCCAGCTCGCCATGCCATAGGCCTTGGAAAACGAGTAGAGCGAGATCGTGTGTCCGGCCGCGCCGTTGATGGACCCCGGCGAGAAGTGCGACACCCCCTGATACGTGAAGTACTCGTACACCTCGTCTGAGATGTGAAACAGGCCGCGAGCCCTGCACAGCTCATTGACGGCACGCAGCGCGCCCCTCGGATATACGGCACCTGTCGGGTTATTGGGTGACACGGTGACAATGGCGCGGGTGCGCGCGGTGATTGCGGCTTCGATGGCCGAGAGATCCAGCTGACACGCCTCATCGGTTGGCACCGGCACCACAACCGCGCCGGCCATCTCAATGGCCATCTCGTGGTTGAAGTAATACGGCACCAGCAAAATCACTTCGTCGCCGGGATCCGTCACAGCGAGGATAGCGTTCATGAACGCCTGATTGCCGCCGGCCGTCACTACAACCCGGCTCGCGCCCTTGACCTCGATGCCATTGTCGCGGCGAAGTTTGTCTTCGACGAGCGCAACCAGAGTAGCCTCGCCCTCAACGGCGCCGTATCGATGGTCACCTGGGTGGACCGGAAACGCATGCGCCGCATTGACCGCTTCGTCGGGTGGCCCGTACGACACCACGCCCTGTCCGAGCGACACCGTTCCCGGCGTCTCGTCAATCCAGCGGCTGACGATGGGGATGATGGGCGACTGTACGGCGGCCAGACGCCGTGATTGCCACAACGCCTCGTGTGTCATTGAGCGGGCGCCTGCCCCACGACGGCGACCCACTTGCCGTCGCGGCTCACGGTGAGGCGTGTAATGTTGGTGACACCCTGCCGGCTCAGGTCCGCAATCTCGGTCCAGTCGCTGGCGTCGGGACGCCACGCAAACAGTTTCGACTTCTGCCCCATGACGATGGCGCCGCCGGGTGTCCAGGCAAGGTCTTCGCTGCCCTCAAGCGTGGGCGTCAGTGCCGTGACCACACGCGTGACGGGATCGAGTTCCTTGATCTGCCAGGGAGCGCCCTGCGGCTTATGTACGAAGCTCACTGTGCCCCGGCCGGGACGAATGAGGAGCGACCGGCCGATGCTGCTTTCGATCACCTCGGAGGTGCCACTCCGCATGTCGAGCAACTGCAATGTGGCAGGCTGACGCTGCGCGCCCAGGATGAACGTGGCCAACTGAGTGGGCGACACCCACACGTGGTAACCGATCAGGCCCTGATGCGTCCACGCAAGCCCGGCGTCCTCACCCTCCAGCGTGTAGCGCCACAACCGCTGCGCCGATCCGCGCACGGTGGTAAACGTCCGCCCGTCGCGCGTCAACGTGGGTGAATTCTCGTTGTCGGCCGTGGCCGTCACCTGCACGATCTTCTTCGCAGCGATGTCATATCGATAGACGTCCGTCTGCGCACCATCACGGTTGGAGGAAAACAGGATGCCGCTCGAGTCGGCCAGGAACTGGGGCTGATTGTCGTAGCCCGGATTGTTCGTGATGTTCACGGCCCTGCCGAGGGTCACCTTCGCGCCAACCTCGGTAAACGGCGCCAGATAGATCTCCGTTGCCGGCGCCTGCGCCACCAGCGCACTTGCGGCCGCCATCGTCAGTCCTGCCACCGCACCGTATCGACGCATCATCAGTCCGTCCTCCACGCATAGAGTGCCACAGCCGCAGCGACGGCAACGTTCAGAGAATCTGCCGTCGACGCCATGGGAATGCCCGCTTCGATGTCGGCATGCGCCCGGGCATCCGGCGTCAGGCCCTGCCCTTCGGAGCCCAAGAGCAACACGACGGGCCGGTCACCCATTGCGGCCCTGGCCTCGGACAGGACGCCTCGCCCATCTGGCGTCAGCGCTACGACCACCCGCCCCTGCGCCTTGAGCCGTCGCAGGGCATCCGGCCACTCCAGGGCGGTTGCCAGCGGCAGCGTGAACACCGATCCCATCGACGTACGAACGGCCTTCCGATAGAACGGATCGGCGCATTCGGGACCGAGAAGCAATCCCGCCCCGCCGAGCCCGGCCGTCGTCCGGATGATGCTGCCGACGTTGTCGGGGTCGCGCACACGTTCGAGCGCCACGATCGGACCGTCCGTTGCGACCGGGACTTCGGCCGACATGACCGGGCGCTCACCCAGGGCGACACATCCCTGGTGCAGACGAAAGCCGGTGATCGCATCGAGCTCCGCCTGCGTGCGCACGAGCACCGCTGGCCGTCGCGCGGGTTCAACGGCGCCGATCGCGTCCGCCATCGCCGCCTGCGCGGTCGGCGTCACCATCAGCGCGACCGTGCGGAAGAGCGACGACTGAATCAGCCGCGTTGCAACGTGGCGGCCCTCGGCCACAAACAGGTCGTTCGCGCGCAGCCAGGCGTGATCGCGGATGTGCTCAAACGCCGCTTCAGACAGCGGACCGGTCACGCACGCGTGACCTGACGATGGCTGCGGTGTGCGTCGAGCACGGACAGGCCGAGCGGCTTGCTCAGATAGACTTTCGCATCGAGGACGTCTGGCGCCACTTCGAGTTTGATGACATTGAACTGGAGCATGTCGAGCGTCGCCCGCATATCGAAGTAGCGGTTCTTTGTTTTCACCACCGCCTCTTCGAAGCCGCGGCTGACCGCCCACACTTCCTGCTCTTCAGTCAGCGCGCGAAAGTGCCCCTGACCGCGCCAGTCACGTCGCGTCGCGCCCAGCCAGGTGTAGAGAATGCGCCGGCCAGCGAAGATCACCGACCCTCTGAGGCGCTCCACCAGATCCGCCAGGACGGGATCGGTCTCGTGCTCGCGCAGTTCGTGCGACACCTTGTAGGACACCGGCACCACGGTGCCCGGGTCATCGGGCAGCGGCGCCTCAGCCATGAGGATCTGACATTCGCGATCCTCCAGGCGATTGATGATTTCAGTCGCGCTCTTCCGCTTCGGGAACTCGTTGAAGAACTCTTCGATGTACGCGATCTCAAGCGCGCCTTGCTGAAGCGGGTACTCGCGAAGGTAGTAGTGCACGGCGAGTCAATTATAGCTGCCACGCCGGATCACAGGAGACACGGAGGCGCCTGTCACGCTGTCGGGCGTCGTCATCGCTTCAATACCTCAGCGGCTGCTTTCTGCAGGATGCGGGCGCGGGCTGGGGGCAACCAGTCGGTGGGCCAGCCTGGTCTTGCAGAGAGGGTCACTGGGTCGCGGCCGGTCAGCGCACCGGCAATCACCAGCGCGGCCAGATAGGAGGCCTGCGGCGTCGGATGAAACCCATCGTCGCCATAAAGAGCGATGCTTGCATCGCGGCGCCACGCCTCATGAGATCAGCGCCGGGGCACCAGAACCACGTCCACAAAAAGCGGGTGCCGGTCGCGAACGATGACATTGCCCGGTCGGGCCGCGATCTCGAGGTGCGTGCCCTCCCTGGAACTGATGTTTACCAGCGCGTCCTCTGCTCCCACGGACCTGAACATCGTCGCGAACATTGGCGCGTTCGTGGAGTCAACCGAGAATGCGCGGCCGTCCTGCAGCAACCTGAGAAAGATGCCGGCGCTATCACTCCACGCATCCGCGTCCAACTGGAAGTGCGGCCTGACGATCGCGTTCCTGTCGAACACCTCCCGAAGGACCTGGTACGTGGCAGGTATTCGGGCGGTGTCACTTCGCCTTCGTTCGGACGACGTAAATTCCTGCAGGTGGCTCACGCCGCGTTCGGCAACACCCATGAGCGCCATCGCGCAGGAGACAACGGCGACGCGTCCGCGCAACGCCGTTGGCCAGGCGCGATCGACCAGGGCGCTGGCAAGAATACCGAGATTGAGTGCGCCCAGCGCCACCAGCCACAACAGTTCGTGGTCGAGGAAATCGCCGCGGACGCGGGTGAGGGCCCAAAGGCCGACCACCGACGCGAGGGAGGCGCATCCCGCGAGGCCTGCTTCGAAGCGACGACGTTGCAGACAGGCCCGCCATGAGACCAACGCCAGCAGGGCCACCTGCCCCACCGCCAAAGAGCCCACCCACCACGAAGGCTGCAGAACAAAGTGCCCGCCCCACGGCAGTGCCAGGTCCCCGCGCAGGATACCGGCCAGCCCATAGCTCCAATTGGCGAACGAGTCCGCCAGCGAGTGGGATGCGCCGCCGTTGACGACGAAAAACCGCCAGAGTGCCGCAATATTTCCGCCGGCGTTCGAAATGGCGTCGATGAGCGTCGGGAGCCACAGCAGGAGCCCTACGCCGGCCGAAGCGGCGATGACTGGAGTGGCATGTTCTCTTCTTTGCGCCAACACTGCGATGATGGCCGCAGTCGAGAGCACGCCGACCAACGGCACATAGCTGACGTGGGTCTGAGCGATGAAGCTGCCGAGCAGAATCAGCAGGGGCAGCAGGCGATGGCGACCGCTGACGACCGCGCCGCACACGATGATAAACGCCAGGGCAACGAACACGGGCACGTGGGCCGTCCAGGGGCTTGCCAGCAGACGCGGCACGCGCCAGGCAATCACCAGGCAGGCCGCCGACGCGAACAACAGATACGGCCCGCGGTCCTCCCGGGCCATCACCCACAACAGCGTCAGCAGCGCGGCCAGATTAATGGCGACGGCGGTAGCGAAGAGCGACGTGGCCTGATGACCGCCGGCTGCATACAGCGGGGCCAGCACATAGAAGTACATTGGTCCGGGATGGTTCCATCCGAACCGCGAGTACGGCCCAGCGAGCAGTTGGCCTCGCGCGGCGACCTCGGTATACAGCTCGGTGACGGCCAGATCTGAGTTGGTGACGATCGGTGCAGTCAGGCGGGCCTGGGCCACGACCGCAATCGCGGCGAGCGCGACTGCGGCCAGCACAACAATGACCGCTCGTCGCGACACTTACTCGCTCCGCAATGACGCGACGAGCGGCAGCCGGCGCACGGCGCGGGTCGCCAGCAGCGACGCGAGTACGCCGGCCACGGCCACGGCCGCCAGCCAGATCATCGAGAGCGCCGGTGGGCGCCCGCCTCGGGCCATCAGCACTGGCGCGATCGACAGCAACGCGGCGGCGACGCCCACACCGAGACCGATCGTGACCAGCGCGAGCGTCTCGGACACCACGAGCACCGAGAGCTCACGGACGCGATAACCTGCCGCGGCCAGAAGTGCGAGTTCGCGACGACGCTCGAACACATTGCGCAAAGTGACGGCTGCGAGACCAATCGTCCCGAGAATGAGCCCAAGCCCCCCGAGCGTCTGGAACGTGGAGAGGTAGGTGTTCTCCACACGGTGGTACGCCTCGAGTTTGCGCAGTGATGACTGCGCATCGGCGCCGTACGGCTCCAACCGCTCCTCAAGCGTGGCAGCGACGTCGTCCAACGCGCCAGCCCGATCCGCGGCCACGTCCACCAGCAACACCCTGTAGCCGGCAATTTCGGGGAACAGCCGCGTGAACGCCGCCTCGCCAATCATGATCTCGCCCTGCAGCACGCTGTCGGCGAGTGTGCCGACGATGCGAAGGCGAATGGGACGGGAAGTTTCGGCGTCGATCAACACTTCGTCGCCCACGGCGGCGTGCAGGACGTACTGAAGGGACGTCGCGTCGACGATGGCAGGAACCGCGCCATCGGGTTGTGGCAGCCGCAGAAGGATCCAGGGGTTGGCCCGTTCCTGGTCGGTCGCAGCGAGACTGGCAGCAAAACTAAACCGACCTTGGTCGATCAGGCGGTCTGACACGCCGAGCACACGAGGCTGTTTCGGCTGATACAAGTTCAGACAACTCGCGTCATCTCCGGGGCGCAAGCGCGCGGCGATGAGCGACACGCCTGAAAGGGCTGTGTCGTTGGCGTCGAACATCAGGCCAAGTGCCTCACGGCCGGCCGGGTCAACGGGGTCGTTGACCAGAGGCAACACCGACTCGGCGATGAGGGCGAAGCCTCCGGTGCCGCCGGAGCGATCGGCGGCGGTGCTGGTGTCCTTGCGGAATGCGTCGACGGACACGAGCAGGAACGCCGCGGCGGCGACGAGGGCGGTGGAAGTGAGACTGCGGCCCGGTCTCCAGGCGGCGTTCTGCCAGCCGAGGCGTGCAAGGGCCATTGAGCCGGAACCGTGGAGCACCGCCGCGGTGCGGCGGCGCAGCCGCCCGGACAGGGCCGCGAGTCCGCTCACAAGCACGAGTGCGCCGGCGCCGAAGAAACCGGCGGCGGCGGGGACCACGCCTGCGGCCGTGGCGGCGGTGAGTGCAAGCGCGGCGACCACAGTCGCCAGCGACCAGACGTAGCCGCGCGACCGTCGGCCCATCACGGCTGGGTCGGCGCTGCCCGCCAGCAGCTCACGCGGCGAACGACGGCTCAGGCCGCGGACGGTCCACGCGATGCAGGCGACTGAGGCGACCACGCCGCCGGCCGCGCCGATGGCCAGCGTGAGGGGATCGATGTGCAGGGTCAGCGCAGTGGTGCCGACCGCTCCCACCCACCAGGTGCGCAGGCCGTACATCATCAGCTCTGCCCAGGCTATCGCGAGACCAACGCCTGCCACTGCGCCAGCGATGGCCACGAGCGCGCCTTCGGTAATGAAGACACGCGCGATCGTACGAAGCGAGAATCCGGTGGCCCGCAACACGCCAATCTCGCGCAGACGCTGTTCGACGCCGAGTCGGAAGAACAACGCGGTCAACAGCAGCGCCGAGACCACGAGGAAAAAGCTGAAATAGGAGAAGTACGCGCCGAAGTCGGTGGCGCCAGCGGAGGCTGCAATGTTCTGCGCGCGCACATCGACCACGCCTATGCCGCCGCCGGCGCTGCCGACCGCGCGCGCCACGGCGACCGCCACCGACTGCCCCATGTCGGCGGCCCGTCCATCCTCTCCGGCCGGCATTCTCAGCGAGCTGACCTTTCCGTAGCGCGTGCCCCACAGTCGTTGGGCTGTGTCGAGCGGGACAAACGCCTTTGCGGTGGTCTTGTAGCGATCCCAGTAGTCCTCATCCACCGGACGGACCTGCGTGAGATCAATCGGGAATGGCGGATCCCAGTCGGCCACGCTTTCGCTGTCGGTGATGCCGGGGTACGCCGGCGACAGCCGGCGGTCGGCCGCAATCCCGGAGATGGGGACGATCCCTGCCACTCGAAACGTCGCACGATCTGTATCCAGGCGTCCCTCGTCGGCCCAGCGGTAGTACTCCATCTCGAGCGAATCGCCGACCTTCGCCGACAAATCGCGCGCGGTCCATTCGCTGAGCACGATCGGCGGTGCCCCTCCAGGAGTCGTGCCACTGAGCAACCCTCCCAGGTGCGCATCGCCGCCGGCGGCCAGGCCCAGTCCCGCCACCAGCGAATACGGCGTCGTCTTTCCGGCGATCGTCATGCGATTCGCGAGCCAGCTGAGTACCGGAGTCACGAACTCCGGACGTGCGCCTGACGCCTCGATTACCGCAGCGACCTGCGCGTCGCTCATCAGGCCGCTGGCAGTTTCGACCTGGAGAACTGGGGAACTGGCGGAACTGACGGAAGTGACGGTCAGACCCAGGTCGGCGGCTTCGATCACCTCGTCGAGGGCAGAAACAACCGACGCCGCATCGATCGGCTGGCCTGGCGCCCTCGACACAATGAGCGCGTTCACGCGTCCGGGCTGCTCGAGGTCGCGTTGAATGCGCGCAAGGTCAACGAACATCGCGCGCACCGGACCCTGGCTGGGCGACAGGGAGAACTCCCCCATCGACTCGGCCGGCAGCACACCCTGAACCCGCAACCGCATCGCACGACCGACGTCATCCTTCTTGCCGTGCAGCGAATCGAGCGGGATGTCGGTGGGCCGCGCGACGCGCAGCACGACCGCGTCAGATTCTGTGGCGCCCAATTCGCCGGCAAGATCCGGACTCAGCAACACGTTTGCGCCAGTGGGCGCGGTGGCGGTGACCCCATGGAGTTCGAAGAATCTGGCGTCGACACCGTACACGCTGACGTTGCCTGCGCGCCTGCTGGAGGACTGATGCGTCACGACGCCTTCGAGTGCGAATAACGGCGCCACGTCCGCCACGCCTGCCGCCAGTTGGGGCTGCGTTCGAAGCCGATCGCCCAGCGTGTCTATAAATGGGTGTTCTGACGAGACGACCAGGTCGGCCTTGCCAAGCCGCGCCGTGACCAGTCCCGCCAGGCTCGCCCGGACGGACGCGCCAACGAGAAGCGAGCCCGCGAGCACGGCCACAGCGGCCGCCACGCCTGCCGCCACCGCCACATGGGTGCGCCGGTAGTGCGACAGGCTTGTGAGCGCCAGCCTGAACACGGTCATACAGGCGCCAGTACGCGATCGTTGAGTTCGTAGCGGCGCTTGAACCTGGCCGCGAGGGCAGGGCTGTGTGTGACCACGAGCAGGATGATCGGACGGTCTTGCTGCAGGGAGACGAGCAACTCGGCCACCGCGTCCGCCGACGCCCGATCCAGGTTGCCGGTGGGCTCATCACAGAGCAACACAGACGGTTGAAGGATGAGGGCGCGGGCCACGGCGACTCGCTGCCGTTCACCACCCGACAGTTCGCCTGGGCGATGGTCGACACGAGCGGACAGCCCCACCGCGTCGAGCAAGCCGCGGGCGCGCGTCAGCCGATCGGCCGCCGTCTCCGCGTTGCGGCTGACCAGGGTCGGCGCCAGCACGTTGTCGAGCGCAGAGAGTTGGGGCAACAGCAGGTGATCTTGAAATACGAAGCCGATGTGCTGATTGCGAAACGCGGATTGATCCGCGTCGTTCAGCTCGTAGGGGTTCCGGCCATCGAGCGTCACGGTTCCCGCCGAAGGCCGCTCAAGCGCGCCCAGCATGTAGAGCAACGTGCTCTTGCCGCAGCCCGATGGCCCCATGATGGCCACCGAATCGCCCCGCGCGACTTCAAGCGACATGTCCTCGAGGATCGGTACAGGTCCGCGGGCCGTGTCGTAGTGCTTCGACAGGTGGGAGGCCATCAACATCAGCGGGTCACCTTTGCATAGACCAGCTCGGCCGACGCCGCCATCTGGTCCACGGTGTAATGGGCACGAACGCCAGCCGCTGCCGCCTGGCCGAGCGCGGCCGCCTTCGGCCGGTCGGTCAGCAACCGGAACAACGCGTCTGCCAACGCATCCGGCGCTTCGGGTTGCACCAGGACCCCGCCACCGGTCCGTTCGATGATCTCCGGAAAGGCGCCGTGCCGCGGCTGGATGACCGGCAATCCGTTCGCCATCGCTTCAAGCAGGAACAACCCTTTGGGATCGGCGTAGGTGGTCGGCACGGAAAACACATCGAAGGAGCGCAACAGCGCGATTTTGCCTTCGCGGTCCGGCGCACCCGCGTAGGTGAAGTGGCCGTCCAGTCCCCAGTCGCGCATGCGCCGTTGGCAGCCAACCAGGTACTCGCGGTGTTCGTCGAGCAGGTACCCTCCCGCCACTAATCGTGTCTCGGGCACATCGGGCCGATGGCGCAGGCGATGGTAGGCGTCGCACAGGATGTGCAGGCCCTTCTCGGGCGCGATGCGCGCAAAGAACCCGATGGTGTAGGGCGGCGCGGTGCGAGCGGTGATGGCCTCGTGTCCCTCGACGTTGATGCCGATCGGCACCACGCTGATGCGCTCAGGCGGAATGCCGAAGTACTCGACCATGAATGTCGCGTAGTACTCGCTCACGGCGATGAAGTGATCGACGTGCGGCACCGCCCGCCGAATCAGTTCGCGGGCCTGTGCTTTCCACGGCTCGTGGAGTTGATCGAGAAACAGGTCTTCACCTTGAAGCGTGCAGACGATGGGGCAGCCGAGCGCGTCCTTGATCGGTTTCGCGAGACCAATCAGCAACGCGAACGGCAGATTCACCACGTCAAACTCTGATTCGTGCTTGAGGAAGCGGATCATTTTGTCTACCTCCTTGCGCTGATAGCCGTCGGCACCCTTGAGCATGGACACTGTCATTTCGCCGAGGAAGGTCGGGTCGATCGTGATCTGCGTCTTCGACGCGAGCTTGAGAACGGTCGAGGAATCCCAGAGCCGGTCCAGCAACGCCGGCGTGTGTCGGAACAGCGGGACGTTCTGCTCCAGATAGACGCTGATGCCACCGAAGAACACCCGGTCCTGGCTGACGTTGGGCTCGTCTGTGGTGGTCGGCGTGTAGAGCGGCATCAACACCACGTCATGCCCACGCGCCATCAACGCCGCCGCCAGCGCGTTGTCGCGCAGGCAGGACCCGCAATACATCTCAGCGGCGCCGGCAGTGATGACGAGCAGTTTCATGCCAATTGAAAGGCGCGTCGCGCGTAGAGGTGGTCAAACAGGTTGCCCTCGTGCGGCTGGTCCCAGGCGATGCGGTTGGTGCGCAGGGGGCCGAGATTCAACCGGCCGACCAGGGCAGACTGAATGAAGCGCGTGATGAGCGCCTGGTCGTTGGTCAGGGCTGTGGCAGCCAGCGTCGGTCCGGCGCATTCGGGCATCGTCTCCATCTGCTCCGGGGTCACGTCCACCACCGAGACAAACGGGAACAGGAACTCGCGGTTGGCGAGCGGATGATCAGAAGAAGAACAGTGGATGACCGTGGGGAGCAGAAACGTGGCGCCATGCGCCGTGACGAGGCGCGGGCCCTTGCGCAGGCGCATGGTGACATCTTCGGCGCCGGGCTCCAGGAGCCCCGCGTCAATTTGCTGTGAGATGCGCTGGGCCACGCGGGCGTCCACAAAGGGCGAGATCTCGGCATCGGGGTCGTCGGCCGCGCGCGGTGCGATCGCCACGAGCCTGGCGGCCAGCGCGTCGGCCAATTCGCGCCCGTGCGCGGGTGTCCAGACGCCAGACGCGTTGACACAAGAGCGGCCGCCATTCTCGGCCACTGATCCGGCGAGGAGATCGAGGTACTCACGCCAGTTGCCGGCCAGGTCCGCGCCAAAGATCACCTTGCTGTAGCCAGGTCCGTGGAGTTCGACACGCGGGTCGCCCGCCACCGAACCCACCGCAGCGACGTCACCGAAGAACATGCTGCGGCCGGTCTGCCGCACGATCTCGCCGGCGCCGGCATGGTCGCTGGGGAAGTAGTTGAAGGCGTCGCCGGGCACACCGGCCTTCATCAGCGCCTGGATCAATCGGAACGGGGTCCACGGCTCCGTGCCGCCCGGGCGCAGCACGAGCGGCGTCTTCATCGCGATCGCGGGAATCCACAGGCCGTGCACGCCGGGCGAGTTGCTCGGAAGCACCACACCCAGCGATTTGGTGTTGGGATAAAAACTGAACGCCTGGCCATGCACCTCGCCGAAGCCATGGTCGAGGATGCCGAGGTCGAGTCCGCGCGTCAGGCCTCGAAGGATTTCCGGCAGGTTCTCCATCACCGACACAATGCGCTGCATGTTGCGGCGGACCATCACATGCGGCATGCCGGTGGTGGCCGAAAGCTGGAACACGTAGTCGTCTGGAGCCTGAGTGGTGTCGCCCACGGGCAGCGTGTCGTGCAGGAAATGCTGAGCGGCCTGACGTGTCATCTCAATCAGCCGCGAAACCGGATACTGCGCCAGAGAGGCGCGCATGGCGTCCTGCGCCAGCAAATCACGGCGGATGAGGCCGACATTGGCCTGGCTGATTTCGGCCACTGGTTCCCGGGTGGCGTGGTGGGCTATTCGCGCAACATCAATGCTGCGATAGCTCTGGCCGCGGCGAATGAGGGGAATGTGCACCATGAAGGAATTCTACGATGGTAGGCTGTCGGGATGCAGCCTCAGACCAAGGATGCGCTGGACGCGCATGTCCGTGAAATCGTGCACTGGCACTTTAGTCCGGAGACGGGCACTCCCTTCTGGCTCGACTTCGCCTCGAAACTCGACTGGGACCCTCGCAGGGAGGTCCGTACGTACGAAGACCTGGATCGATTCGGCTTCTTTGAGGACGAATGGCTGCGCGGGGGGCCCGTCCGCCGGTGGGTGCCCAAAGGCTACGCCAATCGGCCGATTTATACCTTTGAGACGGGCGGCTCCACGGGCGTTCCGAAATCGCGCGTGACCATCGACGACTTCCGCATCGACTACGAGATCTTCAGCGACACGCTGCCCGACGAATTTTTCCCGAAGGGCAGCGACTGGCTGATGGTTGGGCCATCAGGCCCCAGGCGCCTGCGCCTGGCTGTCGAGCACCTCGCCCAGCATCGCGGCGGCATTTCGTTCTGCGTGGACCTGGATCCGCGCTGGGTGATCAAGCTGGTCAAGTCGCGGCAGATGGATCAGGTCGAGGCGTACAAACGCCACGTCATCGATCAGGCGCTCACGCTGCTCAAGGCGCACGACAACATCCGGTGCATGTTCATCACGCCGAAACTGCTCGAGGCGCTGGCGGAGAAGATCTCACTCAAGAAGGCGGGCATCACGGGCATCTTCTGCGGCGGCACCGAAATGACCCCCCAGTTTCACCGCTGGGTCCGCGAGGAAGTGCTCGAAGGCGTTTTCTTCGCGCCCACCTACGGCAACACCCTGATGGGCCTGGCCACGCACAAGCCCTTCGACATCAAGGACAACTACGCGATCATCTATTATCCGCCGATTCCGCGCGCAGTGCTCGAAGTGGTTGATCCGGAACATCCGACAAAGCTCGTGCCCTACGGCCACACTGGGCGCGTACGATTGACGACGCTGACGAAGGAGTGTTTTATCCCGCGGTTCCTCGAGCGGGACGAGGCCGAACGCGAGCCGCCCTGCGACGCCTATCCCTGGGACGGCGTCCGCAACGTCCGGCCCTTCTCGAAACTGCAGACGTCGGTCACCGAGGGCGTCTACTGACCTGGCGCCTCCATTGAGGATTGAGGATGGAGGATTGAGGATCTACATGGCGGATTGCTGATTGAGGCTTGTGGGATTGGATGGTTGATTTGCTGGATTGAAGGGGGTGCGGCAATAGGGCTCAATCGCACAATCCCTCAATCCCAAGATGACTCAATCGTTCAATTCCTCAATCTCTCAATCCTCAACCCTCAATCGTACCGCGCGCCCAAGCGTCTCGATATCCGCGCGGTCGTTATATGCCTGTGCGGAAATGCGAACCCAGACGCGACCCACGCGCGCATGCACCTGCACTTCGATGTTGTGCTCGAACAACAAACGATCACGCAGGCGCACAGCGTCGGCCTTGGTCGTGCCGATGGACTCTGGCGTCATGACGCTGACCATGCACCCAACGGCCGACTCATCGATCTCGAGCGGCGTCCCCCACTCCTCGGTCAGGTACTGTGCGCTGCGCCAGGCCAGATTGTGGTTGTGCGTGCGGAGCGCGTCGTAGCCGAGTTCCTCAAGGAACCGGATGCCGTCTGGCGCGCAGAGCCAGGGGGAAGGATCCCTGGTGCCCACCCAGTCAAACTCCTGTGTGAAACCCTGGTCGAGTCCCCACGACACTACCGGCGGGTGCAAAGAGCACTGACGCTCGGGCGCCACCACCATGAACGCGCTGCTGCGCGGCGCCATGGCCCACTTGTGAAGATTAGCCACGTAGTAGTCGGCGCCAATCGCAGACACATCAAGCGGCAGCGCACCAGGCACATGCGCGCCGTCCACCAGCACCGTCGCCCCCTTCGCCTTGCAGGCGCGCACCATGTCTTCGATCGGAAACACGATCGCACTCTCGGCCGCGACGTGGTCCACGATCACCAGCCTGGTCCTCGGCGTGACCGCCGCGGCAATGCGCTCAACCGCAAGTGCCGGGTCAAACGCCGGGTACGGCATCTCGACCACGCGCACCGTCGCCCCACTCATCCGGGCGATGTAGTTCACGGCCGTCAGCAGGCCGCCGTAGATGTGGTCCGTGATCACCAGTTCGTCACCCGGCGCAAGCGGCGTGGACCGCAGCACGGCGTTCACGCCCGTAGACGTGTTGTCCACGAACACCAGATCGTCGGCGCGGGCGCCCACAAACGCGGCCACATCCGCCGCGGCCTGGCGCATCAACGTGGGGCCGTCCGTCGCCGACCCGGTGAACGTCCACAGGTCGCGCAGCATGAATTTCGCGGGATGACGCTCAATGCGGGCCCGCAGCGCCTGCTGCGCCTCGGCCACCCGGACAGGCACGACGCCCACGGTGCCGTGATTGAGGTACGTGGCGGCGGGATCAAGCGGCCACAGAGACAGCGCCGAACGGCCAAACGTCATGACAGAAGTCTATACTTGGCATTCATGCAGGTCAGCATCTTCAACGACGTCATCGGCCCGGTCATGCGCGGCTCGTCTTCCTCACATTGCGCGGCGGCGCTGCGCATCGGACGACTGGCGCGCGATGTGATGAACGGCAACATCAGCCGCGTGTTGTTCGAAATGGACCGCCTCGGGGCGCTGCCCACCACTCACGACAGCCAGGGCTCCGACATGGGCCTATGCGGTGGCCTCCTCGGCATGGGTGCGGCAGACGATGGCGTGCCGACGTCGGTGGACGCACTCCGCGCGGCAGGGATGACATTGGATGTGGCGGTGGTCGAGTCCGGCGACCCGCATCCCAATACCTACCGCCTGACACTCGACAATACCAACGGCGAACATCACACGCTCATCGCCATCTCCACCGGCGGCGGGATGATGGAGATCCTCAACATCGACGGCTTCGACGTGTCAATTGGCGGCGACTACTTCGAAACGCTGATCTTCGTTGATGGTGGAGGGGATGGCCTGGGTGAGGATGTGGCCACGCTCGTGCAGTCGCTCATGCCGTTAGACGACGTGCGGGTGATTCATTCGGGAGCGCGGCAACTGGTGCAGGTGCGGGCGCAAGAGTGCGCGGACGCCGCGGTTGAGGCCGAACTCCGTCGCCTGGCGCCGGGCCTGACGCTGCATCGCCTGCGCCCCGTGCTTCCGGTCGGATCGCGATCGGGCCTCACTGTGCCGTTCTCCACGGCCGCCGAACTCGTCGCGCACGACAAGGCATTCCAGCAGCGCTCAGGGCAGGGCCCGCGTCGCCTGTGGGAATGGGCAGTGGAGTACGAGATGGCGCGCGGCGACCTGACAAAGGACCAGGTGCTCGCGAAGATGCTTGAGATTGTCCGGCTGCTTCGCGCATCGATTGCGCAGGGTATCGCCGGCACCACCTACGACGATCGGCTCCTTGGCCACCAGTCTGGCGGGTTCAAGCGCGAACTCGACGCTGGCCGGCTGCTCAACACCGGCGCGCTCGGACAAGCGGTCCTCTATGTCACCGCCCTCATGGAAGTGAAAAGCTCCATGGGTGTCATCGTCGCCGCCCCGACCGCGGGAGCGTGTGCGGCGCTTCCCGGTGCGTGTATCGCGTTTGCGGAGGAGCTTGGCAAGTCTGAAGAGGACATGGCGCGCGCGATGCTTGCGGCTGGCGCGGTCGGGCTCTTCATCGCAAGCCAGTGGACGTTTGCTGCTGAAGTGGGCGGCTGCCAGGCCGAGGGCGGGTCGGCGGCTGCCATGGCCGCTGCGGCGCTCGTGACGCTGGCGGATGGAACACTGGACCAGGCCCTGGGCGCTGCGTCGATGGCGCTGCAGAGCATGCTGGGGCTTATTTGCGATCCCGTCGCGGGTCGCGTGGAAGCACCCTGCCTGGGCAAGAACGTGATTGCTGCGAGCAATGCGGCCTCATGCGCGAACATGGCGCTGGCGGGATACGACCCACTGATTCCCTTTGATGAGGTCGTGGATGCGGCACGTCGAGTGGCCGGACAGATGCCGCGCGAACTTCGCTGCACGTCGCTCGGCGGGCTCGCAACCACACCCACGGCACTGAAACTTGCGGCCGCGCTCGCGACCAAGCGGGGCTGCTCCACTGGCTGCGCGTGTTGAAGATGGAGGGTTGAGACGATGGAACTTACTCGATGGACCGTTGCGGGATTTGCGATCGCCTCGGCCGGATGGCTCGCCCAGGCTCCTGCCGCGGGCGAGCAGGATGCCTACACACGAATTGAGCTGCGGTCGCCCGATACCGGCACCTTCACATTCACGCATGACGTAGCGGTGACGACGGTTGGTGCGAAGGAGTACACGCTGCCGCTGTGGCCGCGGACGCAGGCGTTGGCCTTCAAGGTGACGGACCTCATGTCAGGCACGCCCATGGCCGATGTCAGAGTCGTCAAGGGCATGCCGAGCGGCGGAGTCAGCGGGTCGGGCGCGGCGGCGTTGAGCGTGATGCTCGCGCGACCCGTGCCGAAGGACGGACAAGGCCGGCTACGCTTCGAGTTGGACGCAGGCAACACCGAGATGTTCAGGCGCGCCGGTCAGTCGGCCACGTTCACACTGCCCCTTCGAGCCCCGCGCGGCACCATCGTGCTCCCCGCCGGCTACGCACTGCTCTCGAGCGATGTCCCTGCGCAGATCCTCTCTGAAGCTGACGGCCGCATCGCGGTGAGTTACATGCATCAGATCCCGGGCAGCGCCACGCTGACGCTGACGATGAGGGCGGGGGGACCGACGGGAG
Organism: uncultured Solibacteraceae bacterium; assembly: GCA_964489685.1. Classification (GTDB taxonomy): domain Bacteria; phylum Acidobacteriota; class Vicinamibacteria; order Vicinamibacterales; family SCN-69-37; genus SYFT01. Next base: position 2,962 of record CAZAZR010000014.1, on the reverse strand, counting down.
CCGTCGCCGCGCCGAAGGCGTTGACCAACGCCCGAAGCTGGGAGCCGGCGGGCCAGAAGCCGACCGAACGCGCGCGCCTGACCGAGCGAGCCACGCAGGATCGCGACATCGTGTACTTCCTGCAGGCGCCGACGACGAATGCGTTCAGCCTGTACCACGACTACACAGAAACGCGCCCCGGCGTGGACAAGTACGTGAATGTGGTGCGCACGGGCTCGCGTGTGTCGAACCCGTCGGCGTACATCCTGGACACCGGCGAGGTGTTGCGGCACGAGACGCTGAGAGGCGACGCGATCACAGCCGCCACGATCGACGCCGGCACGGTGACGCCCGACACCGAGGTGGTGGTGATCTATTTCACGCCAGTGAAGGCGGGCCAGTCCATTCGCCTTCGCATCACGGAAACGTACACGCACCCCGAGAGTTACCGGCTCGACGGAACGGACCTCGTGTTCGAGCGCAACCTCGGCCGTACGCGCAACTCCGTGGTGCTCCCTGCGGGCTGGTATCTCACCGCATCATCCATTCCGGCTGTGGTCCGTCAGACGCCCGACGGACTCACCCGGCTCGACTTCGTCAACGGCCGACCGGAAGGGATTGATGTGTACGTGAAAGGCAGAGCGCGTTAGTGCTGCGCTCCAATTGAGGATTGAGCGATTGAGGATTGGGATGGGACGGATTGCTGATTTCTGATCTTGGATGGGATTGGCGGACTGCCTCTATTGAATTGCATTCTCACGCATGAATCCCCGGCGCTTCATGGCCCGTGCGCTCGACGTACTCGACGTACGACCCGGGGAACAGGTGGGGCTCGTTGCCGCTTAGTTCCAGCACGCGCGTGCTCAGTCCGCGCAGGAACGATCGATCGTGCGACACGAAGATCATCGTGCCTTCGAAATTCCTGAGCGCCTTGATGAGCATGTCCTTGGTCGCAAGGTCGAGGTGATTGGTGGGCTCGTCGAGCACGAGCAGGTTCGGCGGATACATGAGCATGCGGGCCAACACGAGCCGGGAGCGTTCGCCGCCTGAGAGCGACCGGATCTTTTTCTCGACTTCATCGCCCGAGAACTGGAAGGCGCCGAGCAGCCCGCGCAAGGCGCCGACGGTCTCGCCAGGAAAATCGTTCTGCGCCTGCTCCCAGATCGTCAGATCCGGGTTGAGCAGTTGCAGCGCCTGCTGCGCGAAGTAACCCATCTGTACGCTGGCCCCAATGCGAACCTGACCGGAGTCGGGCTCCAAGGCGCCGGCGACGATTCGCAGCAGCGTGGTCTTGCCCGCACCATTGGCGCCCATCACCGCCCACCGCTCGCCGCGCTGAATGGTCATCGTCAATCCGTCGTACACCACGGTGGCGCCGTAGGCCTTGTGCAGGTCCTCGACCATCACGACCTTGTCGCCTGACCGGGGCGGTTGGCGGAAGTCGAAGTCCACGAGTTTCCGCTTTTTCGGCAACTCAAGTTTCTCGATCTTGTCCAGAGCCTTCACGCGGCTCTGCACCTGTGCGGCCTTCGCGGCGTGCGCGGCAAATCGATCGATGAAGCGCTGCTCCTTCGCCAGCATCGCCTGCTGTCGCGCGTACGCCGCCTCGCGGTTCGCGTCGCGGACCGCGCGTTCACGCTCGTAGAAGTCGTAGTTGCCGGCGTACACCGTGATCTCGCCGTCATCAATCTCGGCCACCCGCGACACGATGCGATTCATGAACTCGCGGTCATGCGAGGTCATGAAGAGCGCGCCAGGCATGGACTTCAGGAAGCTCTCGAGCCAGATGATGGACTCGATATCGAGGTGGTTCGTCGGCTCGTCCATCAGCAGAACGTCGGGGCGGCCGAGCAGCACCCGGGCCATGGCCACGCGCATCTTCCATCCGCCCGAAAGCGCGCCCACATCACCGTCGATCCGGCTGTCGCTGAACCCAAGGCCATGCAGCACCTCGCGGGCCTGACTCTCCAGGCCGTAGCCGCCGAGGTGGTCGTACTCTTCCTGCACCTCGCCGAATCGCTCGAGGATGCGGTCCATGTCGTGTGCCCGGGCCGGGTCGCCCATGGCCACCTGGAGGGCCTCGAGTTCATGGTGGAGGTCGCCCAGGCGCCCGCTGCCGGCGATGGCCTCATCGAGCACCGAGCGGCCTTCCATTTCCTCCACGTCCTGCCGAAAATAGCCGACGGTGAGCTTCCGGGGCACGGTGACTTCGCCCTCTTCCGGGCTCTCCTCCCCGACGATCATCCGAAAAAGAGTGGTCTTGCCTGACCCGTTTGGCCCAACCAGGCCCACTTTGTCACCGGGATTGAGCTGGAAGTTGGCCTCGACGAACAGGAGTTGCCGCCCGTACTGCTTGGAAATGTTGGAAAACGAAATCACGGACCGATCAAACCACAGTTCCCCAGTTCCTCAGTTCCCCAGCTCTTTTTGCTTTGTCCCCCGTACCCTGTTACGCTGTGGGTTCCGCTGAAGGTTGGCCTCCGAGCTATGCCCGCGTTGGAAGTCCTGGTATCAGAACCCCCACGTGATCGCACTACGCAAGTGGAACGGGAGTCCGTTCCGGCTGTTCTTCCGCGAGCAACTGATCGGGCATTCAGCCTGATGAGGCGCCCGGCCCGCAGGGGTCGTCTTGGCGCAGGAGTCGATCATGGGTCGTAAACTGTACGTCGGTAATCTCCCTTACACCACCACCGAAGACGAGCTTCGTGACTTGTTCAGCGCGGCTGGTGCCGTTGACACCGTGAATGTTGTCCGTGACAACGCCACGGGCCGTGCGCGCGGGTTCGCGTTCGTCGAAATGGCGACTGATGCGGATGCGCAGAAAGCCATTGAGCAGTTCAACGAGCAGCCGATGGGTGGCCGCAACCTCGCGGTCAACGAAGCGCGTCCGAAGCCCCAGTTCGGTGGCGGCGGCGGGGGCGGCTACGGCGGTGGCGCCGGTGGCGGCGGCGGCAATCGTCGTCGCGAACCGCGCTGGTAGCAC
>CAZAZR010000013.1:40766-46062 GCA_964489685.1 uncultured Solibacteraceae bacterium | reverse complement strand
GCAAATGCGCTGAACAAGGGGTTCAGCGCTGCATCAGGTGACATCTATGGCTTCCTGAACGCTGACGACTTCTTTCTGGAAGGATCTCTGCGGAAGGTCGCATTGGAATTTCAAGCGCATCCGGCCGCGGATATGATTTCGGGACACGGCTATTTTGTGAATGCGGCTGGCGCGACGAGGGTACCAGTGTTCAGCGACCGCTGGCACCTGGATCGCTTCCTCCACGGCACCTGCGTGTTGTTCCAGCCGGCCACATTCTTCCGGCGGTCGTGGTTCGAGAAGGCCAAAGGGTTCAAGGCCAGCAGAAGCACCTGGGACATGGAGCTGTGGGCCGACCTGGCTTTGGCCGGTGCTGCCTTTCATACCACTGACGCGTTTCTGGCGGCCTTTCGACTGCATTCCGGGTCCATTACCGCAGCCACGCAGTCCCGGCGGGACCGGATGGGCGATGCGGTCGCCGTACGGGAGCGCGTACGCGGCCGCCACGAGAGCTCCAGAGACCGGGTGCGCACTCTCGCGTATCGGGCTCTCAGGTTTGCCAGGCACCCCCTGAGAACGCTCAGGCAGCGGCTATACTTTCACTCAACGCTGGGGCGCTGGTCGCTGTGAATGAAGGCTGATTCAAGAATCTATGTGGCGGGCCATACCGGGCTCGCAGGATCGGCGATCGAGCGTACGCTGCGTGCGCAGGGCCATGCGCACATCATCACGCGGACGATCGCCGAACTGGACCTGACCAACGCACATGCGACGGCCCATTTTTTCCAGCGCGAGAAACCCGAGATCGTGTTTCTCGCTGCCGCAAGGGTGGGCGGCATCCTCGCGAACGACACATCCCCGGCCGAGTTCATCCATCACAACCTCGCCATCCAGCACAACCTGATCCACGAGGCGTGGCGCGCCGGCGTCCAGCGTCTGCTCTTCCTCAGTTCGTCCTGCATCTACCCGCGCGACTGCGCTCAGCCCATCCGCGAAGACTACCTGCTGACCGGGCCTCTGGAGGCCACGAACCGCCCGTTCGCCGTGGCGAAAATCGCCGGCATTGAAATGTGCTGGGCCTACAACCGCCAGTACGGCACGCGCTACTTCTGCGCGATGTCTACCAACCTCTACGGCCTGAACGACACCTACGACCTCGAGGGCGGGCATGTGCTGCCCGCCATGATGCGGCGCTTCCACGAAGCGAAACTGCGAGGCGACACACGCGTCGTGATGTGGGGCACGGGCTCGCCCTTGCGCGAATTTCTCGACAGCGACGACCTGGCCGACGCGTGCCTGCACCTGATGAATCTTCCGCCTGACCAGGAAGCGGCGCTCATGAACGGCGCCACGCCGCCGTTGATCAATGTCGGCAGCGGACGAGAACTGACCATCCGCGAACTCGCCCACCTCGTGCGCTCGACGGTCGGCGCCGACCACATCGACATCGAGTGGGACTCGTCCAAGCCCGACGGGACGCCCCGGAAACTCCTGGACCTGAGCCGCATAAACGCCACCGGGTGGCGCCCGCGCATGAGTCTGGAAGACGGCCTGCGCCGCGCCTACGCCGACTACCTCGCGCGCTGACTCCACCACACCCGAGTGGGCGCGCCCGCGGCCCCATCCTGATACCCCTTCTTCCAGAAACTGCGTTTTGCGTTTGCGTGTAGGCCTCGGCCTTGAAACCCAGCCCGCGCCCGGCGGCCACGCGCAGCCTCAGCCGTGGCACCATACGTCAGACGCATGCGCATCCTGCTGGTCGAAGACGAACCGCGCGCGGCTCAGGCGGTGGCCAAGGGGCTGCGCGAGCAGGCCTACGCCGTGGATATCGCCATCAGCGGTGAGGACGCCCTGTACCAGACAGCCATGGCCGACTACGACGCCATCGTCCTTGATATCGCACTGCCTGGCACCGACGGGGTCACAGTCTGCAGGCGGCTTCGTGAGCAGGGGTCGGCCGTGCCGGTGCTCATGTTGACTGCGCGCGATGCGGTGGACGCCAGAGTTGCGGGCCTCGATGCCGGCGCCGACGACTGGCTCACCAAACCCTTCGACTTCGTCGAACTCCTGGCCCGCCTTCGCGCCGTGATCCGCCGCGGTCATCGGCCGATCACACCGGCGCTCTTCCACATCGGCGCCATCGTGCTGGATACGCGGGCCCGCCGAGCCACACGAACGGGCCAAGCGGTGCCGCTGACGAGCCGCGAATATGCCCTGCTCGAATTTCTCGCGCACCACGCGGGAACCGTGGTGGGTCGCGGCCAGATTGCCGAGCACGTGTGGGACTCGTCGTACGACGCGAAGTCCAACGTCATCGACGTCTGCATCCAGCGGCTGCGCCGGAAGATCGACGAGCCGGGCACCCCGTCCCTGATCGAGACACGCCGGGGCGAAGGCTACATGCTGTCGGACGTTTCATGACCTGGTCCATCCGCGCACGCCTCACCGGCTGGTACAGCGCGGTGATGTTCACCGTCCTTGCCGTGGCGGCGCTGGTCGTCGTCAAAGTTCAGCCGCGACTCAACCTCGATCGGCTCGATAGTGAACTGGCGCGCCTGATGCTGACCCTGGAAGGCGTGATGCGCACCGAGATCGGCGAAGGCCTCAGCCTGCAGGCCTCCGCCGATGAAGCCAGCATCGAAGTGGTGGCGCCCGACCGGCACCTCTGGCTCGGCTTTCCTCAGGGAGGAACACTGGCAATTTGGGGCAAGCCCCTGCCTGAAGGCTGGCACCCTTCAACCGGCGACGATGGCGACGAGACCGCGAGCCTGCCGCGCGGACACGTCAGGTTCGTCCGGCGAAACATCACATTTGGCGGACACCAGTTCGTGGCCGTCGTCGGTGTGGACCTCGATGAACTCGACGCCCAGCACCGCGAACTGCTGGCGGCGCTGGCATTCGGCGGGCTCGTCGCCCTGGCCGTTGCGGCCATCGGCGGCTGGTGGGTGGGGCAACGGACACTGCGGCCACTGGCGGAGATGGCGACACAGGCGCAAGCGATGACCGATGTGCAGCCAAAGATGCGGCTGCACGTGCCGCATCCGGGGGATGAACTCGGCCAGCTGGGCGGCGCGTTCAACGATCTCCTGGCGCGCCTGGGGAAAGCGTTCGACGCTCAACGGCAGTTCATGGCGGATGCGTCGCACGAACTGCGCACGCCGGTCTCCATCGTTCGCACCACCGCCCAGGTGGCCGTGACCCAGCCACGATCGGACGCCGAATACCAGGAGGCGCTGGAAGTGGTGGCCGAGCAATCAGCCCGCCTGACACGCCTGGTGGATGCGATGTTTCTCATGGCCCGCGCCGAAGCGCGCGGGGTGTCGCTTCGAACGGAGTGGCTCTATCTCGACGAGTTGCTCGCGGAATGTGTGCGTGGACTCCGGGTGCTTGCGCAGAGCCGCCACGTGGACATCCGCATCACCGGCGCCACCGACGTCCCATACACTGGCGACCCGGACCTGCTCCATCGACTCTTCGGCAACATCCTCGACAACGCCGTTCGCCACGCCAGGGCCAACGGTCTGGTCACGGTGCAGATCGACCACTCGCCCACCCAAATACAAGTAGCGACGAGTGACGATGGGCCGGGGATTGCGGAGGGAGACCGGGAACGGGTGTTCGAACGATTCGTTCGACTGGACGCCGCGTCGGAAGGGGCGGGCCTGGGCCTTCCTATCGCTCGATGGATTGCCATCGCCCACGGGGGTACGCTGGAACTCTCCCCCAGCGACAACCCGGGGACAACATTCGTCGTCTCCTTGCCCACGACCCCCTCGTTGTAATCTCCCGTTCATCTGCCGCGTGTCACTATCGCCCGCGTGAGCGGGCGTGTCGGTATGTGGGTGGTTCTGGTCCTGGCTGGTTGCGCTGCGGCCTGCGCCACAGGCGCGTCGCCGGATCGTGCGCAGGTGGGTGCCGACCTCAGTTCGCGCACAGGAGTGGTCACTGCCCTCGTGGCCGCACCTGGCGGTGCCTGGACACCGCCGCCTGGCATGTCGCTCTCGGACGGGCTTGAGATCGACGAGGCCGTGGCCATAGCCCTGTGGAGCAATCCCGAGTTTCAGGTCACGCTCGCCTCACTCGGGCTGGCGCGGGCAGACCTGGTCGAGGCCGGTCTGCTTCGCAACCCCATTTTTTCGCTGCTGTTTCCGTGGGGACCGAAACAACTGGAGTTCACGCTCACCTGGCCGATCGATGCGCTGTGGCAGCGGCCCAAACGCGTGGCCGATGCCACGCTCAATGCCGAGGCGATCGGCCAGCAGATGGTGGCGAACGGCCTGACGCTTGTGACCGACGTCCGCATGGCGTTCTTCGATGCACTGCTCGCCGAGCAACACGCCGCGCTCGCGGGTGAGCAAGCCGCCATTGCCACTCAAGCAGCCACGATGTCTGACGGGCGGCTTCGCGTTGGCGACATCAGTGAATTCGATGCCCGCCTCGTGCGTGCCGATGCCGTTCGACTGGAATCGCTTCGACTCAAACAACAAGGTGCGCGCGACCTCGCCGTGATTCGACTACGCTCGCTGCTTGGCGTGCCGATCGAGACGGCGGCCGTCACGCTCGTGTCGCCGCAGGCCGCGGCCGCCCCTTGCCCGACTGGCCTTCCACCACTCCTTGAAACGGCCCTCGCCGCGCGACCTGAAGTGCGTGCTGCGGAGTTGCAGGTAGAGGCCGCCGGCGCGCGCGCCGGTCTTGAACGCTCCCGCATCTTCACGCTGACCGCGTCGCTTGACGCCAACGCCAAAGGCTCGTCAGGGTTTGAAATGGGTCCGGGTCTCGCGGTCGAATTACCGGTGTTTTCTCAGAATCAGGGGCGCCGTGCGCGCACGGCCGCCGAACTCGACCAGGCCAGCCGGCGGTATCTCGCCGTGCGAGCGACTGTGGCGACGCAGGTGGCTACGGCGCTGGCCACATTATACGAAGCGCGACAGACAGCCCTGCTGCTCAACGCCGAGACCACCGCGTCACTGGCCGGTGCGAAACAGCAGGCCGAGCGCCTGCACCAGGCCGGAGAAATCTCGTTGCTGGCGCTGCTCGATACACGCCAGCGCCTGATCGAGATCGAAACGGCGCGGGTGGATGCCGCATTCGGCGTCAGCCGTGCGCTGGTGCGGCTCGAACACGCGATTGGCCGCAGGTGCGTGCCGTGATGGAGGAATCGTGCTCATGACCCGACGATGGCGTCTTTGTTGTCTCGGCGCGGTGGCCCTCTCCGCTGCCTGCGGGCAACCTTCACCGGAATCGTCCGCGGCGGCGCATCCACCGGCTGCGACAGTGGCCAACCCGCGGCCCGAAGGCGACCTGACCACGCTCACCC
>CAZAZR010000013.1:34281-40756 GCA_964489685.1 uncultured Solibacteraceae bacterium | reverse complement strand
CGCTCACCCTCTCGGCCGACGCGCAGAAGCACCTGGCGCTGCAGACGCAGAAGGTGGCGTTCGAGCCGGTGTCAACCACGCGCATCCTCGGTGCCGAGGCCATCGTGCCGCCGGGTCGATCGATCACGGTCGCAGCGCCGGTGGCGGGCACTCTCTCGCGTGGCCCTGCCGGGATGGTGGGCGCCGTCAGACGCGGCGACGTGCTGTTTCAGCTCACCCCGCTACAGCCGGCCGACCGCGACGTGCGCGTGGAGGCCGAGCGCGTGCGTCAGGAAGCCGAAGCCCGTCTCACGCAGGCCACGCAGCGAGTGCAGCGGCTTGAGCAGTTGCTGAAGGATGGATCCACAAGCGTGCGCCTGGTCGAAGAAGCGCAGGCCGATCGCGCCATCGCGAATGCGGCCGCCGTGGCGGCGCGCGAGCGTGTGGCATCAGCCGGTCGCGCTCCAGGCGGCACCGACGGGCGCCTCGCGTTGGTCGCACCATTCGACGGGTTCGTCACCGACATTCGCGCGGTGGATGGCCAGAGCGTTGCGGCGGGCGCGGCCATTGCCGACGTCGCGCAGACCACCGCGCCCTGGATTCGTTCTGCGGTGTTCATTGGCGACGTCGAGTCGATCGACACGTCACAAGCGGTGACGATGGCCGACCTGGGCCGTGAGACCTCGGGGCCGTGGCGTCCCCTGCGGCGAGTGACGGGGCCACCGGTGGGCAATCCGTCGGCCGCCAGCGTGGACCTGTACTTTGAGCCTGCGGGTGCTGCGTCAGCGATGCCGCGGCCCGGCGATCGAGTGATCATCCGGCTGCCGCTCAAATCACTGACGCGTGCCCTGGTGGTGCCGCACGCCGCCGTCATCTATGACATCCACGGCGGCACGTGGGTGTACGAACAGAAGGGGCCCAGTCAATTTGCCCGCCGCCGGGTGGAACTGGGAGCACGCTCGGGCGCGGGCGTCGCCGTGACGCGCGGACTGGCCGAAGGCGTCACCGTGGTCACCGTTGGCGCCGCTGAGCTCTACGGCACCGAGTTCTACGTGAGCAAGTAGCCGATGCTGCGCTGGCTCATCTCGTTCTCGCTCCGCCACGCCATCGTGGTCTGCGTGCTCACCGTGATTGGCACGGTTGCTGGAGCGCGTGCGCTCCAATCGGTACCGTTCGATGTCTTCCCTGAATTTGCGCCGCCCCTGATCGAAGTACAGACCGAAGCGCCGGGACTGTCGGCGCTGGAGGTTGAGTCGTTCGTCAGTGTGCCTCTCGAAAGCGCGCTCACGGGGGTGCCCGAGGTCGCCACCATCCGGTCCAAGTCAGTGCTTGGCCTCTCGTCTGTTGTATTGATTCTCAACTCGGACGCCAACCTGATGGAGGCCAGGCAACTGGTGCAGGAGCGTCTCGCCCGTGTCAGCGGCGGGTTGCCGACAGTGGCCCACACCCCGGTGCTGCTCTCTCCCCTGTCATCACTCAGTCGTGCGCTCAAGATCGGCATGACGTCGAAGACGCTCTCGCAAATGGACATGACGACGGTGGCGTTGTGGACCATTCGTCCGCGCCTGATGGCCGTGCCCGGCGTGGCGAACGTCGCGGTGTGGGGCCAGCGCGACCGGCAACTGCAGGTGCTCGTCGATCCAGACCGGCTCTCGGCGGCGTCGGTCACGCTCGCCGACGTCATCTCGGCGGCGCGTGACGGGGTGGCCACCGACACCGGTGGGTTTGTCGATACGCCGAATCAGCGCTTTGCGATCTCACATCGCAACGGCGTGACCTCGGCCGCCGACCTCTCGCGTATCGTGGTCAGACCAGGCGCCGGGCCACGGGTGACGCTGGGCGATGTGGCGGTGGTCACGGAAGGCTTTCCACCGCCCATTGGCGACGCCATCATCAACAACGTCCCCGGCCTGCTGCTGATTGTCGAAAAACAACTCGGCGCCAATACGCTCGAAGTGACACGCGGCGTCGAAGCGGCGCTCGTCGCCCTGAAGCCGGCGCTCGGTGACATCGCGGTGGACCCCACCATCTTCCGCCCGGCGACGTTCATCGAGATGTCGTTGTCGAATCTCAACCGCGCGCTCATCTTCGGATGTGTGCTTGTGGTGCTCGTCCTCATCGCGTTCCTCGCCGACTGGCGCACGGCGCTCATCAGCAGCGTGGCGATCCCTCTGTCACTGCTCGGCGCCGCGTGGTTTCTCCGGTATCAGGGCGGCACGTTCGACACGATGGTGCTGGCCGGTCTGGTCATCGCGCTCGGCGAGGTGGTAGACGACGCCATCATCGGTGTGGAAAACATCGTGAGGCGGCTGCGGCTCAATCGTGAAGCGGCCGTCGCTCAGCCGGTGTTGTCGGTGGTCCTGGACGCCTCGATCGAGGTGCGCAGCGCCGTCGTGTTCGGGACGCTAATTGTCATCGCGGTGTTCCTGCCGGTGTTCACGCTGCAGGGGCTCTCGGGCGCGTTCTTCCGCCCGCTGGCCCAGGCGTACGTGTTCGCCATTCTCGCGTCGCTGCTGGTGGCGTTGACGGTGACGCCGGCCATGGCGTTGCTGCTGCTCACGCGAGGCAAGGATGCGTCCCGCGAACCGCGGCTGGTGACGGGCCTGAAGGGCCTGTATCGTCGCGCGCTGGCGCGCCTGATTGCACGACCCGCAGTGGCCGGCGTCACGCTCGTCTCCCTGCTGGCCGGGACCATGGCCGCGGCGCCACTGCTGGGCGAAGAACTGCTGCCGAACTTCCGCGAATACGACTTCCTGATGCACTGGGTGGAAAAGCCCGGCTCGTCGGTTGAGGCCAGCACGCGTATCACGCAGCGAGCCAGCGAAGAGTTGATGGCCATTCCCGGCGTGCGCAACTTCGGCTCGCATATTGGCCGAGCCGAAGTGGCCGACGAGGTGGTGGGCCCGAACTTCACGGAGCTCTGGATCAGCCTCGACCCGTCGGTCGACTACGACGCCACGGTGGCCACCGTGCAGTCGGTCGTGGACGGGTATCCCGGTCTCAAACGCGACCTCCTGACGTATTTGAGGGAGCGCATCAAGGAAGTGCTGACCGGCGCAAGCGCAACGGTGGTCGTCCGCATCTTCGGACCGGACATCGAACGGCTCCAGGCCAACGCGGCCCAGGTCAAGAAAGCGCTTGACGGTATTCCGGGCGCCGTGGACATCCAGTTGCAGTCGCAGGTGCTGGTGCCTCAAATAGAGGTGCAGTTCCTTCCCGACTTCGCGGCGACGTACGGTCTGACCGCAGGAGACGTGCGCCGGGCCGTGACCACGCTCGTGCAGGGCATGCGGGTGGGCGAAATCTACGACGACCAGCGCGTGTTCGGCGTGGTCGTGCGGGGCATACCGGAACTGCGGCACAGCCCGGAGGCCATCCGGGCGCTGCGCATTCCCACACCGGGCGGCACCCACATTCCGCTGAGCGCCGTGGCGCGGGTCACCATTGCGCCGGCGCTGAGCGAAGTCACACGCGAGGGCGGGTCGAGAAAACTCGACGTGACGTGCAACGTCCGCGGCCGCGACCTCGGGTCTGTCGCGCGAGACATCGAGGCCCGTCTCGCCGGTCTGGCGCTGGGTGAGGGATACCACGCCGAAGTGCTTGGCGAGTACGCGGTACGCCAGGCATCGTCACGACGGTTGCTGCTGATGTCGGGGCTGACGTTCGTGTTGATCTTCCTGATCCTGATGATCGACTTCGGCGAACCCCGTCTGGCCACGCTGGTGTTCGTCACCCTGCCGTTTGCGCTGGTCGGTGCCATTGCCGCGGCGTTTATGTCCACGGGCATTTTGTCGCTGGGTTCGCTTGTTGGACTGGTGACCGTGATTGGCATCGCCGCCCGCAACGGCATCATGATGGTGAGTCACTTCCGCCATCTTGAATCCGTCGAGCAGATGCCCTTCGGGGCCGACCTGGTGATGCGCGGCGCGGAGGAACGACTGGCGCCGATTCTGATGACGGCGCTGGCCACGGGCCTGGCGCTGCTGCCCATTGCCTTTGGCGGCGACAAGGCGGGTCAGGAAATCGAGCACCCCCTGGCGGTCGTCATTCTGGGCGGCCTGGTGACGTCCACCATTCTCAATCTGTTCCTGCTTCCGCCGCTGTACCTGCGCTATCGACGGCCGCCTCCGCGCGCTTGAAGCCCAGCGCGCGCTCCGTACGCTCAGGACGGCCGAGCGACGTTCGGAAAGATCGCCGCCACCGTATCGGCGGCCACTCTATCGGCCACCACCACGCGGCCGGCATCGAGCAACACGACATCGGTCGCCAGGCGGAGCACATCCTCGGCGTCATGGGTGACAAGGACCATGGGGATATCCAGCGTGCGACGAATGTCACCGATTTCGTCCTGCAGGTGATGACGCGCCGCGCGATCCACGGCGGAAAACGGTTCGTCGAGCAGCAACACGGCAGGGTCGCGCGCCAGGGCACGCGCCACGGCCACCCGTTGTCGTTCGCCCCCGGACAAGTTGCGGGGACGCCGGTCGCGATGCCGGGCCAGATGCACCACGTCAAGCAGTTCCTCGGCGCGAGCGCGCCGTGCGGCCTTCGGCAGGTGCCCGAGCGCCGTGACGACGTTTCCCAACGCGGTGAGGTGGGGAAACAATGCGTAGTCCTGAAACACGAATCCCACGGCGCGCTGATGGACCGGCACGCAGATCCCCTTCGACGTATCGATCCACGTCTCCTCCCCCACACTGACACGGGCCTCGGCCGGCGCATACACACCGGCGATACTGCGCAGGATCGTGGTCTTTCCGCTGCCCGATGGTCCGAAGATCGCCAGGACCTGCCCAGGGTCACAGGTCATCAGCACGTCGAGCGGCATGGGACTGGTCTGCCGCAGAAACACCTTCAAACCGCGATCAGCCACGTCGTGGCTCCACAGGGCGCCCCAGCCAGGCCGTCAGCCCGAGCACAACAACCGCAATCGTCAACAACACCGCCGACATGACGCCCGCCGCGCCATCGTCAAACGCCTGCACCCGGTCGTAGATCGCGATGCTGAGCGTACGCGTCTCCCCTGGAATGGCGCCGCCCACCATAAGGACGACGCCGAATTCGCCGAGCGTGTGGGCAAATACCAGGATCGCCGCCGTGAGGACACCGGGCCAGGCCAGCGGAAGATCGATTTGCCAGAATCGCTGCCAGGGCGAGAGGCCGCAACACGAGGCGGCATCGCGAAGCTCGGTGGGCACCGCTTGAAATGCGCGCTGAATGGGCTGCACGACAAACGGAATGTTGACAATGACGGACGCCACAAGCAGACCGGCAAACGAAAACGCCAGCGGCTGGCCCAGCAGCGATTCAAACGCCTGTCCCAATGGCGATCGGGCGCCGAAGGCCGTCAGCAGGTAGTACCCAAGCACGGTCGGCGGAAGGACCAGCGGTACGGCCACCAGGGCCTCGATGACGGGCTTGCCGCGAAACGGCCGCACGGCCAGCGCGTGGCCGGCCCAGATGCCGATCGGGAGCAGGACGACCACGGTCGCCAGGGCGAGGGTCAGCGAGACACGAAGTGCCGTGGTGTCCATTCGCTAGTCCGGACGCGCGAAGCCGTATCGCGCCAGCGTTGCTCGTGCTGCGGCGCCCTGCACGTACTGGTAGAACCGCTGCGCGACTGGCCCGGCATTCTTCAGCAGCACCATGCGCTGTTTGAGAGGTGCATGCGCCTCGGGAGGAATCAGGAAGAACGACCCACGGTCGCGCATGGCCGGCGCGAGCACCAGGGAGTACGCAATGATGCCGCCCACGGCGTGGCCCGTGGTGGCGAACTGCGCGGCCTGCGACACGTTCTCACCGAGCACCAGGGAGGGTTGCAGTGCCTCCCAGAGGCCGCGCGATCGCAAGGCCTGCTCGGCCGCTCGGCCGTAGGGCGCGTGCTCCGGATTCGCCATCGCAAATCGTGGCGCGCGTCCCGATGCAATCACCCTCGCCAAGCCGTCCAGCCCTTCGCTCGGCACCAGGGGCGACCCGGGCGGCGCAAACAACACGATGCGGCCAATGGCATACAACACGCCGCTGCCGCTGGTGTGTTGTTCACGCACCAGTTGCTCGACGAACGCCTCGTCTGCGGAGAAAAACACCGAGTATGGCGCGCCGTCCCGGATCTGCCGGGTCAGGTTCCCTGACGAGCCAAACACCAGATCCACCCGGTCACCCGTCTCTCCGGCAAATTGGTCGGCGATCTCCCCCAACGCAAACTGCAGGTCTGAGGCCGCGGCCACCGTGGCGCGCTCCGATGGCCGCGCACAGCCTGATGCAGCGACAAGGACCAGCAGGCCCAGGATGATCCGGCGCGTCACGACTTTTTACGCCTGGCCGGGCGGGGGCGGGTGGCGATCATCACCTCTGTTGACTTGATGACGGCAATGGCATCGTCGCCCCGACGCAGTTTCAGCAGACGGACCGCATCCGACGTGATGACCGCTGTCAGCGACTGATTGCCCACGCGCAGGCGCACCTGCGCCAGCAGGCCGTCCACGCGCACTTCCTC
>CAZAZR010000013.1:30428-34271 GCA_964489685.1 uncultured Solibacteraceae bacterium | reverse complement strand
CACTCAAACGGTGGATCGGTTCGGGTGTGGTCCGCACCACGCGCACTTCCTCGACAAACCCGGGCAATCGGTTTCTCGCACTCAGTTCACCCAGCACGGTGTCGTCGCCACGTTCGGTGCGGCGTGAGAACGCCCCTGGTTCGCGACGAGCGGACAGGCGCTCGATCTCGGCCTCTGACACGCGATGGTGCCCGCCCTCGGTACGCGTGGTGCGGACCACACCCGAACCGATCCACCGTTTGAGTGTGGAGTATGCGATGCCAAGCCGGTCGGCTGCGACTCGCGCTGACAGAAGCGCCATCCGGGTCCTTTCGTACTAAATCGACTCTATGAATCGAATCATAGTGTGTCAATTCAGGTCAAGGAAGAAATGGCCGTACGTGCGTCTTGATGCACACGCCGGAGGTTGCACTGTAGGGAAGTCGGCAGGAGAGGAAGGGCACCGCCCGGGCCTGAGCCCGGGCGACACATCGGGTGCGTGTTATGCGACGCGGACGTTTTCCGCGCGCGGTCCCTTGGGTCCCTGACCCATCGAGAACGTCACGGACTGTCCTTCGCGCAGCTGGTCGAACTGACCATCACACGCGGACTGGTGGAAGAAATACTCGTTGCCGTCCGGACCCACCACGAATCCAAAACCCTTGTCGCTCACCAACCGCTTAATCGTGCCTGTCACTGCTGTCGCCATGTCAATCTCCCGTTACCAGTCGTACGTAGACAACCAGCATAGTCGCAACGGCCCGGATTTTTTGTGTCTAATCGCACACAGGCCAAAAAACGGCTGTGTGCCTTCAGTTCCTTCACGCCTCGTGTCAAACCTACCGTCGGTTTTGGAGCTTCGCGCGCGCCAGGGGGGCCACGAGCGGGCCTTCATACCAGAGACGCGCCTGGGGAGACGCCGCCGCCTTCGTGAACGCTGCCTGTGCGTCGGGCGCGCGGCCCAGTGCCTCGAACGCCAGGCCGTTCAGGTACGACACCGTGCCGGCCGAGACGCCCGGGCCGTCGAGCATCTGGACGTCCTTGAGGGCCGCCAGGGCATCATCCCAGTTGCCCAGGCGCATGTGGACCAGCGCGAGATTGATCGACGCCGCCATGCTCTGTACGCCCACCACCGGCGACCGCACGGCGTCCTGCAGGTCCAGCAACGCCCGGTTGGCGAGGAGCGCCGGGTCGCGCACGCCCAGCGTGTCCACGCCCATCGTCACGGGGGCGGGCACCTTTCGCATCACGGCACCGGCGCCTTTCACTTCCAACGCGATGGCTTGCGCGGTGGCCGGCTGTGACAGCAGCGCCGCCTGCAGATCCGCCACTGACGTCACGGGCTTGCCGATCGCGGAGGTGATGATGTCTCCTGGCGCCAGACCGGCCCCGTTGCCGGCGCGCGCCACCACCGCGCCAGATGTTCCGGCCACGTCGATGAACGCGGCGTCAATCGCGGGACGCACCAGCGACGGCAACGTGGCGTTGAGGCGCTCGAGCACGCGGCCCTGCGACGCAGAGTCGGTCAGGCTCAACGTGAGCAGGTCCGGTTCCCCGCTGCCGGCGGCCAGCAACAGAAGCGACACGGTGTAGGAATCGGCGCCTACGGCGGCTGCCGCCAGGCCCTGCACACCAAGGCGGGTGGACAGCCGCCGGGCCATGTCGCGCACGGCCTCTCTGGGCAGGCGCGCGCCGGGCAGGCCGAGCATGGGACTCAGCCAGTCGGCCGGAATGTTCTCCTGCTGTATCGCGGCGGCGAGTTCGGCGTCGGCCGGCGCAAAAAACATGACGCGGCTGGCGGGCGCCAACATGCGCTCGAGCGTCGCGCGCAACTGCTCGGGCGTTGAGCCCGCACCGGCATGGACCGCGACGAACGGCACCGCGCTCCGCAAGGTCGCCTTCAGCGTCGCGGTGTCTCCGGCCTTCCACTCGCGCCGATCGACAAACCGTCCGCGCGCGCCGCGCACTTCGATCACGTGGGTGCCGGCGCAGACCGTGACGTCGCTGCCTACCAGGCCGCGCGACTCGCCGTCCACCACCACCGTGGCTTCACGGTCGGCGGTGTCGAGCGCGACCTTGGCCACGGCCGGCGTCAACTGCACGGGTTCGGGCTGGATGTCGTCGGAGACGAGCGTAAACGGCATGTCGAAGTCGACATAACATGCACGCGTCAACCGCAGGCGGTGGTCGCCGAGCGAGACGCCCGTGATGGGCAACGGGGCGGACACGCCTTCGACCGCGCCCTTGGTCGTGCGGCCCTTCGACACGTCGTCAATAAAGACCTCGACGTCGTCGGGCATCGTGACCACGGTGATTGTGGCGGCCACGCGCTCGAGGACAATCGCCATGGTGGCCATTTCGGTGGCGACCACGGTCACATTCCGCTCGAAGGGGGTGTAGTTGGGCCGCGTGGCGTTTACCCTGTGCTCGCCAGCCTTGATCTCGATCACAAGCGGCTCGGCCGTGACCTGATACACCTTGCCGTCGATGGTGATCGGGCCCGGCGGCGCGACCTGCACGCTCACGCGGCCGATGGTGAGCCGGCGCACGCTGTCGAGCACCTTGATCAGACGCGGTGAGACGCCTGCGCCCAGCGTGAAGTCGGGCTTGAGCCCAAGAAGGTCTGTGAAGTCCTGGTCGGCGCCGGCTGAATCACCGAGGGCGAAACGGGCCCGTGCGCGCAGTTCGTAGGCCTGGACGAGCAGTTCCGGCTTCAGGACGGGGGCCCCAGGACCGCCGGCGGTCAGCAACGCAATCAGCTTGTCGAAGAGCGGCACGGCCTGGTCGTACTGGAAGGCGCCGAACTGCTTCTTGCCCTGCTCGAACAACTGTTCGGCGGTTGCGGTGGCGTCCTGCGCCTGATCGGCGCGGCTCAAGCCACGCCCGACTTCCCCCCCCGCGCCACGCCCTGCGTCTGCCACGCTGGGCGCAGCCACCAGCGAGGCCAAGACGATGGCGGCCACTCCCACGCGTTTCATCGATACACCATCACACGTTCCGCGCGGTCGTCATACAAGTACACCGCGCCCGACGGATCCACGACGAACGACGTGGCGCGGCGGAAACCGGCCGGGTCGTTTTGGGGCGGGGCAAACACGGTGAGCAGGCGATACGCGCCCGCCCGTGCGGCGGCTGGGGCGGCCGGCGTCGCCGTCGGAGCGGCCGCACCGGCAGGCGCAGCCGGATACGGTGAGAACACCGCAATGGACGTCCGGCTCAGCACATACAGATGCCCAAACGCATCAAACGTCACGTCTTCGGCTTCTTCCAGATCGTAGCCGATGGCCTTGAGAGGAATACGCGCAGTCAGTGTGCCGGCCCCGTCGAAGACCACCACCGACTTTGCATCCTTGTCCAGGCCCGCCACGGTGTCGGTTTCCGTAGACGCCAGGCGCGTGATGCGCCCGGCGCCAAACGTGCCCACATGGGTGCCCGTGCTCGAGAACCGCTGCAACACGCGATCGCTGCTGTCGGCCACCAGCCAGTCGCCGTTGCTCAACTGCGTCGCCGCCTGCAAATTGGAAAGCGCCTTGGGGGTTCCCCCCGACTGAGGCACCGCGAGCGTCAGCGCCACACCGGTCGGCGGCCGAAGCGCGCCCGCATCAAATGCCACCACCTGCCCTGCCAGGTCCACAGTGAGCCCGCGCGGTTTAACGACGGCCTGGGGCCGTTCTGTGGCGCCTGAAGTGAGCACGGACACACCCGTCTCGGCGGCCGAGAACAACGCGTCCTTCCCCGACCAGGCGAGCCCGACGACGTTCTGCAATTTCACCGGGCCGATGGTGTCGGCGCTGAGCGCCCACGCAGGACCACCACGCGCACGAATGTAGAGGCGATGCAGCAAGGAGGTGCGCACCAGAGCCG
>CAZAZR010000013.1:0-30418 GCA_964489685.1 uncultured Solibacteraceae bacterium | reverse complement strand
GCCGCCGCCGGCGTGTTGGGCCAACGGTTGCGCACCTGCTGCCTCTCTTCCATCGCCAGCGCCGGTTCCCCGAGCGCGAGCAGCACCTTGCCCAGCGTCAGGTACGCCTCGGCCGCCGTGGCATTGGTCGGAAACTCCGCAATCGTCCGGCTGAGGTTGGCGCGCGCGTCGTCATACCGGCGGGCGTACCACATCGTTTCGCCCACGAGGGTCAGCGAACGCGGCACGGCGCCCGACGACGGGAACAGGCGGAACACGCGTTCGAAATTGGCGAGCGCAGAATCGAGATCCGCGGACTGATGGCTGCGGGCCAGCGCAAGCCTCCCGGCCAGCAGATAGGCATCGGGCGCGGAATCAGACGTGGCGTACTTCTTGACGATTGCATCCACTGCGGCTGCGGCCTGGACGGTATCACCCGCCACATCAATGTAGTAGCGCGCGATCTCAAGCAGCGCGTTGTCGGCCACCGAACTGTTCGGGTGGGTGTCGGCCACCGCGCGAAAATCCTTGAGGGCCTCGGTGTAGTTGCCCTGCCGCGCAAACGCCCGGCCACTGTCGAGTTGCCGGCGCGCCACCTCTTCGTCGGGTGACTGGGTGAAGACGATCGTGCTCAGCACGCAGGCCCACGCCAGCGTCATCACCCCGTGACGCATCCTCAATAGCTCTCCTTGGGCGGCGCGAATGTCACGGCGAGCCGCTCACCGGGGACCACGGTCACTCTGCGTGTCTCGCCCTTGCCGTCGGGGCACGTCAGCGTCACCGTATGGCCGCCAGACGCGATGGCCTTGCTCGCGATCGGAGGGAACCCCAGATCGTTGCCGTCCACGCTGACGGTGCAGGTTTCGACGGCCGAGAACACCGCCAGCACGCCTGCCGCCGGCAGCGTGACGTCGGCCGTGGCGCGGTCAAAATTGATCGCCAGCGCCTGGCTCAACAACATGTCTCTGCTGCGCGCCGTCACACCAGCACCCGGCTGCACCGTCACATCGTGACGCGCGGCGGCCGCGGAAATGACCCGCGATCCCTGCACCAGCTCGAAGGGATACGCGCCGGTCACCGTCAGCCGCACAGGCCGGGCTTCGGCAGCGAACTTGACATCCTTGTTGCCCGCCTTCACATCAGCATCCGTGATGCGTGTGGAGATGGGCTTGAACCCCTTGAGCGACAGTTCCACCGTGCTTCCGACAGGCACACTCGCCAGCGCGATGGCGGCCGGAGTGACTTTCCCTGTGTCCGCGCCGTTGATCGTGATGGTCGCTCCGTTGGGCGTGGACACCACCAGCAGTTCGTCTTTGCCGAGCACCGCGCCACCGGCGCCCGCCGCGCCCGCACTGGCCCCCGAGCCTGTGGCTGCGCCATCGGCGGTGCTTGACGCCGCATCGGGCGTGGTGCCGGCAGCAGGCTTGAGCAGGAAAAAATAGCCGCCGACGCCGAGTGCCAGTACGACCACTGCGCCGGCAATCCACACCACCGGGCCCTGGCCCGGCTCTTCGCGAGGCGGGACGATGACCGCCGACGGGGTGCCGGCTGACGCGGCGGCCGCGCCCGTGGCCGGACCACCGGCGCGCATCCCCTGGGTGGCATACAGCGGCACCGTCATCATGCCGGTGCCGTCGGATGTGGGCATGCCCAGCACGGGCGTCTTGCCCGAATGCAGCTGGGGGTCGAGCATGGCGCGCACCGTCTGAAGGTCGGTGGCCATCTGCTTGGCCTTGCCATACCGCTCTTCCGGATTCTTGCGCAACGCATGAGACACGATGTCGCTGATGGGTTCGGGCAGGTCCGGGATGGTGTTCTGCAGGGGCACGGGCTCCCCGTTCATGATCTGGTAGACCACGGCCGTGGGGCTGTCGCCCTGGAACGGCTTGGTGCCGCTCAGCAATTCATACAGCAGCACACCGGCCGAAAACAGGTCCGACCGGCCGTCGATCGGCTGCCCCATGATTTGCTCGGGAGCCATGTAGCTGGGCGTGCCCATCACGGTGCCGGTCTGCGTCACCGACGACATGGCGAATTTCGCGATGCCGAAGTCGAGAATCTTGACGGTGCCGTCATCGAGCACGCGCACGTTCCCGGGCTTGATATCGCGGTGCACGATGCCCTGCTCGTGGGCGTACGCCAACCCTTCGCAGACCTGGGAGGCGATTTCGAGTTTCTGCACCAGGCTGAGTTGGACGTCGGCCTTCATCAGGGCGTCGAGGTCGCGCCCGCCCAGGAATTCCATGACGATGTAGGGGGTGCCGTCCACCTCGCCGAGTTCGTGAATGGTCACGACATTCCGATGGGCCAGGCGGGCCACCGCCCGGGCTTCCCGCAGGAACCGTTCGCGGGCCGCCGTGTCGTGTGAAAAGTCCACGAGCATCATCTTGAGCGCGACATCGCGCTCCAGCACGTCATCGTGGGCGCGGTAGAGCACGCCCATGCCACCTTTCCCGACCATGCCCAGGATGGTGTAGCGCCCGACTTTTTCCGGTATAGCTGTCACTGTGCTGCTCGTGCGAACCGGTTAATTGTAGCCAAAAAGCGCGTCCGATACGAGGGATTCACCGATTGAAAATGAGCCAATGGGCCAATTGGGCAATGAGCCAATGCGGCGGTGGCCATTGCTCATTGCCTCATTGCCGCGTGGCTCGCCCTCAGACGCCGATGACGGTGGTCAGTTCTTTGACGGCGGCGGCGGACTTGTTGAACGCGGTCTGTTCGTCGGGTGTCAGGCGAATCTCGATGATCTCTTCGGCGCCGCCCCGGCCCAGTTTCACCGGCACGCCGACACAGAGGTCCGTCACGCCGTACTCGCCCTGCAGATACACCGAACACGGAAGGATGGACTTCTTGTCTTTGAGCATCGCTTCCACCATCTCGGCCGCGGCCGCGCCGGGCGCGTACCACGCGCTGGTCCCCACCAACCTGGTGATTTCCGCGCCGCCGTTGGCCGTGCGGGTGCAGATTTCGTCGAGCTTGGCCTGCGAAAGCCGGCCCATCGCCACAAGTTCTGTCAGCGGAATGCCCGCGACGGTGGAGAACCGTGGCAGCGGCACCATCGTGTCGCCGTGGCCACCGAGCACAAACGCGTGGATGTTCTCCACCGACACGTTGAGTTCCATGGCAATGAACGTGCGCATGCGCGCCGAATCGAGCACGCCGGCCATCCCAACCACGCGTTCGCGCGGGAAGCCGCTGAGGCGATACACGGCCTGGCACATGGCATCCAGCGGATTGGCCACCGGCACGATGATGCAGTTGGGCGAATACTTCACCACCTGCTCGACCACCGACTGCATGATCTTGTAGTTCACGTTCAGCAGGTCGTCGCGGCTCATGCCGGGTTTACGCGGCACGCCCGACGTAATCACCACCACGTCGGAATCGGCGCTGGCCGAATAATCCGACGTCCCGACGAGCCGGGTATCCGACCCGTCAATGGGGCAGGCCTCGTAGATGTCGAGGGCAATCCCCGCCGCCTTCTCGGCCGCAATGTCGATGATGACGACATCGGCCAGTTCCTTGACGGCAATAGCGCGCGCCACCGTCGCCCCCACGTTCCCTGCCCCACCGACTACTGTGACTTTGCGATTCATGATGCCTGCTCCCAAGAAAGAAAAATTTCACACGAGGCGTGAGCCTTCATGCCTCGTGTCACAACTAGAGTCGCGCGATCAGCGCGCTGGCGAACGCTGAGGTCTTCAGCTCGGTCGCGCCTGGAATCATGCGCGCCAGGTCGTACGTCACCTGTTTGTCGTCGATGGTCTTTTCGAGACCGTTGATGATGAGGTCGGCCGCTTCGGTCCAGCCCATGTACCGGAACATCAAATCGCCCGAGAGGATGACCGACCCGGGGTTGACCTTGTCGAGATTGGCGTACTTGGGCGCGGTGCCGTGCGTGGCTTCAAACACGGCGTGCCCGGTCAAGTAGTTGATGTTGCCACCTGGTGCGATGCCGATGCCGCCGACCTGCGCCGCGAGGGCATCGGAAATGTAATCGCCATTCAGATTCAGTGTGGCAATCACGTCGTACTCGGCCGGTCGCGTCAGGATTTGTTGCAGGAATGCGTCGGCAATCACATCCTTGATGACCGTGCCGTCGGGCAATGTGCACCAGGGGCCGGCGTCGATCTCCACGGCGCCGAATTCGCGCTTCGCGAGTGCGTAGCCCCAATCGCGGAAGCCCCCTTCGGTAAACTTCATGATGTTGCCCTTGTGCACAAGCGTCAGGCTCTTGCGCTTCTGGGCAATCGTGTATTCGAGCGCCGCGCGAATCAGACGCTCGCTGCCTTCGCGAGACACGGGCTTGATGCCGTACGCGGAGCTCTCAGGGAACCTGACTTTCTTCGCCAGCGTTGGAAAGGCGTTCGCGAATATCGCGCCGAACGTCTTCGCGTCCTCGCTTCCCTGTTCGAACTCGATGCCGGCGTAGATGTCTTCGGTGTTCTCCCGGAAGATCACCATGTCCACGAGGTCTGGACGCTTCACGGGTGTTTCCATGCCACGGAAGTAGCGCACCGGCCGCAGGCACACATAAAGATCCAGTTCCTGCCGAAGCGCCACGTTCAGCGAACGGATGCCGCCGCCCACGGGCGTGGTGAGCGGCCCTTTGATGCCCACAAGATATTGACGGAACGCCGCGAGCGTCGCCTCGGGCAGCCAGCTGCCCGTCTGCTGGAATGCTTTTTCTCCCGCCAGCACTTCCTGCCACGCAATGGCGCGCGTGCCGCCGTACGCTTTGGCCACGGCCGCATCAAACACGCGCACACTGGCGCGCCAGATGTCGGGGCCGGTGCCGTCGCCTTCAATAAAAGGAATGATGGGGTTATCGGGAACCTGAAGCGTGTCGTTCTTGCGGGTGATGGCGACGGGGCTCATACGGACCTTTCCGATGTTTTAGGTCACGTCCCTCCCATGTTGGAGTGAACGTCACGGGATCTTCACAGGATCTGTTGAAAACTTTGTGGAAAAGTGCTCATGGATGTGTGAATGTCCGCGTGTTTACTGCCGTCGCAGCGATTTGCACCACGGTGGTGCGCCTCGCGTGCGCAGACAACACAACATTATAAATGATCAGGCGATCAGTATTCACACGAGGCGTGAAGGCATGTTGGACGCGCCCGGTTTGAACTCACCCCGGCGTACGGAAAGCCCCGCGTGAAGCACTTCCCCCAGGAAGCCCCTTCAGACCTTCATGCCTCGTGTGAATACCGATGTTCTATCGAATCGCGAGGCGGGTGGTGGAGGACGAGGCCACGTGCACGAGTTCAACGGATGTGGCAGTGACCTCGCGGACCTGAAAACCCCCAACGGTCCCGCCGGCGCTGAGGATCTCAATGGCGTCGCCCAGGGCCAGCACTGCGGTCAGCGCTGAGCCTTCGTCCCTGGCGGTCAACAGCGCCACAAGCGTCGGCCAGGCGATGGCCGGTGGCGCCGTGTCGATCAGCACTGCCGCCGGCTCGGCCGTCGTATCAGGTGTTGACGGCGCGGGGCGCGTCCGATTCCCAAACCCAAATGGATTGCGGCGCGCCACAGGCGCGGCAGGCGCCGGCGTCAACCTCGATCGCAGACGCTCGGTTTCCTGCGTCACTTCTGCGGCAAGCGGAATCATCGCGTCAATCGCCGCAACGTCGGCAGACGACACCGGCACACGCGCCGGCGTCGGCGCGGCAGGCGCGTTGATATACGACGTCAGCAACACGGCGCTGCCCAGCAGGAGCGCCGACGTGAGGCGATGCATGTCACGATCATCGTAACACCGGACGGAAAAAAGACGTGTGCTAAGATTCCTCGTGCCAGTCGTCTTTCCCGCTGGGCTTGCTGCGCGGGGCCGGGTCGTTGCCATTATCCCGGCCAGATATCACGCCACCCGTCTCCCTGGAAAACCCCTCGCACTGATTGCCGGTCATCCGATGATCGAACATGTCTACCGGCGCGCATCGTCAGCGCGATCGGTGTCCGACGTGATCGTGGCCACCGATGATGCGCGCATCGCCGATGCGGTGCAGGCGTTTGGCGGCACGGCCGTGATGACACGCGCCGACCATCCGTCAGGCACCGATCGCCTGGCCGAGGTCGCCGAACAGCTTTCGTGCGATCTGGTCGTGAATGTTCAGGGCGACGAGCCGATGCTTGACCCCGCCTCGATCGACGCGGCGGTGGCGGTGTGCCTCGATGACCCGTCGGTCGAGTTGAGCACGTTGCGCGCGCCACTGGCCGACGCCGACCTCGACAATCCCAGCGTGGTGAAGGTCGTGGTGGACCTGCAGGGCGACGCGCTGTACTTCACACGCGCCGCCGTACCGTTCGTGCGGGCGGGCCACCCCGCGCCGCAGGCCTGGCGGCACCTGGGCCTCTACGTGTACCGGCGCGAGACGCTCCTCCGGCTGGCGCAGTTGCGGCCCACACCCCTGGAAATGGCCGAAGGCCTTGAACAGTTGCGTGCCCTGGAACACGGCATCCCGATTCGCACCGTTGCAACCCTGACCACATCCCCGTCGGTCGATACCCCGGACGATCTGGCCCGGGTCCGACAGCTGATGGAGCCTTCTCATGCGTGAACTTGTGATGTCCCACTCCCATCCCGACCGGCCGGTCAAATACATCTTCGTCACCGGCGGCGTCGTGTCGTCGCTTGGAAAAGGACTGGCGGCGGCCTCCATCGGCTGCCTGCTCGAAGGCCACGGCTACAAGGTGGCCCTGCAGAAGTTCGACCCCTATATCAATGTCGACCCCGGTACGATGAGTCCCTTCCAGCACGGCGAGGTCTATGTGACCGACGACGGCGCGGAGACGGACCTGGATTTGGGCC
This sequence comes from uncultured Solibacteraceae bacterium, assembly GCA_964489685.1. Lineage (GTDB taxonomy): Bacteria > Acidobacteriota > Vicinamibacteria > Vicinamibacterales > SCN-69-37 > SYFT01. The sequence goes on along the minus strand of CAZAZR010000013.1, from coordinate 23,625 downwards.
ACTACGAGCGGTTCACCAACATGGTGGCCACGCGCAACAACAACTGGACCACCGGCAAGATCTACGCGTCGGTGATCCAGAAGGAACGGCGCGGCGACTACCTCGGGCGCACCGTGCAGGTCATTCCGCACATTACGAACGAAATCAAAGACGCCATCCGCTCGGCCGCCGCAGGCGTGGATGTGCTGCTGGTGGAAATCGGCGGCACGGTGGGCGATATCGAGTCGCTGCCGTTCCTCGAAGCGATCCGCCAGTTCCGTCAGGATGTGGGCCGCGAAAACGCGCTGTTCGTCCACCTCACGCTCGTGCCGTACATCGCATCGGCGCACGAACTCAAGACCAAGCCCACGCAACACAGCGTGCGCGACCTCCGGTCGATTGGGATTCAGCCCGACGTACTGCTTTGCCGCACCGACCGCCCCCTTGAACAGGACATGAAGGGGAAGATCGCGCTCTTCTGCGATGTGGACGAAGAAGCCGTCATCACGGCCCGCGATGTCTCCAGCATCTACGAGGTGCCCCTGAGCCTGGCCGGGGAAGGCCTGGACCGCATCGTGCTTGAGCGCCTGCACCTGCCCAAGACCGAAGCGCGCATGGAGCCATGGCAGGACCTGGTGGACCGCATCCGCGAGCCCGAGGGCGAGGTGACCCTGCACTTTGTCGGCAAGTACACCGACTATGAAGACTCCTACAAGAGCATCAATGAAGCGCTCTACCACGGAGGATTCCGGCACCGCCTCAAGGTCACACTCAAGTTTGTGGAAGCCGAGGCGCTTGAACAGCCCGAGGGCCTCCGCTTGCTCGACGATGCGGTGGGCGTATTGGTGGCGCCAGGGTTCGGCGACCGTGGCAGCCGGGGCATGATGGCGGCGGCTGAATTCGCGCGCACACGCAAGGTGCCTTACTTCGGCATCTGTTACGGGTTCCAGTGGGCCGTGGTGGAATTCGCCCGTCACGTCGCGGGCCTGGCCGAAGCCGATTCCACCGAAGTGGTGGAAAACGCCGAGCACAAGGTCATCTACAAGCTGCGCGACCTGCTCGGCGTGGACGACATGGGCGGCACCATGCGACTGGGCAGTTACGCCTGCCGCCTGGTGCCCGATTCACTCGCGTTCAAACTCTACGGCGACGAAATCATTCATGAACGACATCGCCACCGGTACGAGTTCAACTGCCTCTACGAAAAGACGCTGACCGACAAGGGCCTGCGCATCGTGGGCCGGTCGCTCGACGGCAAGTTTGTAGAGATCGTCGAACTGCCCAACCACCCGTGGTACGTCGCCGTGCAGTTTCACCCCGAATTCAAGTCGAAGCCCCTGCGCCCGCACCCGCTGTTTGCCGGGTTTGTGGAAGCCGCGCACCGCTACGCGCAGGCGCAGGCCGGGTTGACCACCAACGTCACGGCGATCGGTGACCGGCGGCGATGACGCTGGTCCCGATCACACCGAACGTCGTGCTGGGCCGGCGCGAGCTCGTCCTGATTGCCGGGCCCTGTGTCATCGAGAGTCCGTCGCACGTCATCGACATGGCCCGCGAAATCGCGGCCATCGCCGCGCGCGTGGGCATGCCCTACGTGTTCAAGGCGTCGTTTGACAAGGCCAACCGCACGTCGGCCTCGTCGTTTCGCGGGCCTGGAATGGCCGCGGGGATTGAGGCGCTTGCTGGCGTCAAGGCCGCGACCGGCGTCCCCATTCTCACCGACATCCACGAGGCGGATCAGGCGGCTCGGGTCGCTGAAGTCGCCGACGTCCTGCAGATTCCCGCCTTCCTGTCGCGCCAGACGGATCTGATCACGGCCGCCGCGCACACCGGACGCGTGGTCAACATCAAGAAGGGCCAGTTCCTGGCGCCGCTCGACATGCGGCACGCCATCGCGAAGGTCACGGCCGCCGGCAACGACCGCGTCTGCATCACCGAGCGTGGCTACACGTTCGGCTACAACAACCTGGTGGTGGACATGCGCGCGTTTCCGATGATGCGCGCGCTGGGCGCGCCGGTGATCTTTGACGTCACCCATAGCCTGCAGCTGCCGGGTGGCGGCGACGGCGTGACGGCGGGCCTGGCCGAATACATCGAGCCGCTCGCCTGCGCGGGGGTGGGGGCCGGCGTTGACGGCGTCTTCCTTGAAGTGCATGAAGACCCGACACGTGCGAAGAGTGACGCGCAGAATGCATTGAAGCTCGACCTGCTCGAGGCGCTGCTGCGCACACTCGTCCAGATCAACGAGATCGTGAAACCCCATGCGTGACAAGGTGGCTGAAGACGCGCTGGACATTGCCCGGCAGGTGCTCGACACCGAGGCCCGGGCCATCCTTGGCCTGATTCCCCAGCTCAACGACGATTTTCCGCGCGCGGTGACGCTGCTCCACTCCTGCACCGGCCGGGTCATCGTCACCGGCATGGGCAAGTCGGGCATCATCTCGCACAAGATTGCGGCCACGCTGTCGAGCACGGGCACGTCGGCATTTTTTCTGCATCCGGCCGAAGCCATCCATGGCGACCTGGGCGCGGTGCGCGCGGAAGACGTGGTGGTGGCGCTCTCACACAGTGGCGAAACCGAGGAACTCATCCGGCTGGTGGAAGCCATCCGCCGCATCGGCGCCCGGCTCATCGCGCTCACCGGCAACCTGCACTCGACGCTGGGCCAGGCCGCTGATCTCGCGCTCAGCTGCCACGTGGCGGCCGAAGCGTGTCCCATGAATCTGGCGCCCACTGCCAGTACCACGGCGGCGCTGGCGCTGGGCGACGCGCTCGCGCTGGCCCTGTCACAGCGCAAGGGCTTCCGCGCCGAGGAGTTTGCCGACCTGCACCCGGGCGGCAAACTCGGAAAGAAATTAATGCGGGTTGAGGCGTTGATGCACGGCGGCGACGCGGTGCCCCTCATCGCGGCCGATGCGCCGATGCCACTCGTGATTCATGAAATGAGCAGCAAGCGTCTGGGGATGACCTGCGTCGTCGATCCCGCACGCCAGCTCCTCGGCATTGTCACTGACGGCGACCTGCGGCGGCATATGACACCGGGCTCTGCCCTGCTCGAGCAGCAGGCGCGCGACGTGATGACCCGGCACCCCGTCACCATCACAAAGGGTATGCTTGCGGTGGAAGCCATCCGGCTGATGGAACAGCGGAAGATCACAGCCCTTGTGGTTGTAGACGATGCGCTTCGCGTTGAGGGCGTCGTGCACCTGCACGATCTCTGGCGCACGCAGATGATGTGATGCAGCTGACCGACGAACATATTGGAGCCCGCTCAAGGCACGTCCGACTCCTCCTGCTTGACGTGGACGGTGTGCTCACCGACGGCACGATCGGCGTGACCGGGTCCGGCGACGAGATGAAGTCGTTCTTCATCCGGGATGGCGCAGCCATCGTGTGGGCGCAGCGCGCCGGGCTCAGGATTGGGCTGCTCAGCGGCCGCGGATCGGACGCCACGACGCGGCGGGCCGAAGAGCTGAAGATCGACATCGTCATCCAGGGCCAAACGGACAAGCGAACCGCATTCCTGAAGCTGGCTGCCACAGAGGGCCTGGAGCCCGATCAAATCGCGTACATGGGCGATGACCTGCTGGACCTTCCCGTACTGCAGTTAGCCGGGCTGTCGGCCGCGCCCCACGACGCGTGCGAAGACGTGCGAGAGCGGGTCCATGTGGTCACGCAGGCCTCGGGTGGCCGTGGCGCGGTGCGCGAGTTCATCGAATTGATTCTGCGCGGCCAGGGCCGCTGGGACGCCCTGCTGCGTTCCCATCTGGCCTAAGCGTCATGGACAACGGACTCGTCCTCATCCTCGTCATTACGGCGCTGCTGGTCGGCCTCGCGGCAGGCAAGGCGTGGGAGCGCTACAAGCTCCAGGAAGGCCAGTGGGTGGATCGCCGGCGCGTCCGCCAGTCGCCACACTTCATCGTCGGGCTCAACTACCTGGTGGCGGGGCGCGTGGACCTGGCGATCGAGGAACTGGAAGAGGCGTCGAAGCTGGACCCGGGCGCCCTTGAACTGCGGCTGATGCTGGGCAACCTCTACCGGGAGCGCGGCCAGGTGGGACGGGCGATTCAGGAACACCAGAGCCTGCTGCAACGGCCTCGGCTCGGCCCGATGGAGCACGCGAACGTGCTGCTCTGCCTCGGGCTGGACTATCGCCGAGGCGGGTTTGTCGATCGCGCGACCGAAGCGTTTACCGAAGTCCTGAAACTGGCGCCCGACAACGAATCGGCGCTGAACAACCTTGAGAAACTGCAGGAAGAACAACACCAGTGGCAGGAGGCGTACCAGACGCGGCAGCGACTGGCGGCGATTGCGAGCCCTGCGGGACAGACGCGGTCGAAGGTCATCCTCGCGTTCCTCGAACACGAGTTGGGCTTGCAGGCGCTGGCCAGAGGCGACATCCCCGACGCCATCCGGCGATTCACGTCCGCCATCGAGCTGCATGCGGCGGTGCTGCCGGCCTATCTGAGCCTGGGTGACGCGCGCCTGAAACAGGGTGAGGCGGCGGCCGCGGCGGCGATCTGGGAGGCGGCGGTCAACGTCTCGCCCGATCGCGCGTATCTGCCGCTTGAACGGCTGGAGGCGCTGTATGTGAGCCAGGGGCGCGCCGATCGGTTTATCGCGCTGTGTGAGCGGCTCACCGACGCGGCGCCTCGCGAATGGCGGGCACGCGCAGCGCTCGCCCGCCACCTGGTGTCGCAGGGGCACCCGACACGGGCCCTTGAGTCGCTGTTTGGCGCCCTCGAGCACAATCCTCACGCGCTGGCGATTCACCAGTCCATCTGGGCGCTGCTGTCATCGCTGGATCTGCCGCGCCCCCTCGTCGCGCGCTACATCGAAATCACCCGTCAGTCAGTGTTCTACCTCGACCCACATGTCTGCACGCGCTGCCGGTATCGCAGCACGGAGCTGCTGTGGCAGTGCCCGCAGTGCCATGAATGGAATGCGTTTGTTGAAGAGCGCATCACACCGGCGAGCGATGTCGAGTCGGAAATGCCCTCAGGTCCGATCGCGTAAGCCCCTGCCATGAAAACACCCACTCGCCCGAAGTCCACCCAGGCCCGCCGCATTGCACTCACTGGCGGCATCGCCACGGGAAAGTCGCTGTGCCTTGCGACGTGTGCCCGGCTGGGCGCGCCCATCATTGACGCCGATCAGCTGGCGCGCGACGCCGTGGCGATCGGATCGCCAGGGCTGGCGGCGGTGGTCCGCCGGTTCGGACCAGCGGTACTGCTGCGCAATGGCCAACTCAACCGGGCCGCGCTCGGCGCGGTGATCTTCGCCGACCCGACAGCCCGCAAGGACATTGAGAAGATTGTCCACCCGCATGTGTACGCCGCCGTGGCGCGGTGGTTCACGGCGCTCACGGCCCCGCTGGGCGTCGCCGATATCCCGCTGCTCTTCGAGACCGGCCACCAGGGAGACTTCGACGTGGTCGTGGTGGCCGCATGCCGGCCCGAGCAACAACTCGCCCGCTTGATGGCCCGGGGCGGCCTCAGCGAAGCCAACGCCCGCGCCCGGATCGCCGCCCAGGGACCGTTGGCTGACAAGGTCGCACGCGCCCACTACGTCATCGACACGTCGGGGACGCTCGATGAGACCGCCATGAACGCTGAGGCGGTCTGGATGAAACTGCAATCGTAGGGCGAGCGACGTACGGAGGGCTGCCGCGCGACGTCCGGACGTGTCTCGGGCCGGTCCGCAGCTCGGGCTGGGTCTCAAGCCCGAGGAGCTTCCGTCGTCACGCGGCCTTCAGCAGCGGTCAGCGTGTTCTTGAGCAACATCGCGATCGTCAGCGGCCCCACGCCACCCGGCACCGGCGTCATGGCGCCGGCAACCTCCGCCACTGACGGATGCACATCGCCGACAACCATCGAGCCCCGCTCGTCGAAGCCGGCGAGCCTCGGGTGAGCCGCGCCGAAGAGTGACACCGCCTGCTCACGTGAATCCACGCGGTTGATGCCGACATCAATGACCACCGCGCCGGGTTTGACGAAGTCACGCGTCACGAACCCCGGGCGACCGATGGCCGCCACCAGGATGTCGGCGCGCGCGCACGTGACCGCAAGGTCCGGCGTCTTCGAATGACAGATGGTGACCGTGGCATCGCGCTGGAGCAGCAGCAGCGCCATGGGTTTGCCGACGATCTCTGACCGACCGATGACCACCGCGTGTTTGCCGGCGATGGCCTGGCCGGTCCGATCCAGAAGTTCGATCACGCCTGAGGGCGTACACGGTTTCAGCGCAGCGCGGCCTTGCACGAGTAATCCCACGTTGTGGGGATGGAAGCCGTCCACGTCCTTGGCGGGGTCGATGGCATCGAACACCAGCTCGGTGCCATGTTTGCCGATCGCCTTGGGCAGCGGCGCCTGCACCAGGATGCCGTCACACGCCGGGTCCGCGTTGAGGCGCTGCACCGTCGTGAGCACCTCGTCAACCGGAGCGATGATCGGCAATCGGTGCACGACCACGAGCAGGCCGGCGTCAGTGCCGGCGCGTTCCTTGTTGCGGACGTAGATTTGGGACGCGGGATCGTCGCCGACGAGCAGGATGTGCAACGCCGGACGACGACCACGCGCCGAATGAAATTCGGCCACCCTCGGCGCCAGTTCCGCCCGAATCGCGCTGGCGACCCGGCTCCCGTCGAGCCACACGGCGCGCTATTTCTCGCCCGACGCTTTCGACAGCACTCGGCCGATGATGAAGACCAGCAGCGACACGCCGAGCACCTGAAGGCCGAAGACGTCGGCTTGTTCGTGGGTCACACCAATCTCGTGCCACTTGGCGGTGGTCTCGTTGGTGATGCCCCATTCGGTGAAGAACCCGAGGATGGCCATGGCGAAACCGTTGAACAGCGCGAGGGCGCCAAACGCCGTGGTGAAGTTTGCCAGCGCCTGCATGCCCGTGCGCTTCGCCCGCTCAGCCGCGTTCGCCAGCGTGCTATGCGTACGCCCGTACACCCAATAGATCACCAGGCCGATGTCCAGCCACACCAGAAACCGCACCCATGTGATCGCGGGCAGGCTCAACATCAGATAGAAGCACGACACGATGCCCAGAACCGGCAACACCTGACCACCGGGCGCGCGGAACGGCCGTTTGGCATCGGGGCGCGTCCTGCGCAGGATCAGCACGGCTGCGCAGACGACCACGAAGGCGAACAGCGTGCCGATGCTGGTCATTTCGCCCACGGTCTGGATCTGTGTGAACCCGGCGACCACCGCCACCACCACACCGGTGATGATCGTCGTGATGTACGGCGTGCCGTATTTCGGATGCACCACGCTGACGCCTGGCGGCAGCAGCCGGTCGCGGCTCATGGCGAAGAAGATCCGCGGCTGGCTCAGGAGCATGACGAGCAGTACGGACGTGATGCCGGCGACGGCGCCTGCCGACACGAGGTACGCGGCCCAGTCCTGGCCGATCAGGCTCAGCGCAAATGCGACGGGCGCGTTCAGGAACGCCGCATCGGTCTTGCTCTCGACGACCGGCACAATGCCGGTCAACACGGCCGCCACGGCCAGGTAGAGGACGGTGCAGACCACCAATGACGACAGGATGCCAATCGGCAGGTCTCGCTGCGGGTTCTTCGCTTCTTCAGCCGTGGTCGAGACCGCGTCAAAGCCGATATAGGCGAAGAAGACGACCGCGGCTGCGGCCATGGTGCCCTGCCAGCCGTAGGCGAAGAACGGTTCCCAGTTTTCGGGTTTGACGTAGGTGGCACCGACGGCGATAAAGAACACAATAGCCACGAGCTTGATGCCGACCATGATGGCGTTGGCGCGCGCCGTGGCCTGCACGCCGACGACCAGCAGGGCGGTGATGGCGAGCACGATGAGCACCGCCGGCAGGTTGATGAGTGCGCCAATTGAGGCGCCGTTGGCGTCAAGCGTCCCCGGCGCGGCGCTCATCCAGACCGGCAGGTGAATGCCGGCGCCCGACAAGAGCTTCTGCATGTAGCCGCTCCACCCGATCGCGACGGTCATCGACCCGACGGCGTATTCAAGGATGAGGTCCCAGCCGATCATCCAGGCCACCAGCTCACCCAACGTGGCGTAGGCATAGGTATACGCGCTGCCCGCGATGGGAATCATCGAGGCGAACTCGGCGTAACACAGTGCGGCGAATCCGCAGGCGAGGCCGGCCGCCAGATACGACACCATAATGGAGGGCCCGGCCTGATTGGCCGCCGCCGTCCCTGTGAGGACGAAGATGCCGGTGCCGATGATCGCGCCAATGCCCAGCAATGTCAGGTCCCAGGCACCCAGACTGCGCTTGAGCGCCTTTGACCCGTGTTCGACATCTCCGACGAGTTGTTCAATCGACTTGGTTCTGAGAAGGTTTGAATCCATGTTGTAAGGTCCGCAAACAGGCCCGTGGCCCGGCCATTATAGGCGACCGGCGTCACAGTGCACGATTAAAAAGGACCCGGCGCGGGACGTGCTGCGCTGACGCGTCAACGCACGGTCGCCCGGACCGCCGACACCCATACGCGGGCGCGTTCCTCCACTGCGGCGAGGGTGGCCCCTTCGATCAGGTCAGCGATCACCGCCACGGCATCCGCGCCTGCGGCCAGCACGGACGGCGCTCGCTCACGCGTGATGCCGCCGATGGCCACCAGCGGCACACCGGCGGCGTGCGCAGCGACGCAGGCCCGCGCGACCTGTGCCAGGCCCAGGGGGCCGTACCCGGTGTCCTTCGTACCGGTTCCGAAGACGGGCCCGATGGCCAGATAGGAGATGGGCTGGCTCACGGCCGCCGCCACCTGCGCATCATCGTGGGTCGACAGGCCGATCAGGCCGCGGCCTTGAGACCCGGGGCGCGCGACGTGCTCGCGGACGTCGACCACCGCCAGATCGTCCTGGCCCACGTGCACCCCGTCGGCGCCGCACAGGGCGGCGACGTCGGCGCGATCGTTGATGATGAGCATCGCTCCGGCCTCGCGGCACATGGCGACGACTTCATCGGCGATCGTGAGGAACGCCCCGAACCGCGCCGACTTGGCCCGCAGTTGCATCAGACGCACGCCGCCGGTGAGCCAGGCACGGCAGACATCCGCCGGCGCCCAGCCGCGGGCGGTCACCGCGTCCACATCGAGAATGGCGTACAGCGGCGGCAGCGTCAGCGGCGGACCTGACGGCCGGGTCACGCGCTTTCGGCGAGCGTGCCCTTGCCGGCGTTTTTGTCCGGCATGAACCGCTCCATGAAGCTCGTGTTGATCCGCGCGGCCACGAAATCCGGATCGTTGAGGATCTTGAGATGGAGCGGAATCGACGTCTTGATGCCCTCGATCACGGTCATCTCAAGGGTGCGCTTCATGCGGGCGATCGCTTCATTCCGGTCGCGGCCGTAGGTAATGACCTTGGCGATGAGCGAGTCGTAGTACGGCGAGATCGTGCAGTCGGAGTGCACGAACGAATCCACGCGCACCCCGGGGCCGCCGGGCACGCTATAGGCGGTAATGAGGCCGGGACTGGGCGTGAACGTCACGGGATCTTCGGCGTTCACGCGGCACTCAAGCGCGTGGCCCCGAAACTCGATCTCGCCCTGACGCACCGACAGCCGCTGTCCCGCCGCCACCCGGATCTGCTCTTTCACGATGTCGATGCCGGTGATGAACTCGGTCACCGGATGTTCCACTTGCAGTCGCGTGTTGACCTCGAGGAAATAGAAGTTGCCGGTGGCATCGAGCAGGAACTCAAAGGTGCCGGCATTGCTGTACTGCACGGCGCGGGCCGCATCAACAACCGTGGCACCCAGCTTCTTGCGCTGCTTGTCGGTCAGGGCCGCCGAGGGCGCTTCTTCGATCAGCTTCTGGTGCCGGCGCTGGACGGAACACTCGCGCTCGCCCAGATGCACCACGTTGCCGTGATGGTCGCCCATCACCTGGATTTCGATGTGCCGCGGCGACTCCACGTAGCGTTCGAGATACACATCCCCCAGGCCGAAGGCCGCTTCGGCCTCGCGCATCGCGGTCTTGACGTTCTTGGGCAGTTCCTCAAGGTTGCGCACGATGCGCATCCCCCGGCCACCGCCGCCCGCCACGGCCTTGATGATGAGCGGGAAACCGAGTTCCCTGGCCACCTTGATGGCCTCTTCCTCGCCCTGCACCGGGCCGTCGCTGCCGGGCAGAATCGGCACGCCGGCTTTTTTCATCGCGCGGCGGGCGCGGGCCTTGTCGCCAAGCAACCGAATGACGTTCGGGTCTGGCCCGATGAACTTGATATGGCACGCCTCACACACTTCAGCGAGATACGCGCTCTCGGAGAGGAACCCGTATCCGGGATGAATCGCGTCGGCGCCGGTAATTTCCGCCGCGCTGATGATCGCCGGCACACTCAGGTAGGAATCGGCACTGCGCGCGGGCCCGATGCAGACATCTTCGTCGGCAAACCGCACATGCAGGGAGTGCTCGTCGGCCTGGGAATAGACCGCGACGGTCTTGATGCCCATCTCGCGGCACGCGCAAATGATGCGCAGCGCGATTTCACCACGGTTGGCGATCAGAATCTTGTTGAACATGGTTCTTCGGAGCCCCGCAGACGGCCTCAGCTCACCTTCACGGCGAAGAGCCGGTCGCCAAACTGCACCGGCTGGCCGTTATCGACGTAGGCGGCGGCAATTTCGCCGTCACATTCGCACTCGATCTCGTTCATCAGCTTCATCGCCTCGATGATGCAGAGCACCTCCCCCTTTTTGACGACCGACCCGACGTCAACAAACGGCGTGGAGCCAGGCTCGGCCGACCGGTAGAGCGTGCCCACAATGGGGGCCTTGATGACCGCGAGCGGCACCCCGGCGTCCACCGGCAATGGGGGCGCGGCCGCAGCCGGCGCAACACTGGCCAGCGCGGCGACCGCCGCCACAGGCGCAGGGGCCGCGACCGGGGCCGCCTGGGTCACCACGGACTCGCGGCCGGCCTTCCGGATGCGGACCTTGAGCCCGTCGTGCTCCATTTCGAATTCCGCAAGCTCATGCTCGCGAACAAGGTTCAGGATGTCTTTGAGGGCGTCGAGATTCATAACATCAAACAGTCAGCAAGTCGCGTGGTCCTGGCGTGAGGACCTCGATGCCCGTATCGGTCACGAGCACATCATCCTCCAGCCGTGCCCCACCAATCCCGGGCACATAGGCTCCTGGTTCGACGGTGCAGACCATTCCGGCCCTCAGCCGCTCGTCGGGGGCCGAGAGGCGCGACAGTCGTGGCGCCTCGTGTACCTCGAGTCCGAGCCCGTGGCCGGTCCCATGAACAAACGCCGCCCCAAGCCCTTCTGCGTCAAGAACCTGGCGAGCGGCCCGATCCACCGCGCCGGTGGTCACACCAGCGCACATCACGTCCAAGGCGGCCTGCTGCGCCTTCCCCACCGCGCGAACGATGCCGGCCGCCTCATCCCCGGGCCAGCCCACCGCCGCCATCCGGGTCAAGTCCACGCAGTATCCGTCCAAGACCCCGCCGAAGTCCAGCACGACCAAATCGCCGAGGGTGAGGAGCCGCTCGCCTGGATGCGCGTGCGGATGGGCCGAATTTGGGCCCGAAGCGACAATCGTGTCGAAGGCAGGTTTGGTGAATCCGGCCCGGCGAAGTCCAAGGTCAATCTCGGCCGCCACCTGTCGCTCAGACCGACCGGCCCGCACCCACTCCCCCAGCCGACCGGCCACGCCCGACAGCGCCAGGCCCGCCCGGCGAAAGACCGCAATCTCGTGCGCGTCCTTGATCAACCGGAGGGGCTCCACCAGGCCGGCGTGGCCCTGAAAGTCCCCAGGAACGGCCGCCTGCCAGCGCGTGAGGTGCGAAACCGTGACGTGGTCAGCCTCAAAGATGATGCGCGTGGCGCCCGATTCCGCGATGACGCCGGCCAACGCGGCTTCGTAAGTGGTGTCGGTGGTCACAATGCAGACCGGCGCGATGTCGCCCCTGGCCGCGGCCTCGGCGGCCACTGTGGTGTACCGGCCGTCGAGCACCAGCCAGTCGCGCTCAGCGTCCTGGATGAAGAGGCCGGCAGACCCGTGGAAGCCCGTCAGATAGGCGATGTTGGTTGCCGACGAGACAACACAGATGGCGTCAGCGGTGCGCCACCGGCGTCGGACCGCGGCCAGACGAGCGGGCCAGTTGGGACGGGAATCAGTCACCCACCGCAGATTGTGTCAGACGGCGGCCCGAAGCGCCTCGACCCGCGACAACCACGTTTCAAGGCGCATGACGACCGGCGACGCGTGCGCCGGCTTTTCGCGCCGCGCGACCGGGACCGGAGCCGGGGCCGCGACCACAGGCTTCGGCGCGGGCGGAGCCTCGGCGACAACTGGATGGACAACTGGCGCGGCGACAGCCACCGGAGCGACAGGAGCCACGGAAGCGGCGGCGCGCGCAGGCGCCGGCGCGACGGGTGCCGGCACTAGCTCGGGTGTGGCCGCCGCGTCCAGATCCGGCGCGTATGAATTGTCGTTCTCTTCAAGCACGTGAAGCTGGGCGAGCCCGCGGATCGCCGCGAAATTGTCCGGCGCCGTTTGCCGGACCACCTGGAATTCCTCCCGGGCCTCCTGCAGCCGCCCCAAGTCGAGCAGCGCCCAGCCGAGCGTCACCCGCGCTGAGAGATGGCCGGGAAATCGCGCGAGCGCATCCCGGCACAGGTCAATGGCCGCCGCCGGGTTTCCCGATCGGCGTATCTGTTCGGCAGTCACGGCAACGGCTCCTGGTCAGACGGCGGCCGTGGCGCCTCCTCCAGCGGAGGCGGCGTCACGGTAATGGTTGCGGATTTCACACCCTTGCGGCCGGTGTTGTCGGTGACCGTCAGCACCACCGTGAAGGTGCCCGCGGTTGTGTATGGGTAGCTCGTGGTGACGCCCGATCCCACGGCGCCGGGGACACCAAAGTCCCACTCGTACGACACAATCTGGCGGCCCGCCGGAACGGTGGATGCCGTGGCGTTGAAGACCACCGGCGTGTTGATGGCAGGATTGGTCGGTGAGACCGTGAACTGCGCCGTTGGCGAGGTGAGGTCGCTGACGGTCAGCGTCTGTGTGGCGACGCCCGTCCGGCCGGTATCGTCGGTCACCTGCAGGATCACGCTGAACGTGCCTGTGGCCGTGTACTTGTGCTGCACCGCGATGCCTTCGACGAACGTGCCGTCGCCGAGATCCCAGTTGTAGCCCGTGATGCGTCGGCCGGCCGGCGCGGTCGAGGCCGCCGCATTGAAGATCACGTTGGTCCCAAGGCCGGGCGACGTCGGCGAGTAGGTGAACTGCGCCACGGGGCCAGGTGAGGATGTGACGGACAATTGGGTGACTGGCGTCGACACGCTGGTGCCAAACGCATCGCTGACGGTCAGCACCACGCCGTAACTCGCCGCGAGCTCATAACTGTGCGTCGTCTGACGCCCCGTTCCGGTGCGGCCATCGCCGAACTGCCACAGGTACGAGACGATGTCGGCGTCCGGGTCCGATGAGCTTGAGGCGTCAAAGAAGATCGTGTCGTACGTGCGGGGACCCGATGGCGAGTACGTAAACCGGGGCACCATCCGCGTGGGGGGACGAATCGTCCCTGGCGGCACCAGGAGCAGTTCCACCGTTCGTGCAACCGCATCCGAATAGTCGGTGCCGATCGGCACGACCCTGAAAGTGACGACGCGGTTTGTCACGACGCCGCCCGAGGGCGTCGGGGGTGCCTGATACGTGACCACAGCCTTGCCATCGCTGCCGGTCGAGGGCCAGCGGTTGCTCAGCGTGCCGTAGTCGGCCGGGACCAACCCGCCATTGACGTCCTGCACCAGGATGTCCAGACGCATCGCCACGCCGCCTTTCAGCAGACCGTTCGCGTCGCGCGCCGTGATGTTCAAGCGTGATGTGGAGACGCCGTCCTGGCTGATCATGTCTGGCGACGCGCTCAAGGCCAGCGACAGTGACAGCTCGGACGGACCCGTCGGAACCGGCACTGACGCCGGTTCGACGCTACAGGACACACTGGCCACCACGGCCAGGGCCACGACCACGGCTCGACGATGGATCGCGCTCATTGCGTATCACCCCAATCGGCAAAGTTCACACTGATCCGCGCCGTCACGGTCACGTCGCGTCCCGCTTGATCGGTGCCATAAAACACGACGTCGGCAAACGTGGAAATCACGATGGCCCCCCCGCCGAACGCGAGAGTGCTCAACGGCGACTCGAGCTTGGCCTGCACGCGCACCAACACCATCGATGCGGTGGTGGTGGTGCTGACCGTGGCTGTCAGTGCGCCATCAAACGGATACGGCACATCCACGCCAGGGGTGTTGCGGCCGTCGGATCTCGAGAAGGTGACGCGATAGCCGCGCACGGTCACGGCGTTGACGGGCGACGGGCCCACGAGGGGGTCTTTCATCGCCAGCCGGAACTGCACCTGCGCCAAGTCCTCAAGCGTGGTCGGGACGTTGTTGACGACCGTCACCACGTCGGACGAGAGCGACCCGCCGAATTCAGACGGTCGGGCGCCCGACGCCGCGGTGAGCGAATCCACGATGAGGTACGAACTGGCCTGGCCGGTGCGGCCATTCGCGGCACAACCGGTCGTCAGGGTGATGAGCGCCATCAGGCCGAGCGCCCGGACGGCGGTGTTGGAGGCGTTGAAGTTCATGAGGGACTCCGCACGATGCGAGGGGTGATGAAGATGATGAGTTCCCGACTTTCGTCTTCCTTGTCTTCACCCTTGAACAGCCAGCCCAGCAGCGGGATGCGGTGCAGTACGGGTGTGCGGTCCTGTGTGGACTGCTCGCGGCTGAGGAGAATGCCGCCGATGATCGTGGTGGCGCCGTCCGACACCTGCACCGACGTTCTCGCGCGCTGTGTGTCGATCGACGGGATGCCTCGCACTTCCTGGCCGGGCGAGGCGTTTTCGAGCTCCACGTCCATGATGACGGTGTCGGCGGCCGTGATGCGCGGTGTGACCAGCAGTTTGAGCGCGGCGTCCTTGAATTCGATGGTGACGGTGTTGTTCTGTTCCTTCTGAATCGGAATCTGCACGCCCTGCGTCATCTCGGCCTGCTTGTTGTTCTGGGTGGTCACCCTGGGTGACGACAGGATTCGCGTGTTGCCCGTGCGTTCGAGCGCCGACAAGGCCACGTCAAGGTTCACGGCGCCGGTGATGGAGCCAAGAGCCAGACCAAGGGCCGAGTTGTGCACGCTGTCGCCAGGCTTGTTGACCGCGGTCGTGCCAACGGACCCGGTGTTGGGGAAATTGAGACTCGTGGTGTTGCCCAGTTCGGGCGCCACTCGGCCGGTGCCCCCCCACGTCACGCCCAGGGCACGCGCCGAGGTCCGGTTGGTCTGGACAATACGCGCCTCGATCTCCACCTGCGGTTCGGCGCGATCGAGGGTCGCAATGAGGTCTGCCGCGGCCGTCAGCCGTTCAGGCACGTCGCGCACGATCAGCGTGTTGGTGCGCTTGTCATGCTGCACGTAGCCGAACTTGGACAACACGGCCACCTTGAGCAGCGGCTCCAGTTCCTCAGCCTGCGCGTAGTTCAGCGTGAACGCGCGCGTTTCGATCGAGGCGGGCGCCTGGGAGTCTGCCAGTTTCTGCCGAGCCGTGTTCTCGGCATCCAGCACCGCCAGCGGCACGATGCGTACAACGTTCCCTTCGACGATGTACGAGAGCTTGTTGCTCTTGAGGATGACGTCAAGCGCCTGATCCCACGGCACCCGCATCAGCTTGATATCGACGGTGCCATCCACGGCGGAGTCGATGACGATGTTCAGGCCGCTCACCTCCGCGAACGACCGCAGGACCGCGCGCAGGTCCGCGCCCTGGAAGTCGAAGTCGCCGACCGCGCCCGTGTAGCGCTTGACCGCGTCCTGTGTCGTAAAGGTCGAGGGCACCTGTGCGACGACGATCGCGCCCGCCACACACCACGCGCCAACAACCGCGCACCGAAGCCACCGTGAGCTCATCATCGCCCCGCTCCTGTCGTCGGCCGTAATCCCTTGCGCACTTCTTTGGACACGATGGTGCCGGTCCCATCGGGCACCCGCGCGAGGAAGGTCACCGCGTCGCGATCAATCCGCCGCACGACGGCGTCATGCAACTTGTCGTGGGTGCGAGCCAGGTAGGTGATGCCATCGGGCCCTGCCACAATCGCAATCCATTTCTGCCCGCTGGTGATGATGCCGGTCACCACGGCGTCCACCACGGCCACACCCGCGAGGCCTTTCGCGCGAGTGACATCGGCCTCGGGGACGTGGGTCGGTTGTTCCTTAATCAGGCTGGCGAACGGATCACGTCGTCCCCCCGAGTCGTACCCGGACGCCGGCACGCCGACCCGGGTGCCAATCTTGATCGGTTCCTGTGCGTGGAACGCGACGCCGGCGCCCAGCGACAGCCCCACGACCATCACCATGTGTCTGAGCGCGATCACGGTCGGCCTCCTGGTGGAGCGGTACTGAAGACAAATGTGGTGGCGGTACACGACGCCAGCACCAGGGGCCCTTTGCCGGACGTGGTATTGACCCACAGGTGAAGATTCGACACCGAGATCAGGCGGGTATCCGATGCCACACGATCAAAGAAGCGACTCAGGTCGTGATACCCGCCTTGCAGACCCACCTCAATGGGCCATTCCGAGTACTGCTCGCGGTCGGCCACCGGCTTGGGTGTGAAGTTGCTGAGGCTCAGGTTGGTTTCACTGGCCAGGACGTGCAGGCCGCGCAGCACCACCTGCGCGTCTTTTTCGTCCGGCAGGACGGCCGTGGTCTCGTGGAGCCTGGCTTCGAGCGCCGCCACTTGCTTCTTGACCGCCGGCAGTCGCTGGGCCGTGAGCGTGGCGCGGTCGACGTCGGTCAACACGGTCGCGAGGCGGGCGCGTCGCGTCGCCAGTTCGGCGCGCTCGGGTGAGATGAGGACCTGCCAGGCGGCCGCGAGTCCAACCACCGACAGGATGCCGCACATCACGGCCTGCGCCTTCGGCGAATACTGATGAAAACTCTTGGCCATGGCTATTGGCCTCCCTCAGGACCGGAGAGCGCGGTCACTTCGCCACGGATCGCAAAACGCACCACGGATTGTTCGGCCACCGTTTCCATGCTGGTGGTCACGATATCGATCGTGCGCGCGAACCGCCCTGACACCTGCAGGCGATCGATGAAGTCCGTCAGGGCCGACAACGACATGGCGCGCCCTTCGAGCTGCACCATCGCGCCGTTTTGTTTCAGATCCATGAGCCACAGGCCTTCGGCGAGTGACTTGCTGATGGTGTCGAGCAGGATCACGGGGGCGCGCTGCGTGGCGCGCAGCCGATCGATGAGCGCCAGGCGCTGGCGCAGGTCGGCTTCGCGCGCGGTGGCGAGTTCGACGAGCCGCGACGCTTCCTTTAACTGCGTCAGCGTGGCTTCGGCAACGGCAATCTCGGCATCCACCCTGCGGCGTTCGCGATCGATGGACCACCACCAGGTGCCCACGCCGACGGCGGTGGCCACGAGCATCGTAAGACCGATCAGGGCCGCGCGCTGCTCCTGCGGCACCACCAGCCAGCGTCGCCACGCCCCCGCCTCTGCTGCGGTGCCCGAGGACAGCAGGTTGACGCGGATCATCGATCGTTCTCCCGGCGCAGGGCGAGGCCCACGGCCACGGCGAACGCCGGCCCGTCCAGGTCGGCGCCGATGGCACGCGACGGTCGGGCAATCTGCCGGAAGGGGTCGCACCACTCCACCGTCGTCTGGAACTCGTCGTCGAGCAGCGCACTCAGTCCTTCGACCCGGCACGCACCGCCCGACAACACGATGCGGGCGAGGGCGGTCGGGTTGGCGGTACTCCAGTAGAAGTCCAGCGTCTTGCGAATCTCGAGGATCAGTTGGAGATGCACCTCGCGCAGGACGCCGGCAACTGCGGAGTCGCCATTGCCTTTCTGACCGTGGATGATGCGGCGCGCACCCACTGGGTCCAGACCCACTTCGCGTTCGAGGGCGGTGACGTACGTGGCCCCGCCGACCGCCACATCGCGGGTGAACACCAGTTGGCCCTGTTCAAGGACGCAGACAATGGTGGCGTTCCGACCGATGTGGATCAGCGCCGACACGGCGTCGGCCCGGTGGGGATAATTCACTTCGTACGCGTTGGCAAGAGCGAAGGCTTCGACGTCGAGCACCGCCGGCCGGCGTCCGGTGGCCGTGACCGTCGCCACCCGTTCGTCGGCTCTGTCTCGTCTGGCCGCGACCAGAAGGATGTCGAGCGCGTCGGCCGGCAGCGCCGCCGCCTGGCCGTTCAGCACCTGGTAGTCCAGTTGGACATCGGCCAGGGCAAACGGAATGTACTGTTCGGCTTCCCAGGGAATCGCCTCGGCCAGTTCCTTCTGGCCCATCGGCGGCAGGGCCAGGCGTTTGACGATGACCGCCTGGCCGGACACGGCGGCGGCGATGTGGGCGCGGCGGAGGCCGAGGGTATCAAGGAGCGCGGCAGCGGTCTCGCTCACCTGCTCCTGGGTCACTCTGTCCCCAGGCGGCAAGGCGGCCTCGCCGGCAGCGAGCAAGGTCCAACCGCGTCGGCTCTTGCGCAGAGCCACGGCTTTGACGGCGTGCGACCCCAGATCGAGCCCAACGATGGGTGGCCGGAAGGCGGAGACAAGTCCCATTACGCTGTGGGGACTGGCAAGGCTGATGCCAAGTGCTCAGGCGCGTGAGTTTCACAGCGGGCCGGGCTCGATCCCGTAATCGGGGGTGCGGGTGGCCCGCCCATTCTTGTGCGCGACTTGCACTTTCGTAAGTCGGGCGGGTACCCAGCCACGTCCCGGGTCTTGTGGGGGAACAAGGCCGGATTGATTGACATTTCTGCACATCGTCGCTATTCTTTTGGTTTGCCGTCCTTTGGATCCGGCTGAAAGGGAAGCATGGGTACGTTTACGCCATCTGCCAAGACCGTGACTCGGCTGTGGCATGTGATCGACGCGGACGGACTGGTCCTGGGGCGCATCGCGACCCAGGCGGCACGTTTGCTGCAGGGCAAGCACAAGGCGGAGTGGACGCCATTTCTTGATCGGGGCGACCACGTGATCGTGGTGAACGCGTCGAAGGTCAAGCTGACCGGCAAGAAAGAAGAACAGAAGTTGTACCGCTATCACAGCGGCTACGAGGGTGGGCTCCGCGAGGAGCGCGCCAAGATCGTGCGCCAGAAGGATTCGCGGCGGATCGTCGAAGAGGCGGTGCGCGGCATGCTTCCGAAGACGAAGCTGGGCGCGGCGATGTACGGCAAATTGAAGGTGTACGCCAATGGCGAGCACCCGCATGCGGCACAGCAGCCGCGCAAGCTTGAGGTAGCGTAACGTGGCAGCAGCAACACAGTTCTACGGCACGGGTCGTCGCAAGACCTCAACCGCACGTGTCTTCCTTCGCCCCGGTGCCGGGGCCATCACCGTCAATCGCAAGCCTGTGGAGGTGGCCTTCCCCACTGAAACGCTTCGCCTGGTGATTCGCCACCCGCTGGTGGCGACCGAGACCACTGAAAAATTCGACGTCATGGCGACCACGACCGGCGGCGGTGTGGCGGGCCAGGCGGGTGCGCTGCGGCTGGGCATTGCGCGCGCGTTGCTCGAGTTCAACGAGGAGCTGCGTGCGTCGCTCCGCAAAGAAGGTCTCTTGACGCGCGATCCGCGCGCCAAGGAACGCAAGAAGTACGGTCAGAAGGGCGCTCGCAAGCGCTTCCAGTTCAGTAAGCGTTAACTTTCACACGAGACGAGGCAGTCTTTGAGTTCGATTGCAATGAAGGATTTGCTCGAAGCGGGCGTCCACTTCGGCCACCAAACCAAGCGCTGGAATCCGAAGATGAAGCCATTCATCTTTGGCGAACGCAACGGCATCTACATCATCGATTTGGGGCGCACCGCGCGTCTCTATAAGGAAGCCGCACAGTTCACGACCAACACCGCCGCACAGGGGGGCACGTTCCTGTTCGTGGGCACCAAGCGCCAGGCGCAGGATGCCATTGCGGAAGAGGCACAACGCTGCGGGATGTTCTTTGTCAACCAGCGGTGGCTCGGCGGCCTGCTGACCAACTTCTCCACCATCCAGCGGTCGCTCGGACGGTTGCGGGAACTGGAAGCGATGACCACCGACGGGCGGTACGATACGCTCTCGAAGAAGGAAATTGCACGGCTCGACAAGGAGCGCCGCAAGCTCTCCAAGAACCTCGACGGCATCCGCGGCATGAGCCGGCTGCCCGACGCACTGTTCATCGTGGACACGCGCAACGAACAGATCGCGGTGGACGAAGCGCGCAAGCTCAAGATTCCGGTGATCGGCGTGGTTGATACCAACTGCGACCCCGATCAGGTGGACTACGTGATTCCGGGCAATGACGACGCGCTGCGGTCGATTCGGCTGTTCGCGGCCGGCATCGCCGATGCGATCCTCGCGGGTCGCGGGATTGCCGAGTCGGCGTCGGCCGAAGAGATGCCGGCCGCACCGGTCAAGCCGGCGGCCATCGAAGCGCCTGCCGTCGCCCCTTCTCCGTCGGCGTAGGACGCGCGGCAATCTGCGTCGCTGCGGACTGCGGCGAGCCGCCGTGCCGCCGTGCGGCAGCGAGGCGCGACGCGATTTCTTTCATGTCAGGAAGCGCCGGCCGGCCTGGGCCGGCGTTTCTATTTGGTGTACTCCCAGGTGAGGATGAATGATGTCCGTTGAAATCAGCGCAAAGTTGGTGAAGACCCTCCGCGACCAGACCGGCGCGGGCATGATGGAGTGCAAGGCGGCTTTGGTGGAGTCGGGCGGCGATCTCGACGCGGCGCTGACCGTGCTGCGCAAGCGCGGCCTGGCGCAGGCCGCCAAGAAGATGGGCCGATCGACGTCAGAAGGCGTCATCAACTCGTACATTCACATGGGCGGCAAGATTGGCGTGCTCGTGGAGGTCAATTGCGAGTCGGACTTCGTGGCCCGCACAGACGACTTCCAGGCGCTGGTGAAGGAAGTGGCGATGCACATCGCCGCCGCCAGTCCCCTGTACGCCAGGCGCGAGGACGTGCCGGCCGAGGTGCTTGACCGCGAGCGCGCCATCTACCGCGCCCAGATGGAAAGTTCCGGCAAACCCGCGAATGTGATCGAGAAGATCATCGAGGGGAAGGTCGGCGCCTACTACGAGCAGTTCGTGCTGCTCGATCAGCCGTCGATTCGCGACCCGAAGGTGACCATCGGCCAGGTGGTGACTGCGGCGATCGCCAAGCTCGGCGAAAACGTGGCGATTCCGCGCTTCGCGCGCTTCAAACTCGGCGAGCAATAGCGCGCTTTCTCGTTCCGCGCAGCCTCAGTTCGCACGGCCCCAGTACCTGCGGCCTCAATTGAGGGTGGAGGATGGAGGGATTGAGGATGGGAACTGTCGGATAGTGCGATGGGTCAATCCCATCCCTCAATCCCATCCCTCAATCGCTCAATCTCACAATTCAACAATCCCACAATTCAACAATCCCTCAATTTCACGATCGCGCAATTGCCATCCTCAATCCGCCATCCGTTCCATTCCGATCCTCAATCCCTCCATCCTCAATCCTCAATAGGGGCATCGATAATTGGGGCATCGGTGAATTGCCGCAGCTATAATCTGTACCCGTGCCCTCCACTCCCGCATATACGCGCGTGCTCCTCAAGCTCTCCGGCGAAGCGCTCATGGGCGAACAGCCGTTCGGCATCGACCCGGCGGTCGCCACACAGATCGCGCAGGAGATCGGCGATGTGCAGGCGATGGGCGTGCAGATCGGGGTGGTCATCGGCGGCGGCAACCTGTTCCGCGGGCTGGCGGCCAGCGCCAAGGGCATGGACCGCGCCACCGCCGACTACATGGGCATGCTCGCCACGGTGATTAACGCCCTGGCGCTGCAGGATGCGCTGGAAAAAATTGGCGTCACCACGCGTGTGGCCGCGGCCATTGAAATGCGGGCCGTGGCCGAACCGTTCATCCGGCGCCGGGCCCTCCGGCACCTGGAAAAAGGCCGAGTCGTGGTCTTTGCCGCCGGCACCGGCAACCCGTACTTCACCACCGACACCGCCGCCGCGCTGCGCGCGATGGAAATGCGTTCAGAGGTCATTCTCAAGGGCACCAAAGTGGACGGCATCTACACCGCCGACCCGATGACCACGCCCACCGCCACCCGGTACGACTCGCTCTCCTATCTGGAAGTGCTCGAGCGCGGCCTCAAGGTGATGGACGCCACCGCCATCTCCCTCTGCATGGACAACAAACTGCCCATCATCGTCTTTCGCCTGCGCGATGCGGGCAACCTGCGCCGGGTCATCATGGGGGAACCTGTGGGCACCGTGGTGCGCGCCTAGCTGATTCGTCGTTCTCTCTGGAGCCTTGCATGGACGTGACCGACCTCAAAGAACTGTATGCCGAAGTCAACGCGCGGATGGACGGCACGATCGAACACGTGCGGAAGGAGTTGGCCGGGCTGCGCACCGGACGTGCGTCGATCTCGATCCTCGATCCCGTGCAGGTGGAGGCCTACGGGTCCCTGGTGCCCCTCAACCAGGTGGCGCAGCTGTCGGTGCCCGAGCCCTCGCTGATTGTCGCGCAGCCGTTCGATCCGTCGCTGCTGTCGGCGATTGAACGCGCGGTGCAGAAAAGCAACCTCGGGCTGAACCCCGCCTCGGATGGCAAGATCATCCGCATCCCGATTCCGTCGCTGACCGAGGAACGCCGCAAGGAAATGTCGCGGCTCATGCACAAGTACACCGAAGAAGGCCGCAACGCCGTGCGCCAGATTCGCCGGGATGCGAACGACAAGCTGAAGAAGTTCCTCAAGGACCACGCCATCTCGGAAGATGACGAGCGCCGCGGCCTCGACGATGTCCAGGGCATCACCGATCAGAAGATCGGCCTCATCGACGAGTTGCAGAAGAAGAAAGACCTCGACCTGCTCGGCAAGTAGCCGTGGCCACGTACTTCACCCACCTCGAATGCTCGGTACCCTGCGGGGCGCCGCTGGCCGACCCGCGCACGGTGCAGCACCTGTGCGAGTGCGGCATGCCGTTGCTGGCCCGGTATGATCTGACGCGCGCACGCGCCTGGTCGCGCGCGTCGCTGGCCGGCCGCGAGGCGTCCATGTGGCGCTATCGCGAGCTGATGCCGCTCTTCGATGACGAAACGCCGGTGACCCTGGGCGAAGGGTGGACGCCGATGATTGCGGCCACACGGCTCGGTGAAACGCTGGGCCTCTCCCAACTCTTCATCAAGGACGAGTCGCTCAACCCGACCAACTCATTCAAGGCCCGGGGACTCTCGGCGGCGGTGACCCGCGCGCACTATCTGGGCGCCACCGTGCTGTCGATTCCCACGGCCGGCAACGCCGGCAACGCCATGGCGGCGTACGCCGCGCGCGCCGGCATGCAAGCCCGTGTCTTCATGCCGCGCGACGTGAAGCTCCCGTTCATCCGTGAATGTGAACTCTACGGCGCGCACGTGACCCTGGTGGATGGCCTGATTACCGACGCCGGACGCATCGCGGCCGAAACCGGAATACCGCTGGGATGGTACGACGTGTCCACCCTGAAGGAGCCGTACCGCATCGAAGGCAAGAAGACGATGGGCTACGAGGTGGCGGAACAGTTCGGCTGGGAATTGCCCGACTGGATCATCTACCCCACCGGTGCCGACATCTCGGCAAAGGCCTTCCACATGCCGACCATGCCCGTGCCGCCACC
>CAZAZR010000012.1:20371-46172 GCA_964489685.1 uncultured Solibacteraceae bacterium | reverse complement strand
CCCTCGTCAAGCGCCCAGCAATAGGAACAGGCTTGCTGGGTATCGTGATTTCGTGCCTCGTCGGATTTGCGGGTTGCTGCGGGGCCAGTGCCCTCCAGACGAGAAACACCGCAACGCCAATCATACTGAGCGAGGCAAGAAGGTCAATACCAGTTCGTAGTCTCTGAGATGTCATTGGCCACGCCCCATTTTCTGCAGCTGCACGTCTCCCTGCCAGTCGGTTTCAGGTCACAGGGCGGCCTGAAGGCCCACTTGCTTTGGCTCCGTTGTCGGCGGTATCCGGCAGAGGTCGTTGGATTTGCGCCAACGACCTCTGCCCCTTCCCACTACGCGGGCGGCAGCCAGCAGATGAACCCGCAGCCGTTGCACTCCGTCACTTGGCTGCAGGTCCACTGCACCCAGTTCGTGGCGGCGTAGCACTCCGCCTGGCGGTCCAGGCACCAGCCCGGGTCGCATTCCTGCTCCTCGTAGCACCACAGCAGGTAATCACTTCGCGCTTCGACGGTGGTCCTGCCGGAAGTGGCAACCGCCGCGATTAGCAACAATAGGAAAGCGAAGATCCGTAGACGCTTCACGAACGTGTCGGGCCTCCAATCAGTGTGGGGATTACGACGCCGAAGTTACGCCCCCCCCCCCAAGTCAAGAAGATTCTGAATGGCGCGTTAGTAACGGCGGGTGGGTCAGATCAAGAACCAGACTGTGCCGGGTGATCGCGCTGCAGCGAACCATCAAAGCGAACACGCGCTTAACGGCAAGAAAGTCATCGTCAGAAGTCAGCACCAACGCCGCTGTGACGATTGGAACAGGGGTGGGAATGTAGGTTCTGCGTCGCAGGAGCAGTCGCGGGCTTCGTCGGCCAGTTGAAGAAGGTGTCGAAGCTGGTCAGCGGGATGAGTGGCGAGTCGGCTCCATTTCCGCGAGCGCCACGAAACGATCGGCACGATTGCCGGTAGACGCCGGTCGGGATGCGCTGTCAGCGGCCTGTAGAAAAGAACAGATTCGGCATCAGCGCCAGCGACTCACCGCGTCGGAACAACCGCAGCCGCTCGGCCACAGTGTCGATCAGGCGCGCCTCCGGGCGGCTCGCCATCAATCCCAATGACGCGCTGATTCCCAGGCAGGAGCGCGAAATCGAGAGGCTACAGGCGAACGCGCGGCGAACCGTGTCTGCCGGTTACGACTTGCTTGGTTCCGCGTCGAAGAACTCTTTGCTCGAGAATGCGGGAGTCGCCGGCGCCTCTCTCGCTTGGCTGTTCGCAACATCTGATAGGGACGGTTATGTCCGGGAACAGCCCCTTCATACGGCCTATCGTCTGGTTCAGGGAGCTGCCGCGATAGCGGGCGCCTCAGCGTCCCGCGATGACCTTGCGCGCTTCGGTCAATTCCGGCCGGCCCGGCGTGTCTGCGTTCGCGCACATCTTCACGAGGTCGCCGTAGTATGTCCGCGCGGTCGCGCGGTCATTGGCGAGTGTTGCGGCCCTGGCCGCTCCGTAGAGGGCCCGGAAGCGGCCTGGCTCTTTCTTGAGCGTGGCCTGAAACTCCTTCAGCGCCTCTGCGGGTTGCTTCATCTCGAGCAGCATCTCACCGAGCAGCTCACGTGCCGGAGCGATCGGGCCCGGCGTCACCGCGTTCTTCTCCGTCGCGTCCTCTCGCAGCGCGGCCGCGCGCATCGTGGCCACCGCATCGGCCGTTCGGCCTTCGGCCAGTGCGAGGAATGCCGTTGCGCCTTCGTGTTGAATGCCCACCTGCTCGGCCCAGTACGCTTCTTTGGCTTCCACGAGCCGATCCCGGATTTCCTTCAGAGCGGTGATCGATTGCCGCGCGTCGGCGAGTGCCCCGGTGTGTGACGCCCCGAGCGCCCGCGCAAAGTGCGTCATGGCCTCGGTGTACGAAAATCGGCTTGGCTTCGGTTCAAGGCGAGCGGCGGCCGCCCAGTCACGGCGTTCGAGCACCCATCGCGCCGGAATTGACGCGAGCGCGAAGACTCCAGCCGACCCGGGCGCCGCCCCAACGACGGCGGTGGAATCGAAGACCGCTGCGATTTCTGGAGTACGCGCGAGAAGCGCCTGCACGGCCCTGTCCTGTCCGGTCTGCAGATAGGCGTAGGCCATGTAGTCCATGGCGTGCAGTTCCTCCGCACGGGCATTCGCCTTTCTGGCGGCCGCAGCGGACTCGATGTTGGAATCAATCGAATCCTGCCACGCACCCACGCGTGTGAACGTGTGCGACGGCATGTGCAGCGCGTGCGGCGCAGCCGGAGCGATCGTGGCATAGCGCCTGGCCGCAGCGATGGCTTTGTCCGCCAGGGCAGGCACGTCGTAGCTGTGAATGATGTAGTGGGTGATACCCGGATGATCGGTCTGCTCCGGGTACAGCTTCTCCAGAAGCGCGCCGGCCTTGAGTTGATTGGCGTAGGTCTTGTCGGTGGGCAACGCCGACGCGGCCAGCGACAGGGCCCAGAAGATCGAGGCCTCACGGTCGTCGGGGTGCGCGGCGGCCAGCGCCGCCATCGCTTTTTCGTAGGCGACGACGCGTGCCCGCTGATCCATGGTCTCCGTGTCGGAGTAGAGCCTGGCTGCGGCTTCGACATATGCGCGCTCCCGATCGGTCTTCGGGCCCAGTTGCCGGGCTTGCCGGATCGCCTCCAGGCCTTGCTGGAGCTGGGCCGCAGGCCGAAGCGTCGCAGCAAACGGATTGGTCCAGCGGCTGACCGCAATGCCCCAATAGACCATCGCGCAGTTCGGGTCTGCTTTGAGCGTGGCCTGGAATCCCTCGATGGCCGGCCCGAACTCAAAGGAATGCAGCAATGCCATCGCGCGATCGAACGGCGCCTGCGCCGCCGCCGCACACGAGGTTTCAAGATGAACCGTACCCAATCTTTCTCCAACCGGGTGCTGGTGTTGCTGGGCGAACGGGACAGCCGTCAACGCGAATGCCAACAGGACGCTTATCCGGCGTGTATAGGACATAGGGACCTCATTCATGGTAAACGGTGCGATTATACCGTCGGCGAGCACTGATCTAGAATCGCGGGCAACATGTCCGTCTCTTCACACCTGGCCATCGATCCGAAAGACTACGACGCTCGCATCCGCACGTTGGTCCCGCTCTACGACGAATTGATTCCCGAGGTCGCGCGCGCGCTCGCCTAGGCGCTCCGTCCGATTCGACGCATCGTTGACCTGGGTGTGGGAACGGGCGCACTGCGACCAGGGGGCGTGCTTGTGTGCGGCGACGTCCGTTGCCACACTCGCCGTCGAGAATGCGGGAGTCGCCGGCGCCTCTCTCGCTCGGCTGTTCGCAACGCCTGATAGGTTATGTCCGGGAACAGCCCCTTCATACGGCCTATCGTATCGACAAACGTCTTCTCCCCCGCCCGGTGGACCTGGCGCAGGCGCCAGCGCCCGCACTGATCTCCAGACTCCGCGCCGTCTCCCGATGGCTCCGGTGGAGTGTCCATTTCAATTGTAAAACGTCCCGAATATGTCGCATAGGCAGTCGTTCCCTCGCCATCACACTCCTTGGGACAGGTTGTCGCCCAAGAGGGAATGGTAGAACCCGATGCTCAGCGTCGCTCGGTGATCACGAGGCGTGGAATCCGTGACCACGACCCGTGGACCGGGTAGCCACGATGCGGTGGAACAGCTGATCACGATGGCGCAGTCGTGTCGGGGTATTGGCATACCGCTGTCCAGCCGCGCTGAGCCAATACAATGGGCGCATGCACACGCGAACGTTTGGACGCCTTGGATGGCCCGTCTCCGAAATTGGCTACGGCCTCTGGGGCATGGGTGGCTGGACGGGATCTGACGACGGGGAGTCGGTCGCGTCGCTGCATCGTGCCATCGAACTCGGATGCACGTTCTTCGACACGGCGCTGGCCTACGGCGACGGCAAGAGCGAGCGGCTACTCGCGCAGGTCCTGCCGGCGCATCGCGATACGTCACTGGTCGTCGCGACCAAAGTGCCGCCGAAGAACGGGAAGTGGCCGGCGAAGCCGGAGTACGACATCGCGGATGTGTTTCCGCCCGACTATGTCATTGAAGCGACCGACACCAGTCTGCGCAACCTCGGCGTGGAGCGCATCGACCTTCAGCAGTTCCACGTCTGGACGGATACGTGGGCCGAATGCGATGAGTGGATGGAAGCCGTGGATCGACTCAAGCGCGCAGGCAAGGTGCGCGCGTTCGGGATCAGCGTGAACCGCTGGGATCCCACCAATGTCATTGACGCGCTTCGCACGGGGCTCATCGACAGCGTCCAGGTGGTGCACAACATCTTCGACCAGCACCCCGAGGACTCACTGCTTCCGCTGTGCCAGGAGATGGGGATGGCGATCATCGCCCGGGTCCCGCTGGACGAAGGCAGTCTCACTGGGACTCTGACAAAAGACACGCGGTGGCCCGACGGCGATTTCAGGAATCAGTACTTCCCCCCCGCGCGCCTGGCTGAAGCCGTCGATCGGGTCGAGGCCCTCAAGGCCCTGGTACCGGATGGCATGTCGCTGTCCGAGATGGCGCTGCGGTTCATCTTGTCGCACCCGGCGGTCAGCACGGTCATTCCGGGGATGCGGCGGCTCGCCCATGTGGAGGGCAACATGGCGGCCGCCGACGGCAAGGGCCTGCCGGACGACCTTATAGCGAGCCTCAGAGCCCATCGGTGGGACCGGGGCTATGTTGTTGAGAAATAGGGACATTCGTCGGAGTCCTGGGGTCCTGGGGTCCAGGAGTCAGGGGCTTCGTGGTGCGGCTTTGCGGGTCTGGGCTATAATCAATGTTTGTTCGCGGGTAAAAGGAGCTGTCTGTGAAGCCTGATATTCACCCCAAGTACACCGAAACTGACGTGCGATGCGCGTGCGGCGCCACGTGGAAGTCGTTTTCCACGAAGGAAGACCTGCACCTCGACATCTGCAACAACTGCCACCCGTTCTACACGGGCCGCCAGAAGCTGATCGATACGGAAGGCCGTGTTGAACGCTTCACCAAGCGCTTCGGCGCGCAGACGGCCGAGGGCCGCAAGACGCAGACAGCCGCGAACAAGGCCGCGAAAGCGAAGAAGACCGGCGCGACGGCGTAGGTTCGTCGTGCTGGGCCTTCGGCCCAGGTCTTTTTAGTCGGAATCGAGCAGGGGGGCGACCAGGGGGTCGCCCTTTTGTTTTTCCTGCTTGCGCGCGATGCGTCCAAGACGATGCTCCACGCCAGCCACGTGGCGACCGGTGCTCTGGCCACGCACTACTTCGGCGTACCGTCGGGCCTCACCCAGATCTCCGGCCCGGTGCTCGTGATGAATCGCGAGCGCCTCTGCGGCGCGCCGTTCGATGCCGCTGAACGGCCGCGCGGCACCCTCAATGAGGCGGAGCCACGTGGCCGCCGCCTCGTCAAATCGGTGCTGGCGACGCAACAGGAGCGCCTGACGTTCGAGCGCGCGGCCACGCAGATCGCGATCATCAGCGACACCTGCCAACGCATACGCGTCCAGTGCACGTTGCACCTCACCCTGTCGCTCGTAGAAGTGCCCCAACCCGAGCTGTTCGCTCGGCTCGCGGCACCACTGCGGGCCGTCTTCGGCCATGCGCAGTGCGTGCGCGGTCACGGCGGCGAGCGACACAAGGTCCAAGCGATTGTGTTCCAGCACGTCTTCGATCACCGACGGGTCGCCGGTGCGCAGGAAATGAAAATAGCGCGCCGGGATTTCGAAACCAGGCACGTCGCCCACGCGATGGAAGCCGAGGACCGATCGCTCAAGGGCGGTGAGGCTGCAACTCGTATCGTCCTCGCGTCGGCTCCACAGTCGTCGCGCGGCGGGCAACATGTCGAAGTGCGGCAGGTCCTCTACAGGGCTGCCCTGGCGATGGAAGGCCCATCGCATTTCCATGAACGGCACATCGAAGGTGCGCCCGTTGAACGTCACGAGCAGCGAGGCATCGTCGAGCGTGCGGGCGAGCGCGTCCAGCAGGACGCGTTCGCCCGCCGGTCCCGTCATCAACCACTGGCGCACCCGAAACCCGTCGGCCTCGAACCACCCGCAGCCGACAAGGAAGGCGACAGTGCCTGCGCCCCCACTCAGGCCGGTGGTCTCGATGTCGAAAAACACCATGCGCGCCGCCCAGTCGCTGACCGTCGCCAGTCGCGGCTCGAAGAGCGCGACTGGCGCCTGGGGAGAGACACGGCAGGCGTCCACCTGGCGCCGGCCGTGGTAGCGGGCGTCGTCGTAGTCGCGATCGATCACGAGACACGCGGAGCGGCCGTCGTTACCGCCCGGGCTGCCCGACACGGCAGGGACGACGGCCCCGCCGAGCGCGGCGGCGATCGCCGCCTGCGCGTCGAGGTCGGCGGAGCCTGGCGAGACCGCCATTCCGGCGGTCTCGCCAGGCTCCATCGTCGGCTCGCGTCGCTGATCGCGAACGATCGCGCGAAGGCGCGAGGCCAGGTCCTTCATGCGCTCTGCACCGCCGACGGCGACAGCAGCCTCAGAAGATGCGACGCGACAGTTTTGGCGAGCGGGCCCGTGTTGCCTTCGGGCCCCACGCATGACGGACAGCCCGATCGGCACGGGCACCCGTCGATCAGCTCGCGCGTTTTCGCGACAAGGTCATGGTGCATGCTGTGAAGCGGCTCGCTGAACCCGATGCCGCCGGGATAGTTGTCGTAGATGAAGATCGTGGGCTCGACCGTTCCAGCCGTCCGCGCCGCCTCCTCGGTCGTGACGCCGTCCACGGAGAGGCCCAGGTCGTGGCTGTCACACATCAGCAGCAGAGGCGCGACGTTCCGCATGGCGAACGCGAGGCCCAGAACGCCATCGCGTCGATCGGCAATCGCGTGCGGTAAGGCGTCCATCGTTTCCCTTGGCACGGTGAGCCAATAGGACGAAGTGTGCATCTGCTGCTCGGGCAGATCGAGCTCGCCCGAGCCGATGTTCTCGTTGGTGTAGAACTTGATCTTCTTGAACCCCACCACGCGCGAGACAACGTGGACCTCGCCGTGGTGGGCGACCGAAGAGGAAACGACCTCAGCCTCGGAAATGACGTCGGGTGTCTTTTCCTCGGGCTCAGCCGCAGCGCCGTCGTCGGAAAAGACCCCCGACGTCATTTCATCCAGAATCGTGACCTTCGTGTAGTCGATCGCGTCGGTGTAGTAGTCGCACTCCAC
The DNA here is from genome assembly GCA_964489685.1 of uncultured Solibacteraceae bacterium. GTDB lineage: Bacteria > Acidobacteriota > Vicinamibacteria > Vicinamibacterales > SCN-69-37 > SYFT01. The sequence continues at coordinate 39,024 of CAZAZR010000012.1, read as the reverse complement.
GGCACGGACAAACGCCTTGCGGCCATCAAAGTCCAGGCGCTCCACCTGATAGAGCTGCCCCTCCACGATGTAGATGGCCTTCTCATGCAGCACCGACGGGCCGCTGGTGAAATTGGTCTCGCCAATCACCCGCTCCCCGTTGGTCAGGTCCACAATGATGAAATTGTCGGAACTGACCGACCGCAGGCTCACCGCATCCGCGGGGTACGACTCGTGAGTCCACTGCCACTGTTCCCCCGCCTTCTGCACAAACCCCTCTTCGCTCAAAATCAACAGCATCTCCTGCACGTTGAACGCGCCGAAGGTGGACGTGGATGTGAACGGGAGCTCAAAGGCCGCGCACTTCACATGGTCGAGCAGGATGTGCAAGTTGTCGGGATTGACGAGCGCGTGTTCGGGTGACGCGTCGAAGAAATAGTCGGGGTTGCGCGCCACAAACTGATCGATTGGCGCGCTCGACGCCACGAGCACGGCAGCCGACCGGCCCGATCGCCGGCCTGCTCGTCCTGCGCGCTGCCACGTGGCCGCGATCGAACCTGGGTAGCCGGCCATGACCGCCACGTCCAACGCCCCGATATCGATGCCCAGTTCGAGCGCGCTGGTAGACACCACGCACCGCACCTCGCCACTGCGAAGGCCGCGCTCGATCTCGCGACGACGCAGCGGTAAATAGCCGCCGCGATACCCGCGCACGACGTCGGCGGCGCCCGGAGGGCCGGCGAATGCATCCTTCATGTACGTCGTCAGAATCTCGGTCGAGAGCCGGCTCTGTGCGAACACGATGATTTGCAGGCCGCGTTTGAGGAACTCGATGGCCACGCGACGGGTCTCGGCCAGATACGAACGTCGAATGCCCAATTGCGCGTTGACGACGGGCGGATTGACGAAGATGAAGTACTTCTCGCCGCGCGGCGCGCCGCTCTTCTCCACCAGCTCGAAGGGCGCTCCGGTCAAACGTTCGGCCAGGTCTCTGGGGTTGGCGATCGTGGCCGACGAACAGATGAACGTGGGTGACGAGCCATAGTGGCGGCAGACACGATCCAGCCGGCGCAGGATGTTGCCGAGGTGACTGCCGAACACGCCTCGATACGCGTGGAGCTCGTCGATGATCACGTACTTCAGGTTCTCGAACAGCTTCGCCCAGCGCGGATGGTGCGGAAGGATCCCCGAGTGCACCATGTCGGGATTGCTCAGCACCACATGCGCGCGGCCGCGGATGGCGCGCCTCGCATCCTGCGGCGTATCGCCGTCGTAGGTGAAGACACCGATGTCGCCACCGCCCTCGGTGCCAATGAGTTCGGCCAGCTGATGCAGTTCGGCGAGCTGGTCCTGCGCGAGGGCTTTGGTCGGAAACAGGTACAACGCCCGGGTGGACGAGTCCTTCAGGATCGCATCCATGACCGGCACGTTGTAACAGAGGGTCTTGCCTGAGGCGGTCGGCGTGATCGTGACGACATTTCGCCCAGCGAGCGCATGGCCGACCGCTTCCGCCTGGTGGGTGTAGAGCTGCGAGATCCCCCGGCTCGTGATGGCCCTCAGGAGGCGGGGGTCAAGGGTGTCAGGAAAAGGCGCGTACTGCGCTTCGATTGCGTCCAGCCGACGAACCGCCGTGACGTGGGGGTCTTCTTCGGAGGACCGGAGGGCGCGGTCGTGCTCCGAGAGCATCCGTGACAGCGCCTGAGTGAGCGACTCGTCCTTGCTGCGGGCGTCAACTGGAAGAACCGGCAGGCTGGACATGAGGGGTCATCGTACCAGCCGGTCGCAGGGCGATCAATAGGCGAAACGAAACGACCTCTGAGGTCGTTTCAGCGTAGCCCGGGGATTTTGAACCGACCTCAGAGGTCGTTTTTTACGTCTTGCCGCGGGCGTAGACGGCGGCGACGCCGCTCAGCCCGATGAGTCCGATGATGTTAGGAAACACCTGCAACCCGTTCATCAAATCGCCCCAGGCCCACACCAACTCGGGCCTCATGACCGCGCCAAACGGAATCAGCAGACAATAAATGTAGCGATACGGCATTGTCACCGCACGGCCGAGGATGTACTCCAGGAACTGTTCGCCGTAGTAGGCCCACCCGATCAGCGTCGTGTAGCCGAACAGGAACGCGCAGACGGCCACCACCCAGCCGCCCACCTCGGGGATCGCCATATTGAACGCGCTGGCCACCGCCGCCGTGCTCGTCAGGAACTCGCCACCGGCCGCACGCGCGGCGATCGACGTCTCGGCCACGCCAGACAGCAGAATGGCCAGCGCGCTGATCGTGCCGGTGACAAACGACACGATGAACACTTCCATCACCGCCTGCAGTCCCTGCTGCGACGGCCGGTCCGACCTCGCCGTGCCGTAGGCCACGGCCGCCGTGCCATACCCGGCCTCATTCGCATAGATCCCACGCGCGATGCCGTAGCGCATGGCCGTGAAGATGCCGAAGCCCATCGCCGACCGCATCGTAAACGCTTCGTCGACCACCATCGACAGCACGTACGGCAGCCGATCAATAAATGTGATGATCACGACCGACCCGCCGAGCAGATACAGCCCGACCTTTAACGGAGACAACTTCTCCACCGCGCGACCAATGGACTTGATGCCGCCGATGATCACCGCCCACGTCATCACCGCCAACACGAGCCCCGTGAAAAACGCCGTGCGACTCACCGTGCCCAGCATCGGCAACGTGATGTCGCCGCTCGGAAACACATGGCCCATCGCCACCGCGATGGAATTCGGCTGCGTGAACGGCGTCGTCGTCAACGCCGCCACGCCGGCCACCAGCGCGTAAATCCACGCGAGTGAGGGTGACTTCAACCCGTCGCGCAGGTAGTACATCGGACCCGTGCGGACCTCATCGCCCACCTGCTCGCGAAACTTCATACCAAGTACGGCTTCCGAAAACTTGATAGACGTCGCCAGGAACCCGTACACCCAGATCCAGAACAACGCCCCGGGACCACCAGAGATGATTGCCGCGGCCACACCCGCGATGTTGCCCGTGCCGATCGACGCGGCCAGGGCCGTCATGAACGCCTGGAACGGAGACAGTGCCCCGATGCCGGTGCCTGCCTGTCGGGTCACCATGGCGCGGAACGCCTCGCCAATGCGCCTCACCTGCACCACGTGGAACCGCAACGTCAGAAACAACCCCGTCCCCAGCAGGATGGCGACGATGTACGGCATGAAGAGGAGATCGGCGAGACTCTGAATCGCGTCAGCCATGTGATGTGCGCCTCAAATATTCGAACGTGACTGGCATCCGTCCACCGTGACGCAGGCCCCTGACACCCAACTGGCCCGCGGCGACGCAAGAAACGCCACGAGCGCTCCCACTTCGTCGGCGCGTCCGAACCGCCCGAACGGCAGTTCGCTCTTGATGAAGGCGGCAATCGTCTCGGGCTCGTCCCGCTGGCGCTTCCACCAGGTGCCACCCTCAAACGAAATGGATCCCGGCGCAATACTATTCACGCGAATGTTGTCCTTCGCCAACTGTTGCGCCATCGCCTTGGCCAGGCTGATCTGAGCGGCTTTGACGGCGTTGTAGGTCATACGTCCACCCGATTCGCGGCCCCAGATCGAGGCGATCATCAGAATGACGCCAGCGCCCGTGCGCCGCATGTGTGGCACCGCTTCACGCGAGAGGCGAATCGCCGGAAACAGCGTCTGGTCCAACGCACTGGTCCAGTCGTCGTCTGTCGTGGAGACGATGTCGGTGCCGCCCGCCTTGCCGACGTTATTGACCAGAATATCGAGACGGCCGAACGTCTCGATCGTTCGCGCCACCACGGCTGCAGCGCCTTCGGCGGTGGACACGTCTGCGTTCACCGCCAGCACCGCGTCGTCGCGACCCGCCAATGCGCGCAGCGCAACGGCCGCACTCTGCAAGGCGGCGTCGCCGCGCGCGCAGAGTGTCACGCGTGCGCCTTCTTCGACCAGGGCGGTGGCCGACGCGAGTCCCAGCCCCTTGCTCGAACCAGTGACGACCGCGACCTTGTCGCGCAACTGCAAGTCCATAGGCGCCCTATGATATCCGGCCGAGGAACCGATGGAGCGCTTCGGTGAAGGCCATCGGTGATTCCAGATTCGACAGGTGCCCCGCACCCGGAAGCACCACCAGTTCCGCGCCCGGGATGCCGGAGGCCAGTGCCTCGCTGTCGGTGGGCGGGGTCAGCACGTCCTCGGCCCCGCAGATCACAAGGGTGGGGCATGCAATCGAGGCGAGCCAGGCGTTGGCGTCGTCCCGGAGTTTCATAGCGCGCACGGCCGAGGCGATCGCCTGCGTCGTGTTGCGCATGACGAGCGTCTTGAGGGCCTCCGCAAGCTCAGGCTGGTCGCGCCGCGATGTTTCGCCGATCAGTTTCGGGAGCATCGCATCCGCCACGGCCTCAGGACCGTTGTCATTCGCCAGGGTGATCATCGCGTCACGCGCGGCACGGCCGGCCTCGGTGTCGGCTGTCGCCTTGGTATCGGCCAAGACAAGGCCGTCGAGCCGGCGACCAGCGACCTTTGCAACCGCCAGCGTGATGTATCCCCCCATCGACAGTCCGCCGACGACAGCGCGATCGAGGTCCAGATGATTCATCAGGCTCAACACGTCGGCCGCATGCGTCGCCATCGTGGCCGTGTCGAGGCCCACGTCCTGATACGCCTGCCCAATGCCCCTGAAGCCGCGCACGTCGGGTGCAATCAGGCGCCACCCTGGTGGCACACGGTGCAACTGCGGCAGCCACTGATCCGCGCTCAATGGAAACGCGTGCATCAGGATCACCGCGCGACCGCTCCCGGCCTCGTGGTAGCGGACGGTGCGATCGAGCAGATGCGCGTACCTGGGTGTCATCTCCATAGGGGCTTTCGAGTCAGGTTAAGATGGCACACATGATGCGCCGAATGTGTGCTGTTCTCATGCTGACCGCAGGGCTGATCGGATGCGGCGGTGGAAGTGCGGAAGTCGCGATTCCCGCCGATGCGGAAAAGACCGCGTCCGGCATCTCCTGGAAATTGATCAAGGCCGGCACCGGAACGACACATCCGGCGCCAACGGCCCTGGTGCTCGTCCACTACACGGGCTGGACGATGGATGGTGAGAAGTTCGACAGTTCAGTGGACAAGGGCCAACCCGTGGAGTACCCGTTGAACCGGTTCATCCCAGGCTGGACCGAAGGCGTGCAACTGATGGTCAAGGGCGAAAAGCGGCGCTTCTGGATTCCAGCCACACTCGCGTACGAGAGCATGCCCGATCGGCCGCAGGGGATGCTCGTGTTCGACGTCGAACTGCTCGACTTCAAGTAGCCATTGCGTGTTCGAAGTCGTCGGCGTGCTGCGCGCGCACGGCGGCGTCTGCCCGTTCGACCGTCCCGGCCTTGACGAGGCCCGCCAGACACTCCTCCAGCGTGAACGATCCCTGCTTGCGGGTAATCGTGATCTCCTGGTGCAGGTGCTGCAGGGTATTGCGGCGCACATGTTGCCGGGCGCCGTAGCTCATCATCAACGCTTGCGCCGCCGGCACACGGCCGCCTCCGATGCGCGGCAACAGCGTCTGCACGTAGACCGCCGTCAGCGCCGCGGCGATTTCCTGGCGAATCGTCGCCTGTCGTTCGGCGGGAAACGAATCCGTAAGCCGCGAGACCGTTGACGAGACGTCGGTCGTATGGAGTGTTGAAAACACCAGGTGGCCGGTCTCGCCGGCGGCCAACGCAATACGCATCGTCTCTGGATCCCGCATCTCGCCGATCACGATGACATCGGGCGCCTGCCGCAACGCGGAGCGCAAAGCCGTCGGAAAGTCTGGCGCGTCAATCCCGACTTCCACCTGCTGGATGATGCTGCGCTGGTTCGTATGCTCGAACTCGATGGGGTCTTCAATCGTGATGATGTGTTTCGCATCACGACGATTGATTTCCTCCACCAGCGCAGCCATGGTCGTAGTCTTGCCAGACCCGGTGGCGCCGCCGATGAGCACCAGCCCGTGGTTGAGACGCGCGAGCGCATCGGTGCCACTCGGCAGGCAGAGCGACGCCAGGCGCGGTACAACCTGCGGGAGCATCCTGACGATGGCAGCGGCGCGCCCGCGTTCGCGATGCAGGTTCACGCGAAAACGACCAACGCCGGCAACCCGGATGGACGCATCGGCGATGCCCGCATCCCTGAACGCGCGCTGGGCGTGCGGCGGCAGCATCGGCGTCACCAGTTGTTCGATGTCTTCACCGTCAAGGATGGCGGCGTCGGCGCGATGCACCGCGCCGTGCACCCTGAATGCGGGCGGCTCCCCTGCGACCAACAGCAGATCACTGGCGGTTCGTTCAGCCATCAGCCGCACAAGCGCGTCCAGCCCGGTGCTGCGCGGGATCCCCTCCCGGTTGAGCAGCTCGAGTTCGTCGGCAAGGCGGTCGAGGTCGTCGATGGGGTCCATGCAGTGTGCTCGAAAATAAAGGCCGCGCCGGCCGCGTGTAACAGAGATACTAGCGGGTCTTGTGACCCGCCATTGGAGTTGACGATGCGAAGACTGATGATGGCCCTGACCCTGACTGTCGCTGCTCTCGGGGCGACGGCCGCGGGGTTTCAACTTAAGACGCCGACCGACTGGAAATGGCGGACCGACACGCCGGCCGCGGTCACCGATGCGGGGGGCACGCTCGCTGCCGACCAGTGGTACTACGTGGGTATGCCGCCAGGTTGGCACATCACCACGAAACCTGGCGTCCTGCTCTACCACCCGGCTCATGAGGGCCTCGGAAACTTCTCGGTGCAGTCCCAGATCTTCCTGTTTCCCGGCGACAACCAGGAGGAGTACGGCGTCTTTGTGGGCGGCCGGACACTCGAACAGGGTTCAGCGGAGCCCACCTACACAGCATTCGTCGTACGGCGGGACGGCCAGGCGGCCATCCTGAAACGCCAGGGAGGCTCCACCACCGCGTTGGTGGACTGGAAGGCCAATGCGGCCGTGCTGCCACATCCGGGCGGCGACGACGCCGCTAAAAACGTGCTGAAGGTGGATGTCGGCGCCACTGATGTGGTTTTCAGCGCGAACGAAAAAGAGATCGCGCGCGTGCCTCGCGCCGAGGTGGTCACCGATGGCGCGCTGGGTTTTCGTGTGGGCAAGTCCTTGAATCTGCACGTCTCGACACTGGACGTCACGTACAGGCTGGCGCCGGTGCCGGTCAAAAAGTGACCCCACGAAAACGACCTCTGAGGTAGTTTTTTTCTTGAGAGGGGGAAAAAAAACGACCTCAGAGGTCGTTTTGGGTGGCCGGATTCGGTCAGTGGCCGAACTGCCGCAGGTGATGATCGGTGTGACGGTAAACCAAGACGCCCCATGCCCGATGCGTCAGTGAGCCAAAGGCCGGATGGTCGGGCCACGACGCCGAGGCGCCTTTGGCGACGAGACGATCCACCGCACCCTCAAGAGCGGCCATCTCGGCGGTCCAGTCATCGGCCTGCCGACTGATCAGCTCAGGCGCAGTCGGTGCGCCTTTTGGAAACGGCATCACGTAAATGATGAGCTGTTTGAGCGGCGGGTACCGAATCGGCAGCTTCTTCGGTTTCACGGCCAACTCGCCGAGCGCCATGCGCGTCGCGTCGTGCAGATGGGCCAGCATGCCGCGTGAAGTGAGGCGCCCCCACTTTGAGGAAGACTCGGGAGTGACACCGCGCAATCGCGTCACCAGGGATTGTCGATCCGCATCGTTCCACAACGTGGGCATGCGGGATGCTAACCCATTTATTCGGCCCGCAGCGCCGTGGCCGGGTCGGTGCGGGCCGCCCGACGCGCGGGAAAGAGACTGGCCGCAAGCAGCACGGCGCCCATCAACAGCCCCACAGCCCCCAACGTTGGGGGATCCATCGACTGGACGTTGACAAGCAGACTCAGCCCCTGCACGACTTGACCGAGGCCGGCCGCCAGTGCCAGTCCAATCGCGACGCCAATCACGCCCAGGCGGGCCGCCTGACGCAACACCATCGAGAGCACCTGCCCGTGTGTGGCTCCCAGTGCCATTCGGATCGCGATCTCACGCGTCCGTTGCGCCACAAGACACGCGGTCAATCCGTAGAGTCCCAGTGCGGCCAGGAACAGACCAATACTCCCCACGGTGCCTGCCACCCACGCCGCGATTCGCTGCGGCAAGAGACTGATGGTGGTGGCCTCGTCGAGCGACTGGTGCAGCACCACCGGCAAACTGGCTTCAACCCGGGCCAGCGTCTGCCGGACCTCGGGTCCCAGATCGAGGCCGTCGCCGTGCGCGAGATAGATCGAGACCGACGTTTCTGGTTGCTGGGCGAACGGCACGTAGATGAACGGGGCCTGCGCCTCACCAATCGAACGGTACTTCGCGTCACGGACCACGCCCACGATTTCCAGGGGTCGTCCCTCGTCAGCTCCGCCGTCGGTCTGCCAGAACCGCTGCCCCACCGCCGTCTGCCCCGGCCAGGCGACACGCGCGAAGGTCTCGTTCACCATCGCGACAAGCGGACGCCCGTCGCGATCGCCGGACGTAAACGCGCGCCCATGAACAATCGGCATATCAAGGGTCGTGAAATAGTCGGGCGACACCACGTCCCAGTCCGAATCGTTCAGACGTTGGAGCGCCTCTTCGCCCAGGCCCGGTATGCGTACGGCCCCGAGCCCCATCCCGCTACCCTGGAGCGGCACCATCCGCGAATGCCCCACCGCATCAACGCCCGGCATCGCGCGCAACGCCTCAACGACGCGTTCGATCAACGTGACCGCGGTTTGTCCTTCAGCGCCAGCCAGGGTCGTGTCGACCGACACCACATCCACGTTCGCGATGCGGAAACCCGGACTGATGTGCGACGCCGCCAGAAGCGTCCGCACAAAGAGCCCCGCCGTAGTCACCATCGCCAGCGACAATGCCACCTGGGCGACGACAAGCGTGTGCCGCAGTCGCAGTCGGTCGCGACTCGCAGTGGATGCATGGCCGTGCAACGCGGCTGACAGGTCCGTCCGCAGCGCATGGCGCGCAGGCGCCAGGCCACACACCAGCCCCGCGATCAACGACAACCCAAGGGCGAAGGTCATCGCGCGAACGCCGATGGTCCAATCAACGGCGATCGGCACCGGAAGCGACGGCAGGAACGACTGCAACACAGCAGACAACCACACGGCGAGTGGCACAGCCACCAACGCCGCCGCACTGAACAGGACCATCGTCTCGGTCATCAACTGCGCGAGGAGCTGGCCCCGGCTCGCACCGATAGCGAGCCTCGTCGCGATCTCTCGGCGTCGCGCCGTCGCGCGCGCCAGCAACATCCCGGCCACGTTGCTGCAGGCGATGGTCAGCAGGCCTCCCGTCAGCGCAATCAGCACGCCAAAAAATACGCTGAACGGCAGGCGCACCGCCGCCGGAAGCCGGCCCGACGGAGCCACCGCGATGCCGTATCGCTCAGGCACCTCCGGGTTGGACGCCCTGAATGCCGCCAACAATGTTTGCAGTTCCGCCTGGGCCTGCGCGGGTGATACGCCGGGCTTGAGTCGCCCAATCGCTGTATGCCAGACCCCGCGCACGCTGGTCAGCATCGTGGTCCGCGCACTCCCACGTACCGTGCCCACCATCGCCATGGGCACCCACACGTCGGTACCCAGCAACGCCGAACCGTCGAATCCTTCTTCCGCCACGCCAACGATCGTAAAGTTGCGATTATTGAGCCGAACCGTACGGCCAACGGCTCCCGGATCCCCGCCAAGTCGATCCCGCCAAAAACGATGCGTGAGGACGACGACCGCGCGGTCCTCGGCCACCTGGTCCTCATCGGCACGGAAGAAACGCCCGGCGGCCGGCTGAACCTTCAGGACATCGAAAAATGACGCCGAAACCAGTTGGCCGAAGATCCGCTCACTGCCGTCGCTGCTCGCGAAACTGAGCGGTGTCGGACCAATCGTCGTGGCCGCCACTCCTTCGAGACTCTTCGTGTGATCGCGCAGATACGTGAAGGTGGGATACGACATGTTGTCGAAGCCCGACCCGTTGGTTGACCGGCCAATGTCCACCACGTGACTGGGGTCGCGGACGCCGGGGCTTGACCGGAACACCAGCGCGTCGGTCAGGTTGAAGATGACGGTCGTCGCCGCAAGCCCCAGCGCAAGCGACGCTACAGACGTCACTGCGAAGAGCGGACTGCGGGTCAGCAGCCGCAACGCGTATCGGATATCGGGTAACAGGGAGAATCGAAAACGGTTCGAGGGCATGGGGGCTCCTGTGGGCGCCGACGTGCCGCGGCGTTCAGCTGCGCCGAACCACAGGGCCTGCGCGATCGTGACGATCCAAAATGGAATGAGGGACCACCGGCTGCGTTGGCGAGCGCGGGCGTGGTCACGGGCAAAGGTTTCGACCATCGCGCCGGCAAACCGCTCGCGATACTTCGACGGGTACGCGCGCAGCAGGGCGCGGTAGCAGACCTCGGTGCTCACCACGTGCCTTTTCTGATGGCATTCATCGATGTCACCAGCAGCGCCAGGTGCTGCCGCTCCAGTTCCAGCGCCTGCCGGCCGCGCGGAGTCAGGCGGTAGTGAGTGCCACGACGCGAGTCCTCAACCTGACGCGGCGTCGGCGCTTCGACAACCAATCCACGATCGATCAGGCGACTCAGGTGGCGATAGAACGAACCGGTCTGCAGCGGTACGCGCCCACCCGATTGGTCGCGGACAGCCTGCATGATGGCGTAACCGTGCCTGTCGCCGGCGGCCAGGGCCAGCAGGATATGGAAGACGGCGGGTTTGAGTGGTTCGGTTGTCATGATTTCGGACATGTCTAATATGGACATATTCTCAGACGAGCGTCGGCGGCGCGTGGTTCCCTGTACGTTTCGGGTTCGGGAGCGTGGGAACCCCGTCGTTCTGGCACAACATAGAAACGTGACCGTCACGCGCGCGAGAATCCTCTGGCCTCGTGAGCACGGCACCTATGGTGAACTGCTGTTTCCCCTGCTGGCCGCGCTGCTTCTGGCGCGCCCCGACCAGGCGGCATGGGCCCTGTCGCTTGTGGCCGCTGGAGGCTTCCTGGCACACGAGGGCCTCTCGGTCCTCGTAGGCACGCGTGGCGTTCGCGCGCAGCGTGACGATCGGGGCGTGGCGTGGCGATCAGTGGTCGTCTTCGGCGGCGCCGCCCTGATCGCCGCCGCGGGGGCGTTGCCGGCACTGACCTCCGCCACCCTGGGTGCCACCGGAATTGCTGCGAGCCTTTCAATGGCGTCGGTCGCGGTGGCCTGGTTCGGCCGTGAGCACACATTGGCGGGCGAACTCATGGCGGTCATCGCCCTCAGCAGTTGGTGCGTTCCAGTGGGGCTCGCCGGGGGCATGGCCCTGCCGGTGGCGACGGCACTCTGGCTGATCTGGACTGCCGCCTTCGGTCTGGCCACAAGTGCGGTGCACCTGGTGATTGCCCGTCGTTCGCCGCGCCTGGATCACCGCGCTGGCGCGATCGGATGGCTGATCGGCGCGGCCACGCCCGCGGCTCTCTGGATGTTCGTGGACGCCGGCCACCTGCCGGCTCGCGCGCTCATGATTCCAATCCCGGCGCAGGCCCTCTTTCTGGTGCTCGCGGCGGCGCCGGTGCGAGCGACGCACTTGCGGCGGATTGGCTGGTCAGTCATCGGCGTCAGCGCGCTGACACTCGCGCTGATGGCGGGCGCAATTCCTTAGCTGCTACCAGCCGTTACAGTCCCACTTGAACCCGCAGCGCAGGCAGCGCAGACAGCCCTTGATCAGCGCGAGGTCGGTGGACTCGCTGCACACCGGACATACGTCCACGGGCGCGCTGATTTGAGGCTTCTGGCCTGATGGAACGAGTGGCCGTGGCGGTGTCGGCGAATCGGGCACGGGCGCTAACGCTGGAACGTGTCGCAGGCGTCCATGCGCCCGCCCTCAAGGCCGCGGCGGAACCACTCGACGCGCTGCGCGGATGACCCATGCGTGAATGACTCTGGCGATACGCGGCCCTGTGACTGCCGTTGGAGCCGGTCATCACCAATCGCGGCTGCTGCGCGCAGGCCCTCTTCCACGTCGTTGGTTTCGACCAGGCCCCGGCGCGCGGCGTAATGTCCCCACACTCCGGAATAACAATCCGCCTGCAGTTCCTGACGTACCGAGAGGGCGTTGGCTTCCGCGGCGCCGACGCCACGCTGCGCCGCAGACACGCGCTCTGACACGCCGGTCAAGACCTGAATGTGGTGGCCCACCTCGTGCGCCACGACATAGGCCTGAGCGAAATCGCCAGGCGCTCCAAACCGCTGGTCCAGTTCCTGGAAAAACGACACATCGAGGTACACCTGGCGATCGGCCGGACAGTAGAAGGGGCCCATCGCCGACTGTCCCACGCCGCACGCGCTTTGTGTCGCACCAGTGAACAGCACGAGCGTTGCAGGCTCGTATCGTTTCCCTTGCGCCTGAAACACCGAGGCCCAGACTTCTTCGGTGTCAGCGAGCACCACCTTCAGAAACCTGGAGGCCTCGTCGTCGATCGGCGGACCGGCTGGCTGGTCCCCACCGGTCGAGACACCTGACTGGTCGAGGCCTGACAAGAGGTCAGCTGGGTTCTGGCCGGTGAAATAGGACACCGCCAGCAGCAACACCAGGCCACCGATACCGAGGCCGCCGGCGCGCATGCCGCCTGAGACGCCACGACGATCCTGCACATTCTGACTCTCGCGTCGTCCTTGCCATTTCATGACAAGTCCGATTGTAGTCGGGAATCGGGGGGACCTCTACCCGTCGCGCAGGGCTTTCACAGGGTCGAGCCGCGCGGCGCGCCGCGCCGGAACCAGGCTCGCCAGACCGGCGGTCACGATGAGCATGGCTGTGGCGGCTGCGTAGGCCACCGGGTCGAGCGGGGCCGTCGCAAACAACAGGGCCGACACGAGTTGCCCACTCCACATGGCGAGGCCGATACCCGCAGCGGCTCCGAACCAGACCGGCGTCAGGCTGCTCGCCAGGACCTCGCGAGCCAGCCGCCGCGGGCTTGCTCCCAATGCGGCGCGGACGCCGAACTCCCTGGTGCGCTGGGCCACGGCGAAACTCGTGACGGCATACACACCCACCACGGTCAGCAGACACGTCACGGCTCCGAACAGCATCGTCAATGTCGTGAGGAAATTGGCGCGCCCGTAGGTTTTTCTCAGATGCGCCTCCATGGTATTCACGCCGGAAATCGGCTGACTCGAGTCCACGTCCGCGGCCGCCCTGCGAATGGCGGGCACAAGCACGAGTGGAGCACCGGTGGTGCGCACTGCCACGGCCATCATGGCCTGAGACATCTGGCTGTACGGCAGGTAAATCTCCGGTCGCGGCGGGACACCGGGCCCCAGGTGATGCACGTTGCTGACGACCCCGATGATCGTCAGCCACGGCGCATCCGCTTCGCGTGCGTACTTGAGACGACGGCCCACCGGGCTCTGGCCGGGCCACTCCAGATCCACCAGCGCCTGATTCACGATCACGACACCTTGCGACTGGCGTTGGTCTTCGGGCCCGAACTCGCGCCCTTCACGCATCTGCATCCCGAGGGTGCGGAACCACCGGTCGCCGATGATCTGAAAACCAATGCGGCGGTCTGCACCCGGCGCCGGAAGCGGGCGGCCCTCGGGGAATGCCGACGCACCAAAGTCATCGCCTCCAATCGGCAACGTGAATGCGCCGGCCGCGCCTTGCACACCCGGCAGTGCGCGCACGCGATCCAGCAGGCCGTTGTAGAACTCCAGTGGCTTCGCCATGTATTCAGCGCGATCGCCGGTCAGCATGATGTCGAAGGTCAGGAGTTGGCGGGTGTCGAAACCCACATTAACGCGCTGCAGCCGAAGCAGGCTTTGGCCGAACAATGCTGCGCCCACCATGAGGGCCACGGCCAATGCCACCTCAACAGCAATCAATGTCTGCCGGAGTCGGCCGCGGACGCGTTCGGCCGTACCGGCAGCGCGGAGATCCTCGGATGAACGATCGCGCCACAGCGCGACCGCAGACAACGCGCCGAGCGCCAGCGCGGTCACGAGTGTGGCGATACCGGTGAACGTCAGCACCATGGCATTGAGCGACACGTGGTCCAGACGTCCCACGCTGTCAGGTGCGATCGCCACGAGGCCCTTCAGACCCGCGAACGCCAACGCGACACCGCCAAGCCCGCCCAGCAGGGCCAACAGGCCGGCCTCGATCATCAACTGTCGAATCAGCCGGCCTCGTCCGGCGCCAAGCGCCGACCGCACCGCCAGTTCTCGATGGCGACCCGCCTGACGCACCAGAATGAGGTTCCCGACATTCACGCACGCGCCCAGCACCACGAGTGCGCTGGCGAGCAACACGAACCACATGGGCCCGGCAACGGACCCGAACAATTGGTCGCGGACCGGAACCAGGCTGACGGCGCGACCTCCGTCGGACGTCGGGTACTCGCGTCCAAGGTCCGCGGCCGCTGCGGTCGCCTCCTCCTGTGCGGCCTCGAGTGTCCGATCGGATCGCACTCTCGCCACCATCCGCAGATAGCCCATGGTTCTGTTCCGAATGATGTCCTCGTCAAAGGGCAACATGCGTTCGGGCACGTCCGGCAATGGGGCGCAGGTCCAGAACAGCGGAGGATCGTCGGCCGAGGTCTCGGGCGTAATTGATGGCCAGTAGAACTCTGGGGGCCTGACGCCGACCACGGTGCGCGGCCGGCCGTTCATCACCAGACGCTGACCGATGACCGATGGGTCTACACCGAACTGGGCCGTCCAGAGCCGGTGACTCAGCACCACGACATCACGATCCAGGTCGGTGGCCGCAAAGGTGCGCCCGAGCAGCGGCCGCGCGCCCACCACATCGAAGAAGCTCGAAGACACGCTGGCGCCAAACCACCGATCGGCCGGGCCTCTGCCGGTCACCGTCATGGACATGTGGCCGATGAGGGCTGCGTTGTCCAGGGCGCCAATCCGGCTGCGGAGGTCCAGTGCCCGCGCGGGCGCCATCGATTCGCGGTTGTGGTGAGGCGAGGCATTCCAGACGAACACCAGTCGATCGATATCGGCAAACGGCAACGGCCGGACGAGGACGGCCTCCACCATGCTGAAGACCGCCGTATTGAGGCCAATGGCCAACGCCAGGATCATCACGATCGCCAGTGCGGCACCAGGCCTCGCACGGTGCATGCGCAGCGCACCACCGAGATCGGCCCACACGCCGGACCACGCCAGGCCCCTTGTCTCGCGGTGTCTCAGCTGTGTTCGCGCGTCGCGACCGCTTCGCCAGAGGGCCAGCAGGAGTAGCACCATCCGTGTGTGCTGGTCGCGCACATCAGCGACCACTTCGTCCCTGTATGCCGGCGGAATCACGCGGCTGACAAGGCGCACCAGCCCTTCGCGCACGTTCATCGTGACCGCCCCTTCTCAAGAGTCGACTCGAGCCCTGTCGCCAGCACCGCGTATTGCCGCCAGGCCCGTCGCACTTCCGCCAGTCCAGGTTTCAGCAGAACAAAATGGCGTTTCGCGCGCCCGCCCCGCGCCGCCACCGGTTCGCCCATGTACGAGCGCACCAGTCCGCGTTGCTCGAGGCGATCCAGCGTGGGGTAAATCGCGCCGGGCGTGACCTGGCGCCCGGTCGTGCCGGCAATTTCCTCGCGGATCGCGGCACCGTGCGCGCCTTCGTCCGCACGCATCAGCGCCATGAGGACGACGAGTTCCAGTTCACCAAGACTGTGGCGTGGAGGCATATGTACTATTTAACCGTACATATAGACGCAGGGGCGGGGGCGCCGGTTAGGTCGGGAACTGGGGCTCGCCGGTCATCACCGCGCTGTTCGCAAGCATGCCGACGATGGATGACCGGGCGCCGTCTTGAAACGAACAGGCCACGGGCGCGCCTTCCGTGACGCTTTTCAGGAAATCCATCAGTGCGTAATACAGGGACGGGTGTGGCAACCCGACGCCAGACTGCAACTGACCTTGCTCAGCCAGTTGAGTGGCGTTCGCAATCAGCACAATGCCTTCCTGATCCATCACCTGCTGGCGGGTGGCATAGACCTCCCATCCTTGGGTGGGTGCATCGGCCTCCTTGAACAGCCAGGCATGCGTCCACGCGAATCGAATGGAGCCGTTGATGCCGTGTACGAGTTCAAACGCACCGCCGTGTGAGTTCGCAAGAGTCGCCTGGTACCGCATGCCGACCCCGTCATCCCAAGTCAGATCGACTTCGATGGTGTCGGCCACCGTTCGCCCGTCCTTGTGAAGCCGGACGCCGCCGCGGCCGGTGATTTTTGTGGGGTAGGCACCTCGACACCAGTGCGCCACGTCCATCTGCTGCGCGCCAACTTCACCAGCCAGACCCAGGGACACGGCAGGGTCCAGGCGCCAGTTCGCCTCCTGCTCAGTCTCGCCGGCTCCGGCCGGAAAGCGCCATGTCGTTTTGCGATGCGACTGGCCGAACCACGAGACGAGATCGCGAAGCTCCGATCGGACGAGCGGCTGGGCGCGGCGATACGTTGGGTTGGACCGCCCCTGGAATCCAGCATGACAGACGGTCTTCGCCGACGCTGCCGCGGCTGCCATCGCCTCACAGTCTTCACGTGTGGAGGCGAGCGGCGACTCACAAAACACATGGCGGTGCGCCGAGATGGCGTCGGTGACGATGGCGCGGTGCAGATGCGTCGGCGTGACCACGATGATGGCGGAAATGTCGGGTGCGCTATCGAGCAGCGCGCGATGGTCCTGGAACACTGCGGCCTTCGGCGCCCGTGTGCGCGCGGTCTCAAGGCGCCCGGCCGAACGATCACACAGCGCGGCCACGTCGACCTGGGGAATCTTCTGGAGTTCAGTGAGGATTGCGCGGCCCTGACGTCCGGTGCCCACCACCGCCACCCTCACGGTTTGCGCCTGGCCTCGGAGACTGGGCAGCAGCATTGACGCCGCCGGCATCAGCGCCAGTCCGCCGAGTGCGCCGACGGTGCGGGTGATGAATGTCCGCCGGTCGTGAGGAGGTCTGGCCATCAGGATTCCTTCTGAACAAAGCGCGCGACATACCCGCTGGGAAAAGCCGGCGGGACGTCCCCCAGCACAACCAGGGCCGTGGACCAGGCGTCGGCCAATCGCGCTGACCGCCCCGTCACCACCACGCGGCGAGGTCCATGCTGCCCGTGAGGCTCATGTGTCTCCCTCGGGTCCACGATGTGCCTGCCACCCGGGGCGTCTGGCTGGCTACCGTCATCAGATACCGAGAAAGACAAATCGGCAAGATCGATCGTGTCGTTTCTCCCACCGGCAGCGGTTGTCGACGACAGGCCGATCCGCCATGAAGCGCCGTCGGGCGGCGCCCCCAGCGCGATCCCGCTGCTCGTGCCCCCCTGCACGAGCGCACGGGACACACCATGCGCCCGCAGGCACTGCGCGGCGCAATCGAGCGCATGGCCCTTGCCGATCGCGCCCAGATCGAGTGACACACGGTGATGCAGGAAGCGCAACTCGCCAGCCTCCATCGACAGTGCGCCCCCATCACCGCGAGTGACGTCAAATGCTCCGGCTGAACCACGCCACACGTCGATCGCATCGCGAAACAGGGCTTCGGTGTCAGCGTCAAGCCGCACTGGTTCCCGCGCCGCAGTCCGGTTGACATGCGAGAGCCAGCTGTCGCACTCGAACCGCGTGAGACGCTGATGCCAGTCCTCGATTTCGCGCAGGGCCAACTCCCCCGCCGCGCGCAGATGAGTCATCGAATGCCGCGACTCGTCGATCACGAGGGCCAGCTCGAAGCGCGTCCCCATCGCGGCAGTCGCAAGCCGCAGGATCCGATTCGTCAGAGCCGCTTGACCTTTCCACTCCGTGGATCAAAGCCAAACGCGCCACCCTCCCAGAACGACCGCTGAGCCAGGTCCACAATCACCATGACCTTGGTGCCCAGTTCCACATCACTCCGCGGCGCCTGCCGCGTGCGGATGCAGTCGATCCAGTGACGCCGCAAGACCTCCTGCGGGTCAAGCACCGGTCCAGGCGGCGGAGGAATCTCGCGCTCCTCGATCTCGTCGGCCCAGATCCGCTCCGGACGAATCACCGCGTTGCGGCCGCCCACAAAGAGATTCGCCTTGTGGCCGCGAATGATTCGCTCCACCCCGAGTTCGTTGCAGGTGGAACCGGCAATCATCATGGAGTGGTCGTGCTCGAACTCCACATTGATGTTGATCTGATCAGGGTTCTCCATCGCCTTGTCGATGTAGTGGCCGCCGGTGGCCGCCACTTTCACGGGCCAGCCCACCTCGCTGAGGGCCTTCAGCGTGGGAGTCACATGATGCACCAGCAGGTCGCCGATGATGCCGGATGAATACTTCTTGTACCGGCGCCAGCGCGCGTAGACCTCCGGACTCCACTTCGCCTTGCCCAGGGGCTTGCACCAGCGTTCCCAGTCGAGGTTCTCACCCGGCTTCCAGGCGGGGTCGAGCGCGTAGTAGTTCCACTCTCCCGTCTTCGAGTTGCGGCAATAACTGGTCTGGCTCCACACCGGCTTGCCAATCGCCCCCTCTTTCACCAGCGTCTCGGCGGCCATGTAACTGGGCGTCATCACGAACTGGGTGCCGACGACGACGATGGCGCCGGGATTGGCCTGAACCACCTTCCTCAGACGCAGGGCGTCCTTCAGGTTGATGGTCATCGGCTTCTCGACGTAGACGTCCTTGCCCGCCGCCAGAGCGTCCAGCACCAT
>CAZAZR010000012.1:3004-20361 GCA_964489685.1 uncultured Solibacteraceae bacterium | reverse complement strand
CGCATCTTCCGCGAGGCGCGCGTGCCAGTGTTCCGGCGAGGCGATCAACACGCCATGGATGTCGGGTCGGGCCAGCAAATCCTCGGAACGCCGGTAGGTCTGCACGTCGCCGCCCTGCACTTTGTCCACCCTCGCCTTGGCGTTCTGCACCCGCGGATCGCAGAGGTCGCACAGCGCCGCAACACGGATCGATTTCGACTCTGCGGCAAACCGCGCCAGCGCTTCGGCGTGGCCTGTGCCCATGCCGCCTGTGCCGATGACACCAACAGTGACCACACCGTCCGCGCCGATTGGGGTACGGGCCTGCGCCTGAGGAATCGGCTCCAGATCGTCGTCCGGGTCAGATCCAGCGCCACGCGCGGACTCACCGAACGCAGACGCCAGAGCCGCGGCAGCCGCCGCCTTGCGCAAAAAATCGCGGCGTGATTTCGACTCAGTCATGGGACACTCCCGTCCGGGCGCGGGCGAACTCGTCACGCACGCGTTCAAGTAGCTGTTTGGTCCTGGCAATGCCTTCGCGTTCGGAGATCTTTGATCCCTCGTACTCGATCCCCACCCACGAGTGGAAGCCGGCATCGAGCACGGTCTTCATCAGCCGGCGGTAGTCTTTGTTCGTATCGTTCCCGGCCTCGTCGAAGTCATGCGTTTTTGCCGATACCGCCTTCGCAAACGGCATCAGATCCGCCACGCCCTGATAGCGGTCGTACTCATAGAAGTTGCCGAAGTCCGGCAGAGTGCCGCATCGGGGATGCCCCACCATCTTCATCACACCGGCCAACCACTGGCCGTTCGACGACAGGCCACCGTGATTCTCAACCACGACATTGATATCCATCGACGCGCCGATCTCGGTCAGCCTGCGCAATCCATCAGCCGCAAGCTTCTGCTGTTCTTCGAAACTCCCGGCGCTCGCCGCATTGACCCGAATGGTGGCGCAGCCCAAGGTTTTGGCGGCTTCCACCCACTTGCGGTGATTTTCGACGGCCACGCCACGTTTGGCGGCATCGGGATCGCCCAACCGCCCTTCGCCATCACACATGATCAAATGCTGGGTCACGCCTTCACCTGCGGCCCGCGTGTTCATTTCCTTCAGGTACGCCGTGTCGCGCGCCTTGTCCTTGAAGAAGCTGTTCACGTATTCAATGGCCTCGATCCCGAAGTCCTGCCTCGCCGTCTTCGCAAAGTCGAGATGATCGAGCCGCTTCGCGCCCAGTTCCTTGTGCAGCGACCACTGCGCCAGCGAGATCTTGAACAACGGAGGGGCTTGTTGCGCCCAGTCCCACGCCCATGCACGAGTGACCGGCAGTACGGTCACGCCCGCAACGGCGGTGGTAAGAAATTGTCGCCTGGTCCAGTCTGTTGCCATCACACACTCCTTCACCACCTACACCCGCACGGGCCGGCCGTGCCTGGCTCCGGATCGGTCTGCCGCCAGGCACACACGCATCGTCAACTCCGCGTCGTGCACATTCAGGTGCGTCTCACGATCCGCGAGGATGCAGTTCACGAGTTCATCAATCTCACCTTGAAACGGATGGTGCGCCACGTCCGCCGAGCCGGGCATCGCGGTCTTGATTCTGATCGCCGACGCGCCCGTTGGAGTCTTGACCTTTTCAAACGTCACGTCGTCAAACGGGCAGGCGGCCCGCAGGGCGGCGAGGTCAACAGGGATCTCATTCCAGAGAATGAGGTCGTCTCGAAGCGACGCGCGGTCTCCCATCATCTCGACGCCAAAAGTGTACGGCAACTGGAGGTCTGTGGAACTGGTCAACTGGGCCAGCACCGGGGCGGCCTTTCGGCCGGAGTCCAGCGTCAGGTTCACCACGATCGACGTGGGCCATTGGTAGCCCCGCGTGATCGTGGTCTGAAACGCCGACACATCGATCACTTCGAGGCCTGTGCACCATCTGAGTGCATCCACCGCATGGCATCCGGCAGCCAATAAGTGACTGCGGCCACTCTTCTTCGTCCGCACCCACGACCAGCCTGAGTACCAGTCAGTCACCCGGGACAAATATTGAAACCGCGCAAACACCAGGCGCCCCAGCCAGCCTTCCTCACGCAGCCATTTCGCGAAGCGGAGGTACGGGTTGTAGTGCAGCTCAAACGACACGATGGTACGCACACCCGAGCGGACGACGGCCTGACGGATGCGCTTGAGCTCGGCGTGGTCGAGTCCCGTCGGTTTCTCCAACAACAGGTGTTTTCCAGCGCGGGCAGCGGCCACCGCCTGGTCGGCATGGAGGTGATTCGGCGTGGCGATGGAGATGATGTCGATATCGGGCGCGCTCAGCAGGTCGCGATAGCGGGTAGTGAATCTCGCCTCAGGCACGTGCACACCCGCAGCAGCGAGCTTCGTTCGCGCGCGGCCCTCATCCCGCCCGCAGAGGGCGACGATGCGCGTGCGGGAATTGCCTGTGAAGGCCTGCAGGTGCTGCGCGGCCACCCAGCCCACGCCCACCAACCCCACGCCCAGTACCCGATCCGCCATCACTTCCCCACTTCCTAACTTCCCCACTTGTACTGGCACATCGCCGTATTGGCCTTGATGATATAGGACCGGTAGTTGGTGGCCTTCGGGTCCGCACAGCCTTCGAGGTTGACGAGTTCGATCTTCCGGAAGTCGGTGGGGGCGGTTTCCGACTGAATCGCGATGAAGCCTTCCGTGAGCACCGTGCCGTCCTTCTTCACCGCCGGATCGGTGGGCGACGCGTTGCCGCCGCCAATCTGGGGCTTCTCGTAGTCGAGAACAGACTCGTTCTCGATGATGTGGCGTATGACCTCGTCGCCCTGCACGAGCACCTCGACCCGCACCCACTGGTCCCCATCGTAGGTCTTTGATTTGGCATTCGTGCAATGCGCCGTACGCAACTGACCGCGCATCATCACGTGTGTGCCGGGCGTGCAGAGGTTTGCGGTGGACCGGAGCGAGCCGTCTCCCGGCCCTCCCAGCAACTGCACTTCGATCGAAATCGGGAAGTCCTGATCCTTGACCATCGTGGCCGGCGCCTGCGAATGCAGCATCAGGCCGTTGTTGCGCACGGCCCATCCCAACCCTGGACCGGCCGAAGGCAGTTGCTCGCCGACGAATCGGTACTCGGCCGCGATCAGATAGTACGAAAATGCGTCCTTGTAGAAGAGGTGGCCAAACTCACCGGCAAAGGCGGTCCACTTGTCGTAACGGACCTTGAGCAGCCCGTCTTCCACGCGGAAGGTGTCGTGGAGGTTGACTCCGATCTCGTGTTTCGAGAACTTGGGCGTCCATCCCGTCAGGTCCTTGCCGTTAAAGAGCTGAATCCACTCGAATCGCGGCCCGGCCATCTGTGCGTACGGCGCGGCGGCGGCCACGGCCAGCAGACCGGCGATGAGCACCTTCATCATGCCGCAGAGGTTATCGCACTGCGGCGGCCGCGCCTACCGATTCGACCAGATAAAAACGCGCGAGGGGAAAGCGGGCGCGCAGGGTATCAAGCCCGGCCGGCCCGACGACGGTGGCCGCCGTGGCCAGGGCGTCGGCCGTGGCGCCGTCAGGGGCGATGACATGCGCGGTGACGCTTGAGGTGAGGGCCCAGCCGGTTCGGGGATCGACGACGTGCGAGTACCGCACGTCGTCGATCTCGACAAACTGGGCCGACGGGCCCGAGGTGGCGAGTGCGGCGTTGGCAATGAGCTCGAAACGACCTCTGAGGTCGTTTTGTGTACCCCCAGGCGAAACGACCTCTGAGGTCGTTTCGGGCCCCGCGATGCGCCACCCGGCCAAGCCGGGTGGCGCATCGCCCGCCACGATGTCGCCCCCCGCCTCGACGAGCGCGGCGGGGATGCCAGCGCCTCGGAGTGCCTCGAGCGCGGCCTGCAGGATGTATCCTTTGGCGACGCCGCCGAGATCGAGACGCAGACCGGCCGCCGACAGGCGGACGGTCTGCCGCGCGGCGTCGAGTTCGACGCCGCGCCAGCCAGTCAGCGCGCGCGCGGCGTCACGCGCCGCACGCACCGGCAGCCGGCGGGTGACCCGCGCGTCGCGCCAGAGCGCGACGAGCGGGCCCACCGTCGGGTCGAAGGCGCCGTCGGTGTCCCGGGCGATCGCGATCGCCCGGGCGACGACGGCGAAGACCTCCGGCGACACGCGCGCGGCGGCGGGCGCCAGGCGCGCGACGCCGCGGATCTCGCTGTCGGGGCGATAGTCGCTCATCGCGGCGTCAAGGGCCGCGATGCGCGCAAACGCCGAGGTGGCCGCCCGCAGGGCGGCCGGCTCGTCGGGCGCGTACAGCACCACCCGCACGGGCATGCCCATGTGGACCTGGGAATATTCGAACCGTGGAGGAGCCTGTGGTCCGACCGCAGCGTGAGGCGTCGAAATGACGGCGAGCCCGGCGACGAAGACAAGAACGACCTCTGAGGTCGTTTTGTGTACCCATGGCCGAAACGACCTCAGAGGTCGTTTGGCACTGATCGTCGCCCTGACCATAGTGGCCATGGTATCGCTGACCGCCCAGGATCCGCAGGCCCCCAGTGTTCGCGAGACCATCGCCGGCACGACAGTTACCTTCGACATGGTCCTGGTGTCGAAAGGCGCCACCGCTGGCCCCTTTTACATCGGCCGGACCGAGGTGACCTGGGACATGTACGACGTGTTCGCGCTCGGGCTTGATACGCCCGCCGCGCGGCCGGCCGGCAGTGACGGCGTGGCTCGCCCCTCAAACCCGTACGGTGCCCCTGACTACGGCTGGGGGCACGCCGGGTTCCCGGTCATCAGCGTCACGCGCCAGGCCGCCGACGCCTACACGAAATGGCTTTCGCAAAAGACCGGCCGGGTTTATCGTCTTCCCACGGAAGGAGAGTGGCAACACGTCGCCGTTCTCGCCGCGGGGCCGGACGGGCTGACGTCGGACGCACTCGATGGCGTGGGGTGGCATCGCAACAACGCCTCCGCGCACAGCCACGCGGTCGCGACGAAAGCGCCGGATCGGCTGGGCCTGTTTGATCTGTTCGGCAATGCCGCGGAGTGGGTGATGGCGAAAGACGGCCAGCTCGTCACGCGGGGCGGGTCGTTTCGCGACGGACCTGACGGCATCGGGCCGGCCGGTCGCGGAGTGCAGGACGAGTACTGGAACGAACGCGATCCGCAGTTGCCCAAGAGTCGGTGGTGGTTATCCGATGGCCCCTTTGTGGGCTTTCGATTGGTGAGAGAGATTCAGTAACGAGGCTTCTATGTCAGACACACAGATCCCGCCCGTCTCGCGCCGCACATTCCTCAACACGACAGCGGTGGCGGCTGCCGCGCTGGCCTGGCCGGGCAGCGCACACGGTTTCCACATCTGGGGCTCAGACGTGATTCGTGTCGGCGTCATCGGGTGCGGAGGACGAGGCACGGGCGCAGCGGGAGATTGTCTGCGCGGGGCCGAAGGCGTGGAGCTTGTCGCGCTGGGCGACCTCGCACCCGATCGGCTCGCCGAGTGCCGCGCCCAGCTTGAGAAGCTTGGCGCGTCCAACGCCGGCATCGCCGCCAAGATGAAGGTCACCGACGACAAGTGCTTTACCGGCTTCGACGCCTACCAGAAGGTCATCAACGCCGGCGTTGACCTCGTGATCCTCGCCTCACCTCCCGGATACCGCCCCACTCATCTCGCGGCTGCGGTTGAAGCGGGCAAACACGTGTTCTCAGAGAAGCCGGTGGCGGTGGATGCGGCCGGTATCCGCTCGGTGCTCGCCACCTACGAGAAAGCGCGCGCAAACAATCTTGGTATCGGCGTCGGCACGCAGCGACGGCACCAGGCCGATTACGTGGAGACCATTGAACGCATTCAGGGCGGCGCCATCGGCGAGGTCATGTCGGGCCAGGTTTTCTGGAACCAGGGCGGCCTCTGGTCGCGCGATCGCAAGCCCGAGTGGACCGATGCCGAGTGGCAGATTCGCAACTGGCTCTACTTCGCCTGGCTCTCCGGCGATCACATCGTCGAACAGCACGTCCACAATCTGGACGTGGCCAACTGGGTGCTGGGCGCGCATCCGGTGAAGGCCACGGGCGTAGGTGGACGGCAGTTCCGTACGGATCCGAAGTTCGGACACATCTACGATCACTTCGCGATCGACTTCGAGTACGCGAACGGTGCGCGCATCATGAGCATGTGCCGCCAGATTCCCGGCTCCGCGAACCGCGTCGGCGAGTGGTTCGTGGGCACCAAGGGCAGGTCGGATGCGTCATCGAAGATTCTCGGCAATGCGCCCTGGACGTACACGGTGCCCGAGCGGCGGCCGAACGGCTACGTTCAGGAGCACACCGATCTGGTGGCGAGCATCAGGACAGGCCGGCCGTACAACGAACTCAAGCAGGTGGCGGAAAGTACATTGACCGCCATCATGGGACGCGAGGCCGCTTACACAGGTCAGGAGATGACCTGGGATGCCGTGCTGAACGCGAAACAGGACCTCACGCCGCCAGTCGGCGCGTCGGACTACGGGTCACTGATCGTTCCGCCGGTGCCGATGCCGGGCAAGACCACACTCGATCGTGCATGGAATGAGTAACGCCATGTATCGGCGTCAGTTCCTCGCATCGACGCTCCTCGCCGGAGCGGGTGTGGCCATCGCCGGGCCGCGCCTGTGGGCTGGGGCCTCAACGCAGCCTGCACGAAAGTTCCGGCTGAACTATGCGCCGCACTTCGGGATGTTCCGCGAACACTCGGGAGCGGACCTCGTCGCGCAGCTGGAGTTCATGGCGGCCGAAGGGTTTACGGCCCTCGAAGACAACGGCATGCGCGCACGCACGGTGGCCGACCAGGAACTGATCGGCAAGACGCTGGCGCGACTCCACATGCGGATGGGCGTGTTTGTGGCGCACACCATCAACTGGACTGAGCCGACGCTCACGCTCGGTGCGGGTCTCCATCGCGACGCGTTTCTTCGTGAGGTTACCGAGTCGATCGACATCGCGAAGCGCGTCGGCGCGAAGTGGATGACCGTGGTGCCCGGCCACGTGGACAAGCGCCCGCACTTCGACTATCAGTCTGCGCGTGTGATTGAAACGCTTCGCATGGCTGCCGCGCTCCTGGAACCGCACGGGCTCATCATGGTGCTCGAGCCGCTCAACACGCTGCGGAACCACCCCGGGATGTTCCTTACGTCGAGTCCGCAGGCGTATCTGGTCTGCAAGGCCGTGAGCAGTCCCTCGTGCAAGATCCTGTTCGACATCTACCATCAGCAGATCACCGAGGGGAATCTCATCCCAAACATCGACACGGCCTGGGACGAGATCGCGTACCTGCAGGTGGGCGACAACCCTGGCCGGAACGAGCCCGGCACGGGCGAGATCAACTACCGCAACGTGTTCAAACACGTCCTCGGCAAGGGGTTCACCGGAGTCGTGGGTATGGAGCACGGCAACGCGACGCGCGGCCGCGACGGCGAACGCGCCGTGATCAACGCGTACGTGGCGGCTGACGCGTTCTGATCCTCGGCCTTGAGACCCAGGCCGAGCTACGAAACAGTTCCGCCAATTCCTAAGTTCCTAAGCTCCCAAGTTCCTCATTTGCTAATGGCCGCGTCGGCCGCCTTACCCACACCATCCACCACCTGCTTGGCGAGGTAGTTCACAATCGTCGATTCATTGCGGATGCGGCTGATGAACGCGTTCTGCAGCAACTGCGTCCGGCGATCTTTCAGGCCGGTGCGGATTGCTTCCTTCACTTCCGGGTCGCTCAGTTCGCGTTGTCCCGGCTCCTGCACGGCCACGAGCGCCAGAATGGTGACCTGTGTGCCGGCGTTGACGGTGCTGACCTGCCCCTGCTTCATGGCCATGACCGCCTGACGCAATTGCGGGGGGGCCTGATCGATGCGCGACTGCGGCACGAAGCCGATGTCGCCGCCGTTCGACGCGGACTGCTGGTCTTCGGAAAAATCGGCAGCCAGTTCCGCGAAACTGTCCCCCGTCCTCAGCCGCTCGGTCAGCATTGTCACCTTGCGCTGCGCCTGCTCCGGTGTGGTCGCATCGTCATTCCGGCGGTTCCCCACCTGGGGATTGGGCTGGGAGTTCACAACGATTTGCGCCAGGTGGTACTGGCGTTCGAGGATGTTGAACTGCGCGCGATTCTTGTCGAAAAACGCGGTCACTTCATCGTCGGCGATGACGACCTTTTCGGTCACTTCCTTCTCGACAACCTTGCGCACCATGATTTCGCGCCGGACTTCCGTGCGGAACTCGTCCATCGTGATACGCCGGTCACCAAGCTGTTTCGTGAACGCCTCTTCTGAGAGGGCGCCGCGCTGGTCGGCCACGGCCTTGGCCACTTCGTCGGCCGTCGGCTCAATCTTCAGGGTCGCCGCACGGGCCAGGAGGATTTCGTCCTGGATCATGTCTTCGAGAATGCCCAACTTGGCGCCGAGGGCCTCCTCGTCGGTCGGGACACCCGTATCAGGATTCAGCATCGTCCGGTACAGGCGCTCGACGTGATCGCGGCGCAGTTCCTTGCCGTTCACGACCGCCCAGACATCGGCCGACGCCGGCGCAGCCGATTTGGCCCCGCCGCACGCTCCGGCGAGCCCCAGGGCTCCCACCACCACACCAGCAATAATCGATCGGCTCAGCAACGCTCTCTCCATTCGGCCAGAAAAGGTCAGGACTTCAGTCTAATGTGAATCCACCCCGCAGATGGCTTACACTTCGGGCAGCCCCGGGGAGACTTTCAGATGACTGTGACGTCCGTTCGCACTGTTTTGGCTGGACTCCTGGTGGCTGCGGCAGCCTCCGGGTGCCAGAGCGCCGCCCGGCCACCGGCCATGGCGGCTCCGCGGCAGGGCGCCGTTCCGCTCGCCCCGCTCGTGGACCCCGAAGCGCGGCCTGAGTTGGTCCGTCAGTCGTACAGCCCGGCGGACATCAAGTTCATGCAGGGCATGATTCCACATCATGCACAGGCCGTGGTCATGGCCGGGTGGGCCCAGACGAATGGCGCCAGCCCGACGATTCAGCTGATGTGCGAACGGATGCTTATCAGCCAGCGCGACGAGATTGCGTTCATGCGCACCTGGCTGCGCGACCGTGCGCAGACCGTGCCAGCGGCCGATGCGACGCACATGAAGATGGAGCACGACGGGATGACGCACGACATGCTGATGCCCGGCATGCTGAACGACGCCGAGATGGCTGCGCTCAAGAAGGCGCGCGGCAAGGACTTCGATCGGCTGTTCCTGATTGGCATGATCAAACACCATCAGGGCGCCATCGGCATGGTGGAAGAACTGTTCGCGTCACACGGCGCGGCGCAGGACGATTTTGTGTATTTGTTCGCGGCGGATGTGCAGGCCGACCAAGCTGCGGAAATTGAACGCATGCAACAACTGCTCGAGGCCCTTGGAGGAGGACGTTGACGCTCATGACTCAGAAATCCACTACCGTTCGATTTGTCACCTCGATTGCCGGCGCCGTGGTGCTGGCGGCCTGCGCATCGAGGATGCCGGCGCCTGCGGCCACGCCGCCGCCTGCCGCTCCGGTTCCCGCGGTGGCCGCGCCCGCGCCGACCCCAGCGGCCGTTGCAACGCCGGCCCCAACACCAGCGGCGGCGCCCGCAGTGGCTGCGCCGGCTGGCGGTGCCCCGCAGGCTGGCGCACCCGGTGCGGCGCCGGGGGGACGCGCCGGTGGACGGGGCAACCCTCCACCGCCCGTGCCTCCGGTGCCGGCCGTGATGCCGACGCCGATCACGCCGACGATTTCGGCCGTGGCACCGACGCCCGATCCGCGCGTCGGCCTCAAGGCCGGGTACTGGGACGCCGCGCAGGCGGCCTGGAACATGCGCCTCGTGTCCACCACGCCGCCGCCTGAAGGCCACCGTGGCATCACGAACTCGGACCTGGCGTTCACCGGCAAGTACGTCGTGCAGGGCAACTACGCCGGCATCATTTTCTGGGATGTGTCGAACCCGGCGAAGCCCGTGCTCGTGAAGACGATTCCCTGCCCCGCGTCGCAGAACGACGTCTCGGTCTTCAAGCACCTGCTCTTTGTGTCGTCTGAAGGCACGAATGCGCGGCTGGACTGCGGCACGCAGGGCGTGCCCGAGCCCATCAGCAAAGACCGTATCCGCGGCATCCGCATCTTCGACATCTCTGATATTGCCAATCCGAAGTACGTCGCGAACGTCCAGACGTGCCGTGGTTCACACACGCACACGGTGATTCAGGATCCCAACGACAAAGAGAACGTCTACGTGTACATCTCGGGTTCGGCCGGTGTGCGGTCGCCTGAAGAACTGCCCGGCTGCGTTGGTGGCACCCTGACCGACAATCCTGACTCGGCGCAGTTCCGCGTGGAAGTGATCAAAGTGCCGCTCGCGGCCCCCGAGAAGGCTGCCGTCGGCAACTACGCCCGCATCTTCAACGGCCTCGCGCCGCCGCCCCGTCGTGTGGAACCGCCGCGCGCGGGCGGTGCCGGCGCGGCAGGCGCGGCGACGCCGCCAGCAGCAGGCACCGTCATACCGCCGGCCGTGGCAGCAGCGGCCGGGCTGCCGCCGGGTGCCACCGTTCCTCCGGCGGGTGCCGCAGGCGGACGCGCGGGCGGACGCGGCGGTCCTCCCACAGGCCCGAACCAGTGTCACGACATCACGGTGTACGGCGAGTCGGGGTTTGCCGGCGGCGCCTGTGGCGGCTACGGCCTGCTGCTCGATATTCGAGAACCTACGCACCCGGTGCGTATCGATGCGGCGGGCGACATCAACATGTCGTTCTGGCATTCCGCCACGTTCAGCAACGACGGCACGAAGGTGCTGTTCTCGGACGAGTGGGGCGGCGGCAGCAGCCCGCGGTGCCGCAGCACGGACCGCCTCGAGTGGGGCGCCAACGCCATCTTCACCATCGAACGCGGCAAGCTGGTGTTCCACAGCTACTACAAGATGCCGGCGCCGCAGACCGACTTCGAAAACTGCGTGGCGCACAACGGCTCGCTCTTGCCCGTCCCCGGACGCGACATCATGGTGCAGGGCTTCTACCAGGGCGGCATCACGGTGTTCGACTGGACCGATCCCAAGAAGCCCTTCGAGATGGCGTACTTCGACCGCGGTCCGCTCGACGGCACCCGGCTGCTGAGCGCCGGTTCGTGGTCGGTGTATTGGTACAACGGGATGATCTACAGCTCGGAGATCTCGCGCGGCCTCGACATCTACGAAATGGTGCCGACGCCGCACCTCTCACAGAACGAGATCGACGCGGCCAAGACGGTGAACTTCACCGAAGCGAATGCCCAGGACCAGAGGAAGATCGTCTGGCCGCCGAGCTTCGCGCTGCCGAAGGCGTTTATCGATCAGCTCGAACGCTCGAAGGGACTCTCGGCCGCGACGATCACCAGCACGCGCAGCGCACTGACGCGTGCCGAGGGCTTGTCGGGCCAGGCGCGGCGCACCGCGCTGCAGCAGCTGGGCACCACGCTCAACGGCTCGGTCTCCGGTTCGTCGGATCAGGCCAAGGTGCAGATGCTGGTGAAAGCGGTCAACGACCTGGCCGCCGCACAGCGCTGACGCAGGTCACGTCGCGCGGCCTGGGTTCCAGTGCCGCAGTTTTAGGGGGCGGTCCGGCTAAGCCGGGCCGCCCAGCTCTTCCGCCATGTCCCTCGCCTTCCTGGATCCCCTGAGCCAGCTGCTGCTGCAGCTCGTCACCGTGCTCGTGGCCTCACGGATCACGGGCTCACTGTTTGCCCGCCTCGGGCAGTCGGCCGTCATTGGTGAGATGGCCGCAGGCGTCCTGCTCGGCCCTTCCCTTCTCGGCTGGGTGGCGCCCGGCGTGTTCCAGACCATCTTCCCCGCATCGTCGCTTGGCACGCTCCAACTGCTGAGCCAGATCGGCGTCTGCCTCTTCCTGTTCGTTGCCGGCATGACGATGGACGTCGGCCACTTGAGGCAAAAGGCGCCGGCGGCGGTGGTCATCAGTTACGCCAGCATCGTTGTACCGGCGGTGTTGGGGGCGCTGGTCTCACTGCTGCTCTTCACGTCGCTCGCCGGATCGCGCGCCACGACCACGTCGTTCACGCTCTTCATGGCGATCTCGATGAGCATCACGGCGTTTCCCGTGCTGGCCAGAATTCTCGACGAGCGCAACCTCTCCCGCACGCCATTGGGCACCATGGCGCTGACGTCCGCCGCCGTGGGCGACGTCACCGCCTGGGTTCTTCTGGCCGGCATTGTCGCCCTCACACAAGACGCGGGTTGGACGGGGTCGATTCTCACCCTGCTTTGGGTCGTCGCGTTTGCCGCCGTGATGCTGTTCGGAGTGCGGCGCTGGCTGCCCCACTGGATGGAATCGGGGGCACAACCAGAAGAGGCCTTCGGGCACAACGTTCTGGTGGGCGCGTTGGCGCTCATGCTTGTCAGTGCCCTGACCACCGAACTCATCGGCATCCACGCGCTGTTTGGCGCCTTTCTGGCGGGCGTGGTCATGCCCAGTCAGGCCTCGCTACGGCAGCACGTGATCGTGCGCATCGAGGATTTCAGCGCCGTGTTCCTGCTGCCGCTCTTTTTTGTCTTCACTGGTCTGCGCACCAGCCTCACGCTCATCAATGACCTCGCAGGCTGGGGTATCTGCCTGGCGATCATCCTGGTGGCGACGGCCGGAAAACTCGGCGGCACGTACATCGCTGCACGCTCGACCGGCATACCTCGTCCAGACGCCTTCGCGCTCGGCGCCTTGATGAACACCCGCGGACTCATGGAGCTCATCGCTCTCAATATCGGCTACGACCTGGGCATCCTCTCGCCGCGTATCTTTGCGATGCTGGTCATCATGGCCCTGGTGACGACGGCCCTGACCGGACCGTTGCTCACGTGGTCGAATCGATGGCGCGTCACCGCTCGCGATGAGGCGGGGTAGCCTGATCCGGCGCGACGCCATCATCACGGTGGGTGCGGCCACTGACACAGGTTTGAAACACACAGGTTTGACCAACTTGACCAACCATGTGGGTTTTGGTAGCGTCGTCCCATGAGTCGCTCTCTCAACATCTACGCGGCGAAGGCCCAGCTGTCGTCCTTGGTGGAAGAGGCCGCCGCCGGCGCAGAAATCATCATCGCCAAGGCCGGCAAGCCGCGCGCCAAGTTGGTCCCGATTCGCCGGACGGCCCGGCGCATGCCCGGCAGCGCCAAACGCAAGATTTGGATCAGCGCTGATTTTGATGCGCTGCTCCCCGCTGCGATCGCCGACGCCTTCGCCGGCAAAGACTGAATGAAGCTGCTGCTCGACACGCACGCCATCCTCTGGTGGCAACGCGACGATCGGCGGCTTGGCCGCGAAGCCCGCGAAGCCATCGCCACCGCCGACATCGTCTGGGTCAGCGCGGTCTCCGGATGGGAGGTGGCTATCAAGTGCGGGCTCGGTCGATTGAGGCTCGACGAGCCTTTCTCGTCCCTGCTCGCGGCCGACGACTTCACGGAGTTGCCGATGACGCTGGCGCACGCCGCCACACTTCAGGCCTTGCCCTCGCATCACGGCGACCCGTTCGACCGCATGTTAGTGGCGCAAGCGCTCGCCGAGAGAGCCACCATCGTCAGTCATGACCGCTCGCTCGAACCGTACGGTGCGCGGATGATCTGGACATAAGGTGGCTGACGAGCGCCTGACCTCCAGGCGTCGCTGATCGTTGCTGCCCACGTGTGCACTGCACGACATCGCCGGCCGGACTTTATACGACGTCCCACCCATCGTTGCCAGGACGATTCCTGAGCGTTACCTGGAGTTTGTACCGGCATGGTATTCAATGAGGTCCGTCGTCCGAGCGACCCTTGAACACAGAGTTCCAAGAGCTGATTGACGAATTCATCCGCGTACGCCGAGATCTGCTTGGCCTCGTGGACGATTCGCGTGATGCGCTTGAGCAGGTGACGATGCCCAGTCAGGCGGCCGACGACTACACGCTCGTTCACCACCTGATCGAGCACGGCATGGACTGCATGCGCATCAACTGTGCGCACGACGACGAGGCCAGATGGGGCCGCATGATCGCTCATTTGCGGCGTGCGGAGGAGGCCACCGGCCGGATGTGTCGAGTGCTCATGGACCTGGCCGGGCCCAAACTCCGCACAGGCCCGCTCGAACCAGGTCCAGCCGTCGTCAAAGTCAAGCCGACGTGCGACCCGTTCGGACGCGTGGTCCGGCCGGCGCGCGTGTGGCTGTCGGCTCAGGAATCGCCACGCCAGGCACCCGCGCCTGGTGATGCGGCCTTCGAGTTGCCAGCCGCATTCCTGACGGCACTTGCCGTCGGCGACCGCCTGCAATTCGCTGATGCCCGGCAGGCCAAGCGGGTGCTGTCTGTCGTTGCGTTGACCGCTGATGGCGTCTGGGTCGAGTCAACGCGCACGTGTTACATCACGGCGGACGTCAATCTGCGTGCCAGCCGCGAGGGCGTCGGAACCGTCGCCGACACTTGCATCGGCCCGGTTCCCCACCTCGAAACGCCGATTGCTCTGGCGACGGGCGATCAGCTGACGCTGACCCGAGGACTCACACCCGGCCGCCCGGCTGCCAGCGATCGGCTCGGTCACGTCCTGACTCCCGCCACCATCGGGTGCACCTCGCCGCGATGACCCAGAAGGACCGCGCGGACCTGGGTTTCGTCGCGAAGCACGCAGACATGGTGGCGCTCTCATTCGTCAATACGGTCGAGGACGTCCGCGCCCTCCAGAAGCTTCTGGCCCCTTTAGGGGATCAGCAGCCCGCCATTGTGCTGAAGATCGAGACCAAGCGCGGCTTTGAGAACCTTCCGGCCATGTTGCTGGAAGCCCTGAAGGCGCCTCGCTGTGGCGTGATGATCGCTCGTGGAGATCTCGCCGTGGAATGTGGCTTTGAACGGCTGGCGGAGGTGCAGGAGGAAATCCTGTGGCTCTGCGAAGCGGCACACGTGCCCGTAATCTGGGCGACTCAGGTGCTTGAAAGCCTGGCGACGGACGGCTTGCCGTCGCGGGCCGAGATTACCGACGCGGCGATGTCCCACAGGGCGGAATGCGTCATGCTCAACAAGGGGCCGTACGTGATGGATGCGGTCCACGTGTTGGGACGATATCCTGCGCAGAAGTCACGGTCTCAGACTGATTCCCAGGTCGTTGGCTGAGCGGAGCGCGTTGGCGCTTCAACAGGCGAGACGGGCCAGCCGGTCGATCATCCTGTTGAAGATGGGGCCGTGGAAGGGGTACAGCGCATACCAATACAACAAGCCCAAGAGGCCTTTGGGGGCGAAGAAGGCGGTTTGCACCAGCAACGTCCGGCCATCGTCTTGCGCGTGCGCCTCAAACTGAAGCCAGGCGCGGCCGGGCACTTTCATCTCGGCACGCAGCCTGAGCAGGCGCCCGGGTTCGACAGCTTCCACCCGCCAGAAGTCGAGCGCGTCGCCCACCCGCAGGTCGTCCGGATCACGTCGGCCACGCCGGAAGCCGACACCTCCAACCAGGCGATCGACGACGCCCCGGAGCCGCCAGGCCCAGTTGAAGCTGGGCCATCCACGAGCGCCGCCGATTCCGGTGAAGGCGCGAAACACTGCGTCGGCCGGTGCCGCCACCACTCGCTGGCGGACCTCAATCAACATGCCGTCCTGAGCCGTGAAGCTGAATGGCGCGCGGTCTCCGAGGGACGCGGCCAGCGCATCACTCCAACTGGACTCGATGTGCCCCGCATCCAGTTGTGCCAGCGCGCGTTCGACGGCGGTGCGGTAGTCGACCACGTGGATCTGCGGAAACAGTCGCTGCGCCAGATCGTCGCGCACGATGACTTCATTGCGCAGTCCCTCGACGAGCGGCATCGCGATCTCGGCAGGGATGGGTGTCACCCAGTGCACCCAGTACGACGACAACCGCGGCGTCAGCACCGGGACCGGAATCAACCAGCGTCGCAGACCCCGCACTCGCGCGTAGCCGAGCATCATGTCGCCATAGGTCAGCACGTCGGCACCGCCGATTTCGATGACCTGGCCTGTGCTCGCGGGCACCTCAAGCGCGGCAACCAGATAGTCCAGCACGTTGCGAATGCTGATCGGCTGCACCTTTGTGTAGACCCAGCGCGGGCAGATCATGGCGGGAAGGCGTTCCGTGAGATGACGAATCATCTCGAACGACGCACTCCCGGATCCCACAATGACCGCCGCCCGGAACTCCGTGACCGGTACCCCCGCCTCGCGCAGCGCCGCTCCCGTGTCCTGGCGTGATCGCAGATGCGGCGACAGCGCCGCGGCCGGATCACCCAGCCCGCCAAGATAGATGAGCCGCGGCACACCAGCCGCCTTCGCGGCCTCTCCGAAGTTTCTGGCGGCGCGTTGATCGCGCTCGTGAAAGTCGCCCTGGGCCGCCACTTTCTGCATGCTGTGGATGAGGTAATACGCGCAGGACACACCGGCCATCGCCGGCGCCAGCGACGCGGGGTCGAGCGCATCGCCGCGCACCATCTCGACCTGTTCCGACCATGCCCGCCCCTGAGAACGGGCGGGATCGCGCACCATCACGCGGACCCGATACCCGGCGCCCAGCAGTCGCGTCACCAACCGGCCCCCGACATAGCCGGTGGCTCCGGTGACCAGCACCAGTGGCATCATCACCCGGTCACCGGACCAGACACCGCGCGGCGGCGTCGCCACTCAGGAGTCGGGGCAAAACTGGCATGATAGGGGGCCAATGGATCGCGACCAGATCACGGTCTTCCTGCCGGTCACGCACTATCATAGGCCATACCTTGAGCAGGCCGTCGAGTGTGTCTTCCAGCAGACCCGCGCCGACTGGCGACTGCTGATCGTGGTCGACGAGGACCGGCAGCCGCACTTCAGGGACCTGCTGCGCGACGCACTCGCGGACCCCCGGGTCAGGCTGGTGCCCAATCAGGGAAGGCTGCTCGGCGGTGCCTACAACACTGCCATGCGGGCCGCCGAGACAACGTTCATGGGGGTCCTGCTCGGCGACGACCTCTGGACACCCGATGCGGTCGACATTCTCGGCCGGGCCATTCGCGAGAACGAGGGCACAGACTTCTTCTACAGCGGTCGCTACTACATCGACGGCGCCAATCAGCGGCTCAGTTCCGACTACCTGCCAGACAAGCCGGTCACCGTCGAGAGCTTCTCCACGGGCTCGCCGGTGAAGCACCTCCTGTGCTGGCGAGTGAGCGCGGGGCTGGCGTGTGGTGGCGTGGACGAGACGCTGAACAACTTCGCCTCCGACGACTTTGATTTCCCCTGGACCATGCTCGATCACGGCGCCGTGTTTCACCCGATCCATCGCGTGTTGTACATGTGCAGGGATCACCGGGACGGATTCCGGCTGACCACGCACGTCCCGCGAAGCGTTCAACGTCGGGAGTTGCGTCGCATCCTGGAGAAACACGGAGTGGCACCCGCCCTGGTGCGGAGGCGCGTC
>CAZAZR010000012.1:0-2904 GCA_964489685.1 uncultured Solibacteraceae bacterium | reverse complement strand
CGAACCCTACCGATGACGCGCCCGGCCGACGTCGCCGCCACCGTTGTCGTCGCAGCCTACAACGAGGCCCAGACAATGGCTGCCTGTGTGGCCTCACTGCTGGCCATGCGTGACTCGAGCGCTCCAATCGAGATCGTCATTGTCGACAACGGATCGACCGACGGCACACGCGACATCCTCGCGGCCTTTGGCGACAGTATTCGTGTGCTGACCGAGACCACGCGCGGAGCGGCTACCGCGCGCAACTGCGGCATCAGGGCGGCCCGAGGCCCGATTGTGGCCTTTACGGATGCCGACTGTGTCGTCGAGCCCGAATGGCTCTCCCACGTGATCGCCCCCTTGGCGGATCGGAGGGTCGGTGTCGTGGGCGGAACCATTCTGAGCATGCCCGGCGCGAATCGCATCGCCCGCTTCGGAGAGGTCATCCACGATCACCACGAGGCAATCGAGGTGCAGGAGGCGCCCTACGTCATCTCCATGAATTGGGCCTCCAGACGCGACGTGCTCATCGAGGCTGGCCTGTTCGATGTCGCGCTGCTGCGCGGTCAGGACGTGGACCTGTCGTGGCGCATCCGACACGCCGGCTACCAGTTGGTCCACGCGCCGAAGGCCGTCCTGAGACACCACAACCAGCACACCCTCTGGGGCCTCGCGCACGAAGGGTACGTCCACGGCCGGCACGGTGCGCGCGTCGCCAGAAAACACGGGCACCCGGTCGACGCCGAGCACAGCGCGAAGCGCACCCGGCAGCGCCTGACCGCCGGGCTGAGCACACTGGCTCGCGGTCCCGAGCGCGTCAACGGCCTGCTTGGATTGGTCTTCGACGCGGGCAAGAGTGTTGGTGAACTCGT
Source organism: uncultured Solibacteraceae bacterium (assembly GCA_964489685.1). GTDB lineage: Bacteria > Acidobacteriota > Vicinamibacteria > Vicinamibacterales > SCN-69-37 > SYFT01. The sequence continues at coordinate 2,053 of CAZAZR010000012.1, read as the reverse complement.
GGCGTTGACGCGAGATACCTCGCGATGACGCCCCCCCGTGTCCTGCTCGCATCCACAGATCCAGGCGGCGTGGGCGGCTCCAGTACCGCGTCGCTCGACCTGTTCCGTCGCATGAGTGCCGAGGGCTGGGATGTCCACTATGTCCATGTGGTGGACGATGTGGATGCCGCGTTCCATCAGATCGATTTCGAAGGACGACTCGGCGACACGGGTGGCCTGCTGAACAGGCATTTCTGCTGCGTACCAAGCCTGGCGAGTACGCGCCACCCTCGTCTGGCATCGCTCGTGGCGAAGATTGACCCGTGTGTCTCGGTTGGCTTCGGGTTCCTCGCCACAGGGTTGCTCAAGGCGGCGGCGCCTGAACGCCGGGTCATCTTCGTGACGGGCACCTGCCGCCAGGCACAGGACTTTGTCACGTCAGGGCGTGCGCAGGACGCCATTGCCCTGGGTCGAGCACTGACGAACGGCTCCATCCTGCCCCGGCTGATCAACCGGGCTGAACAGGTTGGCGTCGATCGGTGCGACCTGCTCGTGACGCACTCCGAGTTGACGAAAGCCATGTTCGAGCGGTTCTTCGCCGAGTCCATCGGGAAGATGTATCCGTCGGCCTTGTCGTTCGCCGAGTGGATCGCCGAGGGCGCCGAACCCTGGAAGCACCTGGCTCGGCCGTTCGCCGCGCGCGACATCGACGTGCTCTTCATGGCGAGCGACTGGGGACGCGTGGAAAAGAACTATCCGCTGGTCTCCAGGCTCGGACGGCGTCTGGGCGACCTGCGCGTGCATGTGGTGGGCGACGTGCCGTACGCATTGCGATGGGCCGTCCACCACGGCTTCATGACAGACCGGGGTGCGCTCTTCGAGCTCATGGGCCGCGCCCGGTGCATCGCCTGCCCGTCGTTGATTGATGCCGCGCCTGGAATTCTTTTTGAGGGGGCGGTGATGGGATGCAACCTCGTGGCATCGAAGAATTGCGGGAACTGGGACGTGTGCCACCCGGACCTCGTTGTCGAGCCCTTCGACGAACCAGTCATGGCCGAACGCCTTCACCTGGCCGCACACCGCCGGTACGACGACCGTCTCGATCGCTTCAGGGCTCGCGGCGCCTACCGGGAACTCATGGCGATCATCGGTGCGATCACGCAGCCGTTTCAGGCTCAGGACATGTGATGCACGCTGTCAGCGCGGTCGTTCTGTCGGTCGGCGAGCCCTACACCAAGCGGGCCATCGACAGCCTGGCGACCCAATCGGTGCCGGTGGACGAGGTCATTGTCATCGAGCATGTGTCCCCGTTCTCCCGTGCGATCAACGAAGGGGCCAGACGCGTGCGTACCCCGTACTTCGTGCAGGTCGATGCCGACATGATCCTGGATCCGACCTGCGTCGAAACGCTCGTCGCCCACATGCGGCCTGACACCGGCATCATGGTGGGTGAACTGAGGGACGCCCTGCTGGGGCAGACCGTTGGCGTGAAGCTGTTTCGAACGGCGTGTTTCCAGGAGGGAGGCGTCCCCGACTCCCTCGCCCAGGACACGGATTTCGCGGCACGGCTGCACAACCGAGGGTGGCAGACACACTACGTGCGCACCGGGGCCCCAGCGGCACGCGGTCCCCGCCCGACGCTGGGCGAGCACAGACCCGACTACACCGCACCGTACACCTACCGAAAATTCCTGATCGAGGGCGCGCGTATCCGGCACCGCGGAGCCAAACACGGGCTCTTCTGGCAGATGGGTGTCATGGACGCAAGTCCACATCCGCTGGCCATGCTGGCTCAGGTTGCCTTTGCACACGGTCTGCTCCTGACCCTCGAACGAGACGAGCTCAGGCCGGTGCCCCGAGATCCGACGTGCGACGTGCTGTTGGCCCTGCTGGCCAGCGACACCCGACGGGCCGACATCGCCCGAGACCTTCCTGATCTGGTGCGCGAGGGACATCTGGGAGACATTTTCAGGCGCTTCGCCGAGGCGGGTCGTTCGCTTCGAAGAAGCGTGGCCGGAGGCACCTTCCGAGACGTGTTCAACAGACTGTCCGGCGCCAGCCAGAACCCGCGCGC
>CAZAZR010000011.1:11866-46521 GCA_964489685.1 uncultured Solibacteraceae bacterium | reverse complement strand
CGCGCCCACCTCGAACCGGCCATCGGCGCCGGTAACCGCCAGCGTCTTCCGCTCACCGTCCCGGGCGACGAGCGTGACGGCGACACCGGGCAACAGACCACCTGAATCATCAGTGACCCGGCCCGCCACGACACCTGGCGCTACTGTTTGGGCAACAGCCGGCGCGGCGCTCATCGCGCTCGCCACCACACACCATGCCAGCCACGTTCCTCGCGGTCCCCAAGACATGCAGCTACAACCTCGTAATGACCCAGAAGGCGCCCATGATCGCGATGCCGGCCGACGCGGGCCGCCGCAGCCACGGATCCGCGTCAGCCACCCAGCGCGTCCACGCGAACATCACCGCCGACGCAATCGCAATGACGGCAAGCTGGCCAATTTCGACGCCGACGTTGAAACCCGATAGCGCAGGTAGCGTCTGTCCTGCCGGCAATGAAAGGTCCGAGAGGACTCCGGCAAAACCCAGGCCGTGAAGCAGCCCGAATGCGCCCACCAGCCACAGCCGGTGAGGCGTGAGGTTGCGGCGGAAGAGGTTTTCTACGCCGACGTAGACAATCGACAGCGCGATGAGTGGTTCGACGATTGAGGGCGGCAGCGAGACGACGCCCAGCACGGCGAGCGCCAGGGACAGGGAATGTGCGAGCGTGAAGACACTGACCTGCGCGAGGAGCGGCCGGATGCGGGGCGCCAGCAGGAACAGCCCCAGCACAAAGAGAATGTGGTCCAGCCCCTTCGGAAGGATGTGTTCAAAGCCCAGCGCCGCGTAGTCCGTGAACGCGGCTACCACCGTGGACCGGCTGTCCGTCGGGAATGCCTGGCTCGTCTCACCGCCTTGGAGCCAGACCACGGATTCCACGGTATCGGTGCCATGCGTAGTGCTCACCGGATACGCGCCGTAGATGAGGCGGCTGCGCCAGGTGACCTCGCGTGCGCCGGGTGGCAGAGTGCCCACCAGGGCGATTTCGATCTGCCCATCGGCGTTGATGCGGGCGGTGCCCGGAGAGAGCGCGACTGGCGTGCCCCCCGCCTCGACAAACGACAGCGACTGAATCAGCTCATTGTGGCTGCCGACTCGCTGAAGGGTATCGCCTTCGGTCACGGCCGTCGCCGCGAGCGCGTCGAGTTTGAGCAGCAGTGGGCGCGCGTCAGCGTTGATGGTGGCGGTGACGATGTCGCCGGTGACGTTGAGACGGACGCCGAATGTGGACAGCGGGTGGGCGCCAACCAGCGTCGTGAAGCAGATGACCGCGACGATCCAGATCCAGGCTTTGACGCAGGGTGAACGGGCCATCACCGCCCTGCCTTCCCACGCCTGCGCACCGCCGCTTCAATCGCCGCGGCGTGCTCTCGCAGTTCGCGGTCGAGGCTCCCGGTCGAGAGCGCCTGGTTCAGGGCCACGCGCGCGTGATCAAGCCGGCCGCTCCTGAAGTAGGCCCACGCCAGCGCGTCGGCCGTGAAGATGTCTTTGCGCATCGCGAACGTCTCTTCTGCGAGGCGCACGGCGTCTGGCAGCCTCCAGCCGCGGGTGGCGAGGAACCTGGCGAGTTGAGCGGGCTCGGGCGTATCGCTGGTCCACGCGGCTTCTGCCAGCCGATAGGAGCGCTCGGCCTGTTCGGGTTGACCAAGTTTCTGGTGCAGGTCCCCTGCCAGCGCGAATTCCGCCGCCGACGGCCTTTCCGCCAGCCGGCGCGTCAGGCGAGCCAGGGCCAGTGCAGGTTGGCCTTCGGCCACGTCCACGCGGGCCAGGCCGGCATCGGCGAACGGATGTCCAGGAAACACATACTCGGCCCGCAGGTATTCCCGGCGAGCGCTCTTCGTGTCACCCACCGAGAGATAGAGATGCCCCAGTTGGGCTGTCTGCCACGCCTGCGCCTCGGGGTCTCGCGACGACGTGGCGCTCGACGCCATCTGCATCAGCGCTATTGCACCCTTGAGGTCGCCCTGCAGTTCACGCGCGTACGAGGCTCGCGCGTACGCCGCGGCGTCGGGCCGTCGCTCCATCATTCGATCGAACGCCGCAAAGGCCGCCGGGTAGTCCCCCAGCTCGATCGAGGCGTCCCCGATCACGCCATCAATCCAGGCATCGTCGCCCCGCAGTTCGCGGCACCGACCGGCCTCGAGCAGCGCCTCGCGGAAGCGATGTTGCGCGAGGTACACGGCGGCTCTCATTCGGCGCGCCAGGTAATCAGCAGGGTTGTCCGAAATGACCGTATCAAGGGCCGCTTCGGCGCGTAGCGGCAGGCCGCCATGGTTGAGGATGCGCGCCTGCCGCAGCAGCGCGTCGGCGAGTCGAACAGCGGCCTCACTGTCGGTCGGCCGCTCGGCGAGCACACCCTCCATCTGCGCGACAGTTTGTGAAAGCGCCTCCCGGGACGTGTTCGACGCCCCGGGGGGAAGCGCCGACGACGAGCGATCGGGCGCGGAGTGCGGAGCGCGAAAGGCGGCGGCTGCAACCAGCAAGACCGTCATCACTCCCAACATCGTTCCCACCGCTCGTCGTCGCATGGCCTAGAACCGCACCACAAGCCCGGCCGTGGTGCGCCAGAACGAGTATTCCGAGAACTTCACACCGAACACGTTGGTGTCGAGGTCCGAGTCTCGAATGCCTCGGAAGTAGCGCATGTCGGCACGAACGCCGACGTGCTCGTTCACGAAGCCGGTGACGCCGAACCCGGCCGAGGCGGCCAGGACGCTGCCTGACTGTTCGGACAGGTCACCCGCTTCAGAGAGATGCGGTTTGAGCGAGCCCAGGCCCACCACCAGATACGGGTTGAACCGATCGCTGCCCATGCCCGGCGCCGAAACAACCACGCTGCCTGAGAAGGTCGTCAGACTGCGGTTGATCGTGAACCCGTCCTGCTCGAAGAGTTTTGGCGTGTGGGCCACCTCTGCCTCAACGCCAAGCCAGTCCAGGGCCATCCAGGTAACGGAGAGTCCGGCGGTGCCACTCGTCCGTGTCGTGTCGCCCCCGAACGTCACGCCCGCGAAGGGCGAGACCTGGAACTTCTGGGCGTGGGCCGCCGCGGGCAGCGCCAGCAGCGACGCCGTCAGTAAGAATCGTGTCATCAGTCGCATTGTCGGTCTCCTGAAAAAGTGGGCGCGTTACCGGTTACCGGCGCGCGGCAGGCCGATGAACGGGAATGTGGCAAGGTAGGGGACGTCGTTGGCGCTGACGCCGTCACCCAGTTGGGCGTTGATACCGGTATTGAACGTCGGCGTGAGTGGTGAGGCACCGGCGAGCACGCGCAGGCCAATGTCGACCACGTCATCACCCAGGCGCCGCCCGTTGGGGAAGCCTGAGATGTCGCCTGCGAGCACGCCGAACCGATTGGGAGTGCCCGACGGCGCGATCGCGACGTTCAGGCGCAGCATCTCCGACGGGGTGCCGTTGGGTGGCTGATTCAGTCCGGGGATGCCTCTGAGGAAGATGGTCACGAGGTCGTTGCGGGGCGCCGGCGGCGAGACGATGCCGAACAGTGCGGTCAGGAGCTTGGGGACTTCGGGGTTGAGGACGAAGTCCAGAGCCGCGGCGTCGCCGGTGGGCTCGAGCGAGTTGAACGCATCCTTGGTGCTGCGAGGAATGACGACCTCGTTGACGAGCGGATTGCCCAACCGTGAGATCTGGACCCACCGTGTCGAGTGGGTCTGCGCGCCGGGCGTTCGGCTCGTGACGCTGGGACGGCTCGTGGTCGACCAGATTCCGATGACGGCATTCGGATCGGTGGCCACCGCCGGACGAGACCTGTTGCCGGTCAACTCCGTGATGGGCACCTCAATCACAATGCTGTGCACATTGAAACCGGCGAGGGTATCGCTGTTGTCGACGTCGGCTGGCGGCACGGCCAACAGGTCGAAGAGGTTCAGATCGACAAAAAATGAATCGTCGCGCTGCCCGGCGAAGACCTGGGTGTTGTTTGGCAACTGACGCACGGCTGACGCGGCCAGCGCCGCGTAGTTCGGCGTGGACCTGAGCCCGACATTGACCGGAGGCGTCGGCAGGTCGGTGGCCAGCACCTGCGCCGCACCCGTACGCCTCGGACCGGTCACCCGGGTCACCGAGTAGGACTGGCGCACATTGAACGCGGGCGAGTCGAGCGAGGTAATCGTGCCGGTGTTGTAGAGGAAGGTGTTCGGGTTCAGCACCTGGGTCTTGAACCGGAACTGGTAGGTCACATCCTCAACAGCGTCCGCGTTGTTGTCGATCATGATTTCGTACAGCACGTTGTCGTCGAACTTGTCGAAGTTCGGGCCGCCCGACGGGGCTTCGAGCGGAATGAAGCTCGCGATGAACGTCACGCGGTCGGTGTTGACGGGGCTGACAAATGCGTACAAATCGGTATTGTCGGCGACCGGGTCATTGCTGATGAGCGGCGCCTCACGGTGACTGGAAGCCTGCGAGGTGCCAAACCACACGCCTCCCACCGCTGCGATGGCGACTGTCGCCACGACGATGATTTTCTGAACTCTCTTCACATCCACCTCCACAAGAAAGAGCTGCGGCCTCGGCCGGGTAATTCCCGCCTTGGCCGCAAGCTGTCATGTGGTCTACGGGCGGCACCAGCCGTCGGATGTGGTCGGAGCAGATCAGGGGCGAAAAATCGTTGTGGGGGCCACGCGACTGTGCTGAACGGCACACACGCGGCCGAACACCGCCGCTTCAGGGTGCGTCAGCACCCTGGTAGCTTGAACGCACCGATCCGCGTGGAGTAGTTCGTGGCGCCCGCCTTGTAGTAGTCGCCCACGTACCAGATGGTGCAGTCGTCGGAGGGGTCCATCGCCGTCTGCGCGTAGTCTTCCCACCGCAGCGTGTTCGTCTGCGCGGCCTGGCCTTCCACCAGCGTCGCCTCACGCAGGGACAACTGGCCCAGGGGGTCGGCGGCCCGCCGCCCGGCGAACCGCTGCCCCGTGAACACGGCGGCTCCGCCGAAGGAGTAACCAATCCCGATGTTGCCCAGCTTATCGATCGCCGGACTCGCCATCCATCGATAGTTACCGTCGGGCGCATAGGTACCCTGCTGGTGCAGGCGCAACGACCGATCGGGATTCACGCGGAACTCGTACCAGCGCACGCCACCCGCGGCGCTTTCCGTATCCACCGAATGCACGGCGACGATGGATTCATAGGACGTCCTGCCCTGCGTGACGCGCCGGTACACGACTCGCGCCATCAACTTGTCGCCTTGAGCGTCGAGCCGGCGGTCGCTGCCGGGCTGCGGCACACAGCTTGTGAGCTGCCCGCCGCACAGGTAGGTGTATGGCGCCACCGGGATCTTCTGGACGGGTGACAGCCTGGTCTTTGCCGGGTCAGCCCAGTCCACCGTGAAGTTCCACACATACACCCCATCGTCATCCACGTCGGCCTTGAGCTGCGAACCACCGGTGGCCAGCATCATGTTCGGCGAGCGCACCGGCGGCAGGCGCGTGCCATCCAGGTCCGCGTTGTTCAGGAAGTTGACGTCACCGACGATCAGGCACTGTTCTGCGGCGGGCTCTCCCTTGAGCATCTTCGCGCGTTCGACCACACACGCATGTTTCTCGATGACGTCGTCTCCAGTGCTGGTGGGCACGTAGTAGCCGTCGGGCCACACGGCCGGGCGCGGATAGTCGGGAAAGAGCGGGCGAAGGAACTCGTACCGGTAGTACTCGCCCGTGGGATCGTCGGTGGTGCTGATGGCGTAGCACATCGAGTACGGGCCGGTCGGGGGCGGTACCGCTGGCGCGCCGGCCCCTCGAGCGCCTCCCGCCGGCGGCGGGGCCTGCGCGACCGGTGGCGTCGTCTCTGCAGCCGGTGCCGGTGTGAACAACTTCGCGGCGCGACCGGGTTGTCCCGCCACGCCGGGCACACTCGGCACCGCAGATTCACCGGGCTTGGGCACGGCCGGCTGGTCGGCACGCGCGGCCGCGCGGCGGAAGATCGGCATGACAACCAGCCAGCGATTCGCGAGCTGGTCGTATCGCACCACCGCATCACCGTTGTTGCGGGCGTCACAGGTGCCGCCGAATCCGGCAAACAGTGTGTTGGTATTCGCCGCGCCGTGCAGGATACGCCCGGTGGTGTCGAACTTCGCGCCCTTCTTGGTGAAGATGGCGAACTTCGAATTGACGATGGCCACGATGTGGTTGGGGCCAACCGCCAGGCTGTTGTCGGAAGGATTGCGCCCGGTGGACGTGCCGTGTGGCCCCTCGAATCCAACGCCCAGTCCGTCAAAGCTCGCCACCAGTTCGGGTGCCGGGCCATCGCCCTGTGCGCGTTGTTCCACCCTGGCGCCCTCGGCGCTGCCAGGGGCGACGGCGGGTCGGCCAACGTTGGGGGCTTGCTGGCTGGCTGCGGCCAGCAGGACGACGAGGACTGATACGAGTTTCATGACGCGCTCAGTGTCGCACACGTCGGATTACAGGAGGTGTCAGCGTGGGAAACGACCGAGCGCGACGAGGAGTTCGAGCCGGGCCTGGCGCCAGGTGTCTTCGGTTTGGGTCGCGACCGTCTCGGCGTCCAGCGCGGACCGCTGTGCGTCGATGACTTCGATGTTCGTCGTGGCGCCCACCTCGAACACGGCCGTCGTGATCTTCAGCACTTCGTTCGCCTGTTCGGCCGCGCGCTTCGCCGCGGTGAGTGCGCGTTGTGCGCTGTCGACCGCCGCCTGTGCCACGCGCACCTCGGCTCGCGCGGCAATCTGCAGCGACGTGAGGTTGAGTGTGAGGGCGTCGGCAGAGACCTGCCGCAACGCCCGTGTCGCCCGTCGCTGGCCGCCGTCGAAGATGGGCTGGGCAAACGACACCGTCAGCCGCCACGTACGCGACGGCTGAAACAAGCCGGCGGGTGTGAGGTACTGGGGATCGAGCGAGGCGACGCCGGTGGGGTACCAGTCTTTCCGGCTGTCGCCGACCACGCGTTTCGCCGCATCAATCCGGGCGGTCTGGCGCTTGACGTCAGGACGCAGCACCATCCATGTGGTAGCGGTCGGGTCCTGATCCCGACCGGCCTCACGCAACGCGCCGGCCTCGTCCAGGGGCGGTTCCGCCCCCGCGTCCACCGGACCATCGGCCGCGAGGATGACGCCCAGCGCTTCTTGTGCGCGACGCAGAGCCAGCCGCGCACCCTCGACACGCACCTCGTCGCTCGACACACTCTGATTGGCCCGCAGTTCGTTGAGCCGCGAACCGGCACCAGCGGCCAGTCGATTCTGCGCGTACTGCAGGTGGGCCCTCGCGCTTTCGAGCGAGCGCATGGTGACGTCCAGGAACCGCCTCTGCGCGATCACCGCGAGGAATGTCTGCGCGGCGGCTACCGCCACCTGCTGCCGGACTTCGTCAGTCTCAATCCGCGCAATGTCGATTTGATCGCGCGCCTGATTCGCGGCCGCCCAGCGGGCCGGCGCCAGGACGTTCATGGTGGCATTCAACGAAAACGTCACCTGGTTCTGTGGCTGCGACACCTGCCCGCTGAACCCCCGTTCGCGGTCGAGCGTGGTGTTCGTGACGCCGGCACCCACGGTCGGGCGGTACACAGTGCGGGCTTGCTGGAGCAGCGCCTCAGCTCGCACGATTCCCGTCGCTGCAAGGGCGATCGTCGGGTTCTTCGAGAGGGCTTGGGCGATCGCCTCGTCGAACTCGACTCTGGGCAACGCCGGTTCCTGAGTTGCGGCCGAGACTACCGACACACACATGGCCAGGGCAACGACGGCGCCCGTCACACGGTTACGCCTCAACATGGGCCCCTCCTTCCATTTCGTCACTATCATCGGGTGCCTGTCGGCCTGGCGCCATCGTGCGTATCAGCACGTACAGCAGAGGAATAAAGAGCACCGACAGAAAGGTCGATGCAACCATACCGCCCACAACTGTCGTGCCGACCGAGTTTCGGGCACCGGCGCCCGCGCCCGTGGCCAGCATGAGGGGCATCACGCCGAGGATGAAGGTCAGCGACGTCATGAGAATCGGGCGCAACCGGATACGTGCCGCTTCGACAGCCGCGTCAGCAATCGACATTCCTTTGTGACGGAGCTGCTCGGCAAATTCGACGATCAAGATCGAGTTCTTGGCTGCCAGGCCAATCAGCATCACGAGACCCACCTGGCAGAACACGTCATTCGCAAAGCCCCTGAGCATCTGCGCCCACAAGGCGCCGAACACCGCCAACGGCACTGCGAGCAGGATGATTAACGGCAGCACCCAGCTTTCGTACTGAGCCGCCAGCACCAGATACACCAGCAACAGGCTGAGCGCGAAGATGTACACCGCCTGCGAGCCGGCCTTGATCTCTTCAAGCGACTGTCCCGCCCAGGCAAAGTCGTACCCGGCGGGCAGCACCTCCCGAGAAATTGCTTCCATTGTGGTCAGCCCCTGTCCGGACGAAATGCCCGGAAGCGTGGCGCCGCTGATCTCCGTGGACCGGAACAAGTTGAAATGGCTGATGACGGCAGGCGCCGTGGTTTCGCGCATGGTCACCACCGAGTCGAGCGGCACCATCCGCCCGCTCGACGCACGAGCGTAGTAGCGCTTCAGATCGTCGGGCTTCGCTCGAAAGGCCTGGTCGGCCTGGACGTACACGCGATACGCGCGATTGTTGAAGTCGAAATCGTTGACGTAGCTCGACCCCAGCAGCACCTGCAGCGCCTCGGTCACCTCGCGCATCGGCAAGCCGAGCGCGCGGGCCTTGTCGCGGTCCACGTCAACAATGAACTGGGGATCGTCTGCGGTGAAACTCGAAAACAGCCCCGTCACCTGCCCCGACTGGTTCCCGCGCGCGATCATCTGCTGCGTCAGCGAGGCCAGTTCCGTGATGTCGCCGCCGGGGCGGTCGAGCAGCTCGTACTGGAATCCGCCAAACGCCGACAGTCCCTGAATCGAGGGTGGCGCCACGGGAAACACGAGGCCACCAGGAATCGAGAACAACTGCCCGCGCAACCGCCCGAGCACCGACTCAAGCGACTGCTCTTTTGCGGTCCGATCCTCAAACGGCGCAAGACGCGCGAACATCAGTCCCTGATTGGGCGCCGAACCACTGAAGCTGAAACCGGCGACCGAAAACACCGCGAGAATCTCCGGGGTCTGCGCGTAGATCTCTTCGGCCTTTTTCATGATCTCGGTCGTGTACTCCAGGGACGAACCGGCGGGCGCCTGCACGATCGTGATGAAGTAGCCCTCATCCTCGGCGGGCACAAACGCGCCAGGCACGGCCTTGTAGACCCACCAGGTGCCGTACATCGCCAGGCCAAACAGCAGCATGAACGCGAACCGCCAGCTCAGGGTGAACCGCACCGAACGCACGTAGAACCGGGTGCCCGCATCAATCACGCGATTGACGGTCCGGAAGAACCATCCCTGCGTGTGGGATTGTTGGTCGAGCAGCAGCGCCGACAACGCCGGCGTCAGCGTGACGGCGTTGAACACCGACAACACCACGGCAAACGCGATGGTCAGCGAGAACTGCTGATACATGCGGCCGGTCGTGCCAGGAAAAAACGCGACTGGCACAAAGACCGCCACCAGCACGATGCCGATGACGATGACGGCAGAGAAGACCTCGCGCATCGCATCCACCGAGGCGCGGTAGGCGCTCTTGCCGTACTCGCGCATGTGCCGCTCGATGTTCTCAATCACCACAATCGCGTCGTCCACCACGGTGCCGGTCGCCAGTACGATGCCGAACAGCGTCAGGGTATTGATCGAGAACCCGAACAACTTCACGAAGGCAAAGGTGCCGATGAGCGACACCGGGATCGTCAGCGCCGGAATCAGGGTGCTGCGCCAGTTCTGCAGGAAGAGGAACAGCACGAGTACGACCAGGAAGATGGCTTCGCCCAGTGTCTTCAGGACTTCGACAATCGATTCGCGGACCACACCGACGTTGTCGAACGCCAGTCGTGCTTCGAGTCCTGGCGGGAAGTTGCGCTCGAGCCGGGCCATGGTGTCCTGCACGCCCTGGAATGTCTCGAGCGCGTTCGCGGAAGGCAGGAGCTGGATGCCAAGGCCCGAGGCTTCGAAGCCGGCAAACCGCAGGACCGAACTGTAGCTTTCGGCACCCAGTTCGACACGGCCGACGTCACGAACGCGCACGAGCGCGCCGCCGGCGCCGGCTCGCACGACCACGTTTTCAAACTCCGAGACCTCCACGAGCCGGCCTTGCACGCGAACACTGATCTGGAACATCTGGTCGGGGGCCGCCGGTGCGTCTCCCACCGAGCCTGCCGCCACCTGGACGTTTTGTTCGCGGAGCGCGCTGATGACATCGCCCGAGGTCAGGCCCCGTCCGGCGAGTTTGTCGGGGTCGAGCCAGAGGCGCATGGCGAACTTGCGCTCTCCGAAGATGATGACGTTGCCCACGCCCGGCACACGCTTGAGCGCATCGCGCACGAACCGATCGAGATAGTTGCTGATGAAGAGCGAGTCGTACCGGTTGTCGCGCGCGAAGAAGCCGTAGGCCCCGAGGAAGCCCGCCGTGTTCTTGGTGACGGCGATGCCATTGGTGCGCACGTCGGCCGGCATGCGGCCCAGCGCCTGGTTCACGCGATTCTGGACGTCTACGGCCGCCAGATCCGGATCGCGGCCAATCTCGAACACCACATTGATGGACGCAAAGCCGGTGTTGGTGCTCGACGAGGTCATGTAGAGCATGCCCTCGACGCCGTTGATCACCTGTTCGAGTGGGGTTGTGACCGCGCTTTCCACGGCCTGCGCATTGGCACCGGTGTAGAACGCCGACACCGACACCGCCGGCGGCGTCAATTCAGGATAGCGGGCGATGGGCAGCGAGGGAATCGCCACCGCACCGGCCAGCATGATGATGAGCGAACAGACGGTGGCGAGGATGGGCCGCCGGATGAAGAGCTGGCTGAACACTACCGTCCCTCCCCACCCTGCCGCCCAGTGCCGGGGGCCGCGGGAGGCACAGGCGACACGGGAGCCCCGTCACCGATTTTCTGAATGCCGGCGGCGATGAGCTGCTCTCCGGCCTTCAGGCCCTCGAGCACCACATAGTTGTTGCCCATCACGGCGCCGAGTTTGACGGGCCGCATTCGGGCCACGCGGCCACCGCCGTCTGCGGCTTCCGCCACAAACACGAAGAACTGGCCGCCCACGCGTGTGACCGCCGCCAGAGGCACCACGAGGGCCGGCGATTCCGACCACACGAGGCTCACCGACACAAACTGGTCCGACCGGAACTGCGAGGCCGAGCGCAGCGCCGCCTTCGCCAGAATCGTCTGCGTCTGGTCCACCGCACTCGCCACAAAGTTGATGCGTTCGGTCGCCAGCACTTCCCGCTGCGGGCCCAGCACGCGCACGGCCAACCCTGTCCGCAGTCGCGTGGCATCCTGCACGGGCACGTTCAGGTAGATCTCCATGCCTAAGTTGTCCTCAATCGTCGTCAGCGGCGTGGACCGCGTCACGCGATCGCCCAGACGCACCGGCACGTCGCCCACGATGCCCGAGGTCGACGCCGTGACGCGGTAATAGGCCAGCTCATTCTTCTGCTGCCGGATCTGTTCGTTGATCGCCTGCAACTGCGCTTCGGTCGTCTTCACACTCGTCGCAGCCTGCTCCATCTCCTGCTGGCTGCCGGCACCCACGTCAAACAACGCCTTCGCTCGCGCCGCCTGCTGGCGCGCAAATGCGGCATCCGCTTCGCGGGCGGCCCGCGTGGACTCGAGCGCCGCCACCGCCGCCTGCTGGCTGGTGGAATCGATCTCGAAAAGGACGGTCCCGGGGTTCACGCGGGCACCTGAAACGACGGCGATGCGCGTCAGAAAGCCCTCCACCTGCGACTGCACGATCGTGGACCGGCGTGACTTGACCGTGCCCACCAATTCGCTGGCGTCTTCCACGGGCACCGGCGCCAAGGTGACGATTTCGACGGGCACCCCGGGACCGCCCCCTCGCCCACCCACACCTGGCGGTCCCCCGGCGGGAGTCCCGCCGCAGCCGGCGACGAGCGATGACGCCAGGACAGTGAGACAGATCAGTGGCGAATGGGACGAAGTAGACATCCGGTGATTCTACCCAAAAATCGGGCGAAGGCACGACCGCCTGCGAGACGAGTCGATGCCGCCTATTGCTGTGCGATCCCGACCAGAATCGGCGGGGTACTCGGCTGTGACAAGCCACCAGCAGGTTCAATGGTCACGGCCACGGCGCCAGGCATGGCCGCGATGTCGGGCGTGGTCAGAAGCGCGTACACGCGGCCCGCCGAGTCGGGCGACAGCAGGCCGGCGCTGACCGCCTTCGCATCGACGATCACCCAGAGTTGGTAGACCTTGCCGGCAGGCAGGGTGGGCAGGCCCTCGGCCGTGAACACAAGGCCGCGCTGCTGTGTGACATACGCGCGGGCACGGACCACCCCCTCGGGCGCCCCCGGTTGGCGAGCCAGTGAATACGACACCAGATCAGACGCCCGCAACACGTTGGTCTGTCTGGTGAAGTCATCCACCTGTTGCTGGAGCGAGGCATTGGCGACCAGCGTCTGGCCGGCCATGGACCTGACGTCCGCCAGTTCCTGGCGCAACCGATCGACCTCGGCGCGCGCACTGGCGGCCTGCCACATCGCGACGGCCGCGACCAATGCGGCGGCCACGGCGGCGAACCACGGCGCGATCCGGGGCGGGCGCGGCCGCGCGATTGCCACCGACGGGGCAACCGCCGCGACCTGCGGCACGGTCGATGGAATGGCCACAATTCGATCGCGCAACGCGGCCGGAGGATGCACTTCCGGCACCGATCGCGCCAGCGCATCCAGCGTGCGCGCCACCTCTCGCACCTCATCACGGCAGGCATCACATCCCGCCAGGTGCGAGGCCACTCGCGCGGCCGTCACCTCATCGAGCGAGCCCAGGAGGTACTCGGACGCTGACGCCTGCACGTCTTCGTGAGTCATTTCGTCAGCGCTCCTTTCCGGCGTCCATCGCCTGACGCAACCGCGCCAGGCCGGATCGCACCCTGGTCTTGATGGTCCCGAGCGGCGTCCCGGTGCGCTCGGCCACTTCACTGTGGCTCAACCCTTCGAAGTACGCGAGATTCAGCGGCTCTCGATATTCCGGAGGCAGGGTCTCAAGCGCCGCCCGCACCCGGGCGGCCATCTGCTCACTCGCCACAATCATCTCTACGGACGCCGCCGTGTCGGGGATGGCGTCCATCCGGAGAATCTCAGATGCCCCGGCGGATCGGGGGCGCACCCGCCGGCTCCGCAAGCGGTCGATCGCCCGCGTCCGGGTCGTGACCAGGAGCCACGCCGCCACCACCCCGCGCGACGCGTCGTATTTCGCAGCGTTTCGCCAGGCCAGGGTAAATACGTCCTGCGTCAGGTCCTCGGCCTCGCCGTGGTCCCCCAGGATACGCGCAGCCAAGGCGAAAACCGTCCGCCCATGCCGGTCGTACAAATCACCCAGCGCGGCCCCGTCGCCATGGGCCAGTCGCCGAACGATATCGAGATCACCATCCTGCACCATGGCCGAGGCAAGCTTATCAGGCGGCGGTCAATGCGAATCGAGGACTTGACGCACGCGGAGCGACAGCATCGCCGGCAGGTACGGCTTCGGCAGGAAGTGCACGCCCTTGCCCACGCGTCCATCGGCGCTGGCAATTTCCTCGTTGTAGCCCGAGGTGAACAGCACCTTGAGCGCGGGCCGGTCGGCACGAAGCCGCTCCGCCATTTCCCACCCACTCATTTCAGGCATCACAACATCAGTGACGATCAGATCGAGTTCGCCCCCGCAGGCGGCAGCTGCGGCCATGCCTTCGATGCCGTTGGCGGCGGACACCACTCGATAGCCCTCGCGCTCGAGCGTGGCGCGCGCGACATCACGGACCGCCGGCTCGTCTTCAACGACCAGCACCATCTCGTGGCCGCCCGTGACCGGCGGCGACGAAGGCCCCTCGGGTTCTTCCTCGAGGATGGCCCCCACGGTGGGAAAATAACAGGTGAACTCTGTGCCGAGTCCGACCTGCGACGACAGTTCGAGGAATCCCTGGAACTGCGTCACGATCCCGAACGCGGTGGACAACCCGAGTCCCGTGCCCTGGCCTTTGGGCTTCGTGGTGAAGAACGGCTCGAACACCTGCGCGCGAATCTCGGGCGGGATCCCGGTGCCGGTATCGGCCACCGTGAGCGCCACAAACTGGCCGGCCGGCACAACCGTCCCCTCGATCGGCCCCAGCACAGTCGCGGTTTCGACCCGCAGCGTTCCTCCACTGGGCATGGCGTCTCGGGCGTTGGAGACCAGGTCCATCACCACCTGATCGATCTGGTTGGAGTCCAGACGCGCTGTGGGCACGGTGGCGCCAAGCCGCACGTCCACTTTGATGTCGTCGCCCGCCAGGTGCCGCAGCAGCGGCTCGAGGGTCGCAATGATGTGATTGAGATCGACCACGCGCGTATCCACGACTTGTCTCTGCGCGAACGTCAGCAACTGCCGCGTGAGCGCCGACGCGCGCTGGCCGGCGGTATCGATCTCATGCAGTCCGGCGAGGATTTCGCTGTGCCCGACGGCCGGCTCCTTCAGCAACTCGGCATAGGACAGGATCACGGTGAGCAGATTGTTGAAATCGTGCGCCACGCCGCCGGCAAGCCGGCCCAGGCTCTCCATCTTCTGCGACTCAATGAGCTGCGCTTCCAGACGAATGCGGCGCGTCACGTCAAACGCGAGTCCGGCCACCAGATAAATGCCGCCATCCGCCCGGCGAATGGGAAACTGCATGTCCTCGATCCACACCAATTCCCCGTCGGGCCGGACGATGCGGTACTGGATCGACAGGCGCGTCAGGCGATGCTGGTACGCCTGCCGCACCCGATCGCGATCCTCCTCATGGACGGCGTCAAGGAACGACCACGGGCTCGCATACAGGGACGCGCTGCTCCTGCCCCAGATCCGATCGTACGCCGGACTGATGAACAACATGCTGCCGGTCCGAGGTTCGGCCAGGTACACCACGGCCGGCGTATGCTCGGCCAGTTGACGGAACCGCTCTTCGCTCTCACGCAGCGCCTCGTCGGCACTGCGCTGCTCGGTTTCATCCACGATCACGGCCACGTGCCCGAGACACGTGCCCCCGGACCAGACCGGCGACGTCCGGATGCGCCACCAGAAGTCGGCGCGCAGGAAGCGGCCAGCGCCCGTGTACGCCTCGCGCGCCGCCGCGGCCGCCAGCCATTCCGCCTTGAGGCGCTCACGATCGTCGGCATGCACCCCGGCCATCCAGCCATCACCCAACGCACGCTCCAGCGGCATGCCGAGCATGCGCATGGCGGCGTGGTTCGCGTACCGCATGCCGCCGTCGGCCGTCATCATCGTGACACCGGCGGGCGACGCTTCCGACATCGCGCGGAACTGCGCTTCGCTCTCACGCAACGCGCGCTCCACACCAAGGCGGCTTGTAATGTCCTGGACGATGGCGAGCCGTGCCGGCCGGTTCAGATACGTGACCGGGCGCGAGTGAATCGCCACCTCAAGCCGGGTGCCGTCCTTGCGCCGGTGCGTGGCGCGCTGCACGGGAATTTCGGACGAGCCCAGCGTCGCCAGCCAATCCACCATGTGCCACTCTTCAGGCACACGGATATCGCGGACGGTGAGTGCCGTGAACTCGTCGTGCGTGTAGCCGTACTGCTGAAGTGCGGCGTCGTTGGCTTCAACGAACCGCAGGGTTTCGTTCTCGAACACCCAGGTCGGAAGCGGACTGCCTTCAAAGAGCGCCAGCAGGCGCACCCGATCTTCCTGGCGGGCCGACAGGGTCCGCCGGAGCACCCAGGACCACCGCAGGGTCAGGACCAGCAGCACGACGGCCACGGCCAGCAAGCCATATGTCACCCAGGAGTCCATGCGTCGTTGCCGATTATGGGCCGATTATGGCCTGATCGGCGGCGGCCCGCTTGCTATCATTAGCACTTGCTCTCCCGCGGTACGGCCGTCGTCGTCATTTTCTGGAGCCTGATGCTGGCGAGTGCCACGACTCAGGCGCCGCTGCCCTATCGCGTGATCGGCTCCGACGGGACCCGCACGCTCCCGGTGGTGCGAACCTCAGGCACGACCGATTTCGTCGCACTTGACACCCTGGCGCGGTTCTTCAACATTGCGATGCGCGAGGATGCGCGTACAGGCAGTGTGGCGCTGGCGGTCGGCTCGCAGCGTGTGGCGCTGACCGAGGGGCAGGCCACGGTCTCGGCTGGCGGACGTCTCGTGTCGCTGTCGGCTCCGGTGACCAAGGATGCCGGGGCCTGGCTCGTGCCCATTGATTTTCTGCGGGTACTGGATCCCTTGCTCGACCGCCGCATCGACATCCGGCGCGGATCGCGCCTGATCGTCATGGGCACCGCGGTCGTGCCCAAGGTTGCGCCGCAATTTGAGCGCACCGCCGCCGGAGGACGGCTGGTCATCACGGTCGACCCGGCCACCACCTCACGCACCACGCGGGAAGGCAACATCGTGACCGTGCGCTTCCAGGCGGACGCGCTCGACCTGACACCGCTCGCGTCGGTGCCCGCCGAATGGCTGTCGGGTATCCGCGCCGATGGGCCGGCCTTGTACCTGGACCTGGGCGCAGGCGTCAGCAACGTGCGACAGGCTGACGCGCAGGACGCCACGCGGATCACCCTCGATCTGCTCGGCGCCACGCCGACGACACCTGCCCGGCCTGAGCCGGTGGCGCCGATCCCGGCCATCGATCGGCCCGGCACACTCCGCACGGTGGTGATTGACCCCGGGCACGGCGGGGCCGACATTGGCCGTCGCAGCGCATCGGGCCTTGAGGAGAAGCAGGTGACGCTCGCGGTGGCCCAGCGGCTCAAGGGCATGCTGGAATCGCGGTTCGGGCTGCGCGTCATCCTGACCCGCGACGGTGATACCGACGTGGCGATCGATCGCCGCGCGGCGCTCGCCAATAACAACAAGGCCGACGTGTTCATCAGCCTGCACGCCAACGGCTCGCCGATGCCGACCATGCGCGGCTGGCAGGTGCAGTCGCTCGACCCGGCCGAGTACGCGTCGAGCGCCGGCGGCCAACCGGGGAGCACCGACCCCGACCAGTCCGTGCCCGTCGTCGGGGGCGGCATGCGCGTGATCGGCACGGTCCCCTGGCGACTGGCGCAGATGCCCCACGCCGAGCGTTCGTCACAATTCGGCGAGATGCTGGCTGCCCGGTTGGGGGATGCGGGTCTGCCTTCGCAGACCGCTCCCTTCCATCGAGCGCCGCTCCGCGTCCTCGTCGGCGCCAACATGCCGGCCATCCTCGTGGAGATGGGCTTCCTGACCAACGTGGCTGACGCCGAACGGCTGGGCAGCAGCGCATTTCATGGGGCGGTGGCAGAGGTCATGGTTGGCGTCATCAGCGAACTGCGCGCCGGATGGCCCACGTTCGGTGGGGGTGACCGATGACCCTGACCCGACGGCTCTGGGGTTACATCGCGCTGACGGTGGCGGGCGCCGCACTGGGCGTGTGGTTGGTGTCGCTCTGGCTGCCCGGCTGGCTTGTGGATACGCCGTTGCGCGAGGGCTCGGCGGCCACGAGTCACACCGCTGACGGGGCGCCCGGAGATGCGCGCCGAATTTCTGCCACGTTGTTCTACGTGGCGCCAGGTGGCGATGGGCTCATTGCCGTCGAACAGGACGTGCTCTACGCCTCCTCGCCCGCGGATCAGGCACGACGCATCGTGGAACGCCAGTTGGGGGCGGCGCCGCCGGGACACGCCTCGGCCATTCCCGCAGGAGTGACACTGCGAGCGCTGTTCCTCACCAGTCGTGGCGAGGCGTACGTGGACGTCAGTCGCGAAATCGTCACCGGGCACCCTGGCGGATCCCTCCACGAGGTGTTGACGGTGTACGCGATCGTCAATGCGGTCACCGTGAACCTTCCCGAGGTGACGGCTGTGCAGATTCTGGTGGACGGCCACGAAGTTGATACGCTCGTAGGACACCTCGACCTGCGGCACCCGCTGCGGCGCGGGACACGCTGGGTGCAACGCACCCCCTGATGGCCTCACTAAAGGAGCTTCATGACACGACTGAATGGACGCGCGGCTGATGCGCTGCGTCCCACGACCATGACCCCGAACGTCCTGGTGCATGCTGAAGGATCTGTCCTCATTGAAGTGGGCCAGACGCGCGTGATCTGCACCGCATCGATCGAAGATCGGGTGCCGCCGTTCATGCGCGGCACCGGCAAGGGCTGGGTGACGGCCGAGTACGGCATGCTGCCGCGAGCCACGTCCACCCGCACGCAGCGAGAGTCCACGGCCGGCAAGGTTGGCGGCCGCACCCAGGAGATCCAGCGGCTGATCGGACGTTCGCTGCGATCGGTGATGGCGCTCAAGTCACTGGGCGAACGCACGGTCTGGATCGACTGCGACGTCATCCAGGCTGACGGCGGCACGCGCACGGCGTCGATCACGGGTGGCTTCGTCGCGCTGGTGCTCGCGCTCGATCGGCTCCGCACCCAGGGCGCGATCAAGACCATCCCGGTCACTGACTACGTGGCCGCCACGAGCGTGGGCATTGTGCAGCAGACGCCGCTGCTCGATCTGGCCTACGAAGAAGACTCGGTCGCCGAAGTGGACATGAACGTCGTGAAGACGTCGAACGGGAAGTTCATCGAGCTGCAAGGTACGGCCGAAACCGAGCCGTTTGACCGCGCTCAACTCGACGCGCTGCTCTCACTCGCCGACAAGGGCATTGAGGAACTCATCGCGAAGCAGCGGGAGGTGGTGGGAGAGATATTGAAATAGTCCGTGGGTCCGCGGAGCAAAGGGGCCTTCGCCCCTTCGAGCTTCTTCTCTTTCCCGCACCGGATTCGCCGGACCAGCAGACCACAGAAGAGAAAAACAGACCAAAGGCTCACGCAAGCTGCCGAAGCCAACTCGCGTGAGCCCTTTGCTTCCACGAACCTACGCACCCACGGGACCAACGGCCCCGCGGACCTCTCTAGTGTCTTTGTCCCGCCCCACCGCCTCGTCCACCTGCCGCGCCGGCGGCTGGCGGCGTCCGGTCGCGCATCGCCCGCGGATCGAGGATGGTCGCGATCTCGTCGATCGCGTCACGCAGGTGGCGCGCCGTGGCTTCGTCACGGGTGCCGCCGCGCTGAAGGGCCGCATCAATCGACTCTCCGACGGCACGCAGTTCGCCTTTGAGCAGCGACCGCACTTCGGCACTCGGCGCCGTCGGTCCGTTCAAGCGGTTGTCCATGATCGTCAGGTACGTCCGCTGCAGGTTGCGGCGGAAGATGTCGATGTTCGCGCCAGGCTTCGCCACCTCGGCCCAGACACCGCTCCGCAGTTCGGTCAGGAAGTCGATGGGCGCATACGCGGCCGGCCCGTCGATGGCCACCTGTTCCACCATGCGGTCAAGACGCGCGGTCTGCAGCAGACTGTTCATGACCGACGACTGCGCGTTGCGTACGCGGTCGATGATGCCGGACGGCTCGATGCGCCGCAGAATCTCGGGCCGCACCATCATCGTCGGCGTCTGGAAGGCGTTGGCGACGAGGTACTGCACGGCTTCCTGCTGTTTGGCGCGCGCGAGAATTTCGAAGCGCACGCCATTCTGGCCGATGTGCTTCTGCTGCGAGTTGAAACCGCCGACCATGCGCGTCACGTGATTCATCTCGGTCGTCCACTGGCTGACCATGCGGCCATAGACTTCCTCGAGTTCCGCCCAGGGGTCGCCCTTGCGGCTGCTGGTGGCGCCGAGCAACATCTCGGACACGCGTGCGAGGTTCTTCATGCCCAGCGCGGTGGCGCGCACGGCATCAGCGTCACCGACCGCTTCGGTCTGATCGCCCGGGTCGGTGCCGCCCTGGCCTTCGGTCGTGAATCTCAGGTACGGCTTGGCATCCTGCTCACGCGCCCACAGGTCCAGCGTCGGCTTCTCTTCATCAGAGGTCTTCGCGGTCGGAATCGGCTTGTAACCCCACATCGCGGCCCACTTGTCGTACGGACCAATCTTCGGGATGAGGTCCGCCGGGTCGATTTTGTCTTCCGGCTGCGCCACATAGTTGAAGCGCGAGTAGTCCATCAGGGTGGGCGTGTGGCCATTCTCCTTGACCCACTTCGGATCGCGCACCTGCTCGATGGTGTAGGTGGAACTCGCCTTCATGTTGTGCTGGAACCCGAGCGTGTGGCCCACCTCGTGTGCGACGACGTAGCGCATGAGTTCGCCCATGAGGTCGTCGGGCAGCGGCAGGTTGGCGGCGCGCGGATCGAGCGGGCCGACCTGCACGAAGTACCAGTTCTTCGCCAGGTTCTGGACGTTGTGGTAATACTGGATGTCGGCTTCAAGAATCTCGCCGCTGCGCGGGTCGTGCACGTGCGGGCCCGACGCGTTTTCGGTGGTGGACGGCAACCAGCGAATCACCGAGTACCGCGCATCTTCCGGGCTCCAGTCGGGATCGTTGGCCGGTGCTTCCTTCGCGATAATCGCGTTGCGGAAACCCGCGGCTTCAAACGCCACCTTCCAGTCTTCGATGCCCTGCTTCACAAACGGCACCCACTTCTTCGGTGTCGCGGGATCCACCCAATACACGATCGGCTTGATCGGCTCTGAGATGGCCGCGGTCGGATCCTTCTTCTCGAGGCGGTACCGCGTGATGTACCGCTTGGCCACCGAGCGATGCTCGTCCGTGCCGTAGTCGGTCAGGCCCTGCGTGAAGTACCCCACCCGCTCATCGAACAGACGAGGCATCATCGGCGTCTCGGGCAGCTTCACCATGCTGTAGCTCGTGACCACGGTGGCGCTTGTGCCGCGCATGCCGCGCGCGGCGCCGGCCGCTCGTCCCGCGCCGGCCGCAGGTTCCGCACCGGTGAACGTCTGCGTGGCTTCCACGTTGATGTTCTCGGGGAAGGACACGGCCTTCTCGAGGAACGTGCGGTCGGCCGCCAGGCCGCGTCCGCCCACGCGCGCACGCACCGAGAACTCAGGCACATCGGTCGTGAAGAGCGGCGTCACCTCGACGACGGGGTCGCCGGTCGGGCTGTACGCCGCGACGTTCAACGTGCGGATGATCGAGGGATTGTTGGAGTCGCCCACCGCCTGGGCGATCGGATTGGTGTCGTCGGCGATGACGCTGTAGTCAATATCGAGGATCAGGATGCGATCCCCGCGCGGCACCCAGCGGATGACCCGCGTGCCGGCCGCCTGGCCGCCATACCCCACACCGATTGTCGTCTTCTTGATGGTGGTGACGAGGAGATAGTCCTTGCCGAGTTCGGCCTTCGGAATCTCGTAATAGAGACGGTCGCCGACGCGATGCACCTTGAAAATGCCATCGTCGGTGATGGCCGCCGAGGTGATGACACTGGCGTACGGCTGCGGGCGCGGCGGCTGATTCTGCCCGCCACCCCGGCCGGTCGCCGGCGGATCCTGCGCGGGAGGGTCCTGGGCAGCAGCCTGCTGCGGCGATTGAAGGCCGTTTCGATCGTCAAGACTCGGCGTCTGTGCGGTGACCGCGGCCACAAACACCGCAACGCCGATCACGACGACCATTGACGAAGATACAAGATTGACTTTCCTGACCATGAGACACTCCTCCCGAAGGAACCACCGAGGGAACTGCGGGATTATACCTGCAGTCGCACGATGATGCCGCTGCTCATTGCCAGCACGAACGAAGGGAAACTGCGGGAGATTGGACTCCTGTTGAGGGGCCTCGCCCTGCCCATTCGCTCGCTCAACGATCTGCCACCAACGCCAGAACCCGACGAGACCGGCGCCACGTTCCCGGAAAACGCCAGAATCAAGGCCCACGCCTATGCCGCCGCCAGCGGCCTCGTGACGCTGGCGGAAGATTCAGGACTCGCGATTGACGCGTTGGGTGGACGACCAGGCGTCCACAGCGCCCGCTACCCCGGCGCCACCTATCCCGAAAAATTCGCCAACCTCTGGAAAGAGCTGGCCACACACAAACGGCCATGGACGAGCCGATATGTGTGTGCGATTGCAGTGGTTAGCGGTGGTACTGGGGGGGTGTTGTTTGAAACCGTGGCCACCGTCGAGGGTGAGATCTGGAACGAGGCGCGCGGAACGAACGGGTTCGGCTACGACCCGGTCTTTTATTACCCCCCGTATGGCAAGACGTTCGGCGAAGTCGGCGACGAGGACAAGCTGGCCGTCGCACATCGTGGCCAGGCGATCGCCGGGTTCAGAAACTGGGTTGAGCGAGAGGGCCTGCCGAGCATGCTCGACCGTTGACGACCGCTGACGGGCTGGACGTTTGCGTTCGATTTTGGCACAATCCGCTCGGTTCCCAATTACGACTGCCGGTCGGAAGACCGAAGGAGAAAAGATCCATGTTGATTTCTGCCTTGTCCCGGATACGTGTCGCTGCTGCGGCCCTCTTGGCCGCGATTGCCGCGCTCGCATCCAGCGGTGCGGCGCTGTCGGCGCAGCCGGCGACCGCCACCGATCCCATGATTCAGGATCTGCGGTGGCGCAACGTTGGCAACGCCAACCTGGTCGGTCGCATCTCGTCGGTGGACGCGCTGGAGAGCGACTTCGCCCACGTGATTGTCGGTTCGGCCTCGGGTGGCGTGTTCAAGTCCACCAGCGCTGGCGCCAACTGGCAGCCGATCTTTGACCAGTACGGTGCTGCCTCGATCGGCGACGTCAAGATCAATCAGACCAACCCCAACATCATCTGGGTGGGCACCGGCGAAGAATGCGGCCGCAACTCCGCAGCGTGGGGTGACGGCATTTACAAGTCGACCGACGGTGGCGGCACGTTCACGAACGTCGGCCTGAAGGAGACGTTCAACATCGGCAAGATCATCCTGCACCCGAAAGACCCGAACACTGTTTATGTGGCGGCCATCGGCAACATCTATGGCCCCATCGGAAGCCGCGGCGTCTTCAAGACCACGGACGGCGGTACCACGTGGGTCAAGCAAATTGACGGTCTGCCGAATGACCCGCAGACGGGCGCCATCGACATGGTGATGGATCCGACCAACCCCGAGATCCTGTATGTCTCGTTCTGGCAGCGCATCCGTTACCCGTGGCGCCTGAACAGCGGCGGCCCGAACAGCGGCATCTTCAAGAGCACGAACGGCGGACGCAGCTGGCGCAAGCTGACGAACACGCTGCCCGCAGGAGACATGGGCAAGGTTGGCCTCGCCATCGCGCGTTCAAACCCGAAGGTGCTGATGGCGCACATTGAGCACGGCTTCCAGCCGCCGGCCACACTGCCCACGCCGGGTCAGCCCGCGCAGGCAGGCGGTGGCGGTGGTGGTGGACGCGGCGGTGGTGGTGGCGGCACCCCGAACCCCGAGTACGCGGACATGACAAAACTCGGCGCCGGCATTTACCGGACCGAGAATGGTGGCGACACGTGGACGTTCCTCGATCGCTACCTGACTCGGCCGTTCTACTACAACCACATCTCCATCAGCCCGCTCGATGACAAATACATCTTCAGCTACAACATCGGGTACCGGCGGTCGACCGACGGCGGTAAGACGTTTACGCAAGGTGGCGGCGGCAACGGCGGCCACTGCTGGCACGCGATGTGGCACGACCCGCACAACAAGAACCGCTACTACATCGGCAGCGACGGCGGCCTGAATCTCACGCACGACGACGGCGTGAATGACCTGCGGTTCGAAAACCTGAACGTCACCCAGTACTACTCGGTGTCGGCCGACATGCGCGAACCCTACTACCTGTGCGGCGGCCTCCAGGATGCCGGCAGCTCGTGCGGCCCGTCGGCCACACGCGCGCAGGGCATCTACCTGAGCGACTGGTTCAATATCTCAGGCGGTGACGGGTATCACACACAACAAGACCCGACCAACTATCGAAACATCTATTCCGAATCGCAGCCGGATCGACAAGGCGGCAACATCGGGCGATCGGATGCCGAGACGCGATCGCGCGAGAGCATTCGTCCGAGCAAGGCGAACATCTCCAACTGGAATGAATACATCACGCCGGAGATGGAGAAAAAGGCCGAGGCCGCAAACTGGGGCGTGCAGCCGCAGCAAATGGGACCGCTCCGCTACAACTGGTCCACGCCGTTCATTCTCTCGCCGCACAACCCGAAGGCGATCATGATCGGGTCCAACCATCTGATCATGTCGCTCGACGGCGGCGCCACCTACCGGCTGATCAGCCCTGACCTGACCCAGAACGACCCCGAGCGCACCAGCCGCCTCTCGGGCGGCATGACGCCGGACGAAAACCCCGGCGGTGGCGCCGAATACCACGCGACGATCATCACGATCTCGGAATCGACTGTCGAGCCCGGCCAGATCTGGATTGGGACCGACGACGGCAACATTCAGGTGACGCGCGACTACGGCAAAACCTGGGCGAAGGTCGGCACGGCAGGCATGCCGGGCAATCCGCGACCGGACATCTGGGTCAGCCGGGTTGAAGCGTCCCGGCACACCAACGGCACGGCATTCGCCACGGTGACGGGACATCGGTTCGCCATCTACAAACCCTTCGTCTACAAGACGACGGACTTCGGCAAGACGTGGACGAACATCACGAACAACATCCCCGACGGCAACCCGATGTACGTGGTGAAGCAGGACCCGAAAAACCCCGACCTGCTCTTCGCCGGCTCTGAGTTCGCGGCCTTCTACTCGCTGACCGGTGGCCAGTCATGGCAGCGGCTCAACAACAACCTGCCGACCGTGGCCGTCCACGACCTGCTGATTCACCCCCGCGACGGCGACCTCATCGCCGGCACACATGGACGCGGCCTCTGGGTCATGGACGACATCACCCCCCTGCAGCAGATGACGCCGACTGTGCGCGGCGCGGCCGCGCACCTGTTCGAGAACCGAGTCGCGACGCAGTGGCTGAACATCCAGCCGCAGCACAACGGTGGCGAGATTTCGTTCATCGGTCAGAACCCGAGCCGGAACGCGGCAATCAACTACTACCTGAGTGATCGCGTCACCGGCCAGGTCACGTTCGAGATCAGCGACGCTGCGGGGCGCAATACCTGCTCGGCCTCGTTCCCGGCCAAGGCCGGTATCGCCAAAGTTGAGTGGGCGATGCGATGGAACACGCCGGCGCCGGCCGCTGGCGCACCGACGCCTCCTGCCGGTGGCGCCGGCTTCGGTGGCGGTGGACGTGGCGGCGGCGGCGGAGGCGGCGGCGCCTGCCTGCTTGCGCCCAATCCCGCACCAGCGCCTGCTGGACGTGGCGGCGGTGGTGGCGGACGCGGCGGCGGTGGCGCCGGTGCGGTCACGCCGGGAACCTATCGCGTCACGATGACGGCAAACGGTCAGACGTACGCGAGCTCGATTACTGTGCGCGCGGATCCGATGATGGCGGAGATTAATAGATAGCGACGTCTGGGGTCCAGGAGTCCCGGGGTTCGCGGAGGCAACTTCCGTGAACCTCGGGACTTCAGGACTTCGATGCCTTGTCTTTCGCCATCTCGGCGACCGCACACCCGTCGCAGGCGGGATCGTTCGGCGAGCCGGGCTTCGAATCCCGCCACGATCCCAGCGTGCGCCAGAAGACGATGGCCGCGGCAACGGCGGCGACGGCGCTGACCAGCCAGTCCTGCCAGCCCATCAGCTGATCCCCACAGCGCGCATCGACTGATACACA
Source organism: uncultured Solibacteraceae bacterium (assembly GCA_964489685.1). Taxonomy (GTDB): domain Bacteria; phylum Acidobacteriota; class Vicinamibacteria; order Vicinamibacterales; family SCN-69-37; genus SYFT01. Next base: position 20,983 of record CAZAZR010000011.1, on the reverse strand, counting down.
ATCAGCGCCGTCACGTACGCCAGACCCGACATGTACACGAGCTGGATCACGGCGTACTTCACCTTGCCCGTTTCCTTCCGCGTCACCGCGAGTGTCGGCAGGCACTGCATCGCCAGCACAAAAAAGACCAGCGCGGATGCCGCCGTCGCCCGCGTAAACACCAGCGACCCGTCGTCTCTCGTCATGGTCCGAATGCGCTGACGGATGCCTTCATCGGGTTCCGCCTCTGCCCCGCCGCCCACAATCACCGACATCGTCGACACGAACACTTCGCGCGCGAGGAAACTCGTGAGGACGCCGACGGTGAGCTGCCAGTCGTAGCCGAGCGGCTGGAAGACCGGCTGAATCGTGCGGCCCATGATGCCGGCGAAACTGCCGGACTGTTCCGCCCGCGCCTCAAGCACGTCAGCGCGCGCGCGAAGTTCGTCGGCCACCGCAGGCGCAACACCAGAGTCGGCTGTTTGTCGCAACTCGACGGCTTCGGCAGGTGCGCCAACCTTCGGATACGCACTCAGCCACCACATGACGACGCAGATGGCGACGATGACGGTGCCGGCGGTCTGGAGGAACGCCTGCCCCTGATCCTTGGCGGTGAGCAGCGCGTTACTCAGCGACGGCCGCTTGTAGGTGGGCAGTTCCAGCACCATCGGTCGTGGGGATCCCTTGAGCCCGGTCTTGCCAAACAGCCACGCGCTGAAAAATGCCGCGCCGGATCCCAGCAGGTAGCAACCCGCGAATGCGAGTCCGGCAAGAGCCGGCCGGTCGGCGAACAACAGCCCGGTCAGCAAAATATAGACCGGCAGCCGCGCCGAACAACTCATGAAGGGCGCCACCATGATCGTAGCGAGGCGATCGCGCCGATCGGGAATCAGGCGGGTGCTCATGATGGCGGGCAACGCGCACGCATGCGCCGTGAGCAGAGGCACGAACGCCTGCCCGGGCAAGCCAAAGCGCCGGAAGATGCGGTCATTCACGAACGCCGCGCGCGCCAGATAGCCCGTGTCTTCCAGCAGGCTGATCATGAAGAAGAGCAGGCAAATCTGCGGCAGGAACACGACGGTGCCGGCGATGCCGCCAATAACGCCATCGATGAGCAAATCCCGAATCGCGCCAGCCGGCAGGACGGCGCTCACACCGGAGCCCAGGTATCCAAAAGTCAGCTCGATGAGGTCCATCGGCACGGTGGCCAATTCGAACAGCGTCCAGAACAGCGCACCCATCACGCCAATGAACACAAGCGTTCCCGACACCGGGTGCGTCAGCACGCGGTCGATCCGTTCGGTCCGCGCGTCCAGCGCCGCGGCCGGCGCACCGCCCGGATACGCATCATTCAGCACATCGTCGATCCACGTGGTGAACTGTTCGAGGCTCGCATCGGGTGCGGGCAGGTCGGTGGGACGGACTTGTACCGTTGGGAGCGAACCCAGAACGGTGCGGAGGCCATCAAGGCCAATGCCCTTCGACGCCACCATTGGCACGACCGGCACACCCAGCCGACGCGAGAGCGTTGGCACATCGAGGCGCAGGCCCGTACGCTCGGCGATGTCCACCATGTTGAGGGCCACCACCACAGGTTCGTCAAACGTGAGGAGTTCGGCCACGAGGACCAGATTGCGGAAGAGGTTGGACGCGTCCACCAGCGCGATAACCGCGCCCGGCCGCGACTCGGTGTCGCCGCGCAGGACGCCGCGGACGATGGCGGCTTCGGGCGACTCCCCCTGGAGGGAGTACAAGCCGGGAAGGTCAATAACCTCGATGGTATCCGCGCCAACCTGGCTGCGACCGACCCGCATGGCCGTGGTCGTTCCCGGAAAATTCGAGGTTTTTGCGCGGGCGCCGCAGAGACGATTAAAAAGGGTGGTTTTGCCGGTGTTGGGATTCCCGAGCAGCGCCACCGAGGACGCACTCATCTCAACCCACGCCAACCGGAAGCGGCACCACGAATATGCGGCGGGCCACAGCGCCGGAAATGCCGATCCTGGTGGACCGCACCTGGACAATGCAGGGCTCGCCGGTCTTGCAGAGACGGAGTTGGCACGATTCGGTCAGGCCAAGGGACCGCAACTGATGGCAGGCCTCGGGATCGAGCCGCGCCTCATGCAGGCGGGCCACGGCGCCAACGGCGAGGTCACTCAGGGAAATGGGGGCAGCGGGCGCGGGGGTCACGGTCGGCTCTCCCGAGGATCCTATCACTAAGATGAGACAAGTCTCATTACCTATCTCAACCGCACGATCGCCTTGGTTTGAACGTTCACGGTGTAGAGGACCCGGCTCTGGGTGGCGGCCTGGGCTTCTGACGCGGCCCCTTCAGGGACGGCGACAAACGCAATGGTGGCCCCGTCTGGCGACCAGCGGGGGTCAATGGCGCTGCCGGTGGCCAGCCGCACCAGGGTCTGCTGGTTCGAGCCATCGGCGTTCATCGTGAAGATGGCGGTGGGACCGCCCCGCCGGCTCATGAACGCGAGGCTCGTGCCATCGGGAGACCAGGACGGGTACATCCCGTTGTCGGGATCCACGGTCAGGCGGGTTGGCCGGCGGTCATCGAGGTTGATGACATGGACGTCGCTCCACCGGTGAAAGGCGATCCGGCGCCCGTCGGGAGAGAACTGGGGGAACCAGTCGGTTTCACCAAAGGTCAGCTGCTCCACTCCGGAGCCATCGGCGTTCATCCAATAGAGGTTGAACTCCTTGCCGCCGCGGTCCGACATGAAGGCGATCTTCGCGCCATCGGGCGACCACGCGGGCCCGACGTCACGGCGAGGTTCGCGGGTCAGGCGGCGTACGTTCGAGCCGTCGGCGTGCATCAGATACACGTCGAAGTTCCCGTCGGCCGTGTGCGATTCGAAGGCGATCTGCCGGCCGTCGGGGGACCAGGCCGGGTAGCCTTCGGCCTCGGAGGTGTCGGTCAGTTGCCGGACGTGAAGGCCGTTCGCGTCCATGACGAAGAGGTCGGCGGGTTTGCCGCCGACCTCTGAATAAAACGCGATCTGTTTCCCGTCAGGCGACCACGCGGGTGCGCCGTCGCGAACGGCCGAAGGCGGCACATCTTTTGTGCCACCACCAAAGTAGATCAGGGCGGCGACGACGAGCACGACGCCGAGAGCGGCCGGCAGAAACGACCTCAGAGGTCGTTTCCCCACTTCCGGCGTTGGAAACGACCTCTGAGGTCGTTTCTGATTCCGGACACTCACCGGCGGATCGCCACCTCGCGCTGCAGCTCCATGATGTCGGCGTCAGTGGGCGCCCAGCCCAGCAGGTACCTGCAGAAGTAGTCGGCGCGCATGGCTGCGGACCAATCGCCTGCATCGGCATAGCCGTGCCGCTTTCCGGGAATGATGTGGAAATCAAAGCGCTTGTTGGCCCTGATCAACGCATCCACCACCCGGAATGTACCCGCCGGGTGCACGTTGTTGTCGATATCGCCCGTCATCAGGAGCAACTTGCCCTTCAGGTTCTTGGCCAGGTCCTGGTTCTTGTCGATGTCGTATTCGAACGTGACCTCGCCGTCCTTTTCGATCTCCTTCACACCGTCGTGTTTCTCGCTCCAGGCGCGGTTATACACGCTGTTGTCGTGGTTGCCAGACGTGGACACAGCCACCTTGAAGAAGTCGGGATACACGAACATCGCCGCCGTGGACATGAACCCGCCGCCCGAGTGGCCGTAGATGCCCACCAGGTTCGGATCGATCCACGGATGCCGCTTGGCCAACTGCTCCACGGCCGCCTTCTTGTCGGCCAACCCGTAGTCGCGCAAATTGCCATAACCGAAGTTGTGGTACCACTTCGACCGCTGCGGATTGCCACCGCGATTGCCCACTTCGATCACGATGAACCCGAACTGCGCCAGCATCACGTTGGCCTGGCGCGGCGTGAACGTCTTCGTCACGCTCTCGGTCTGCGGCCCCGGGTAGACGTATTCGATGATGGGATACCGCTTCGCCGGGTCGAAGTCGAACGGCTTATACATCACGCCATACAGGTCCGTGACGCCATCGTCGGCCTTGACGGTGAAGGCCTCGGGGTACTTGAAGCCAGCGGCCATCAGCGCTGAGACGTCGGTCTTCTCGAGGTCCATCACCTTGTTGCCGAGCGAGTCATACAGCACCGACTCGGGCGCCATGTCGATGCGCGACCAGTTGTCGACCGCGAAGGTCGCCTTGTCGTTCATCGACGCCGAGTGCGAGCCATTGCCCGGCGTGACGAGCTTCATCTCGCCCGTGTCGAGATTCACGCGATAGAGATGCTGGTAATAGGGGTCCTCACCCTTTTCGCGGCCAACGGCGTGGACATACATGAGCCGACCCTTTTCGTCCACGCCCACAACGCCGGTGTTGACGAACTCACCCTGGGTCAGCTGCCGGATAAGGGTGCCCTTGATGTCATACAGGTAGTAGTGGCCCCAGCCATCGCGCTCGGACCAGTGGATGATTTCTTTTCCACCCGTCGCGTTGGTGATGAGACGGATCGGCTGGCTCTCGATATAGGTATTCAGGCGCTCGGCCACAACCACGCGGGCTTCACCCGTGGTGGTGTCGGCCTCCACCACGTCGAACCGCTTCTGGTCGCGGCTCAACCGGGTGTAGAACAGTTTGTCGCCGGCTGGTGTGATCCAGCGCGTCGCTGTGTCACTTTTCTCGCGCTGCAGATTGGTGAGCGCCATCGATGACGACCCGAGGTTCTGATCCTTGAACGACTCGGTCATGAGCTTCAGCGGTTTGCGTGACGCGATGTCGAACACCTGCAGTTCCGCCTGGGGCTGATTCACTTCGCCGGGCATCCCGTACTTGTAGGTCTCCAGCCGCGGACGCGGGTTCGACAGCGAATTAATCACCCAGAGGTCACCCACCTTGCGTGAGTCGGTCCGCTGCAGCGAGAACTTCTTGTGGTCCTGCGACCATGACACGCCGACCGAGCGACGACGAGGTCCGAACTTCTTGTCGTTTTCGTGAGTGGCCGTGGCCGCACCCTGCGTGGTCTGCCCGCCGCGACCGCCGCCGCCCTGTTCCTGCTCGTCCTCGTCCTGGCCGCCCTGCTGCGTCGGCGCATAACCATAATTCTCTTCGCCGTCGGTCGTCAGCTGCACTTCCGCCACCGAAGGGTCGTTTGGTGTCTTCTGAGCAACGGCGTAGCCCTTCGCGTCCATCATGAACAGGTTCTGGCCGCGCGCGAAGAGGATGGTCTGCTTGTCGGGCGACACCTGCGCCCATGCCGGCGCCGTGAGCTCCGGCTCGTGCTTGTCGTTAAGCACCACGGTGCCGGTACTGATGTCGTATTCGAGCCACCACGTCTTGTTGCCGGCAGGCGTCGCAGAGCCGGCGCCACCGGCGCGACCGCCCTGTCCACCACCACCGCCGCCACGCCCGCCACCACGGCCACTTTGCTGTTGCTGGCGAATCTCGGCTTCGGTCAGCGTCATCCCGTTCATCTCCGCGCCAGAGGCCGTCACGACTCTGGACTCACGAGGCAACGACACGCTGAACCGGATCTTCGTGTCGTTGTCGAAGAAGCGCAGCTGAGTGACGGGCAGGTGCTCCGAGTCATACGGCGTGCGCAGGATGCGTGTGAGCTGGGCTGCCAGCTTTGCGTTCTCAAAGACCGGCGTCTTGGTCTTCTTGACCGGATCTACCATCCACCACTTCATGCCGGCCGGTGTTTCATACTGGTACCAGAAGCGATCGCTGAACTCGAGCCAGTGCGGCGTCACGGCGGTGCTGAAGACGTATTTGCCCACCTTGGTGGACGTCCAGCGGAATGCGAGATCGTAGTTGGGTTTTGGCAGTTCCCGGCCGGCGGTTGCCGTGGTGGACATCGACGCGGCTGGGGCCTGCTGGGCCTCAATGGACAGGGGCGCGGCAGCAGCCGCACACACGAGAATCGGCACGAGACGGAACAGGTATTTCATAGCGGGCTCCTTGGGCAAGCAAACTATAGCTCAAAGGGGACGGGTCTCGGGCCGTGGAACAGTCCCAGGACCTCACAGTTGACGTCCAGGGACTGTTCCACAGACCGAGACCCGTCCCCCTATAATTCCCGATGTGTCCCGCACCGCTTTTGTCGCCCTCGCCGTGTCGACGGCCACGGCCGTACTCGCCGGCAGTTTACTGCAGGCACGCCCACAGGAACGCCCCCAGCAGCCGCCGGTCTTCCGGACCGCGACCGAACTGGTCGAGATCGATGTGGTGGTCGTGGACAAGGCCGGCCAGCGCGTCCATGGTCTGACCAAAGACGACTTCATCCTCAAAGACCGGAAGAAGCCCCAGAGCATCGAAACGTTCACCGAGGTCCAGCGCTCGATTGAGCGCGCGACTGAGCTGCCGCGTCTGCCGCCTGAGACCCGCGTGGACGTGGCCAGCAACACGAGCGCGAAGGCGGGACGCCTGGTGGTGATGGTGCTCGACGACCTGCACACCTATCGCGGCCGGACCGACACGGTCAAGGCCATCGCGCGCAAAGTGGTGAACGACCTGGGAGCCGAATCCGCGATGTCGCTGATTCAGACTGGTGGCGAACACGGCGTGGAAGTCACCGACGACCGGTCGCGTCTGCTGGGGTCGATCGATCGGTTCCAGGGGCGCAGGCCGACCCGCAGACCGCTTGAAGTGTGCGACCCAATCGGTCAACCGCGCGACGTTGAAACCGCAACCGCGTCGAATCTGGACCCGGGGTGCGAGATTCAGGAACTCAACGCCAACCGCAGCCTGTACCGCGCGCTGGAGGACGCGGCCCGCATCCTGGGCAGTGGCGACAAACGCCGCAAGGCGTTCATCCTCGTATCTGAGAACGTGGCAAAGGACATCAGCGGTCTGTTTGATGGCGGACAGCAGGTTGCCACCGTGGTCAGCAACTCGATTTGGCAGGCAGCCCCGGCTTATGAATATCAGCTGCTCAACACCATGAACGCCATGCGCCGTGGCAACGTGGCGACGTATTCGATCGATCCGCGCGGAGCGATCACACCCCAGAAATTGATGGAGGAGTGTTTTCCGCCGCCTCGCGGCGAGAGGGGCATTGGCGCTGACCCCTGTGTCGGCAACGAAGTTTCTGGCTCCCCGACAGACTGGACGTCGTGGGTTCGACAGGCCCAGCACGGCCTCGAAATCATGTCGGAAGAAACCGGCGGCTTCGCCGTGGTCAACACCGACGACTTCACCGGCGGCATCTCGCAGATCATCGCCGACCTCGACAACTACTACCTGCTGGGCTTCTATCCTTCGGACATGAGTGGCAAGGGCTACCGGCCGATCGATGTCGAGGTCAAAGGCCGGCCTGACCTGACCCTGCGCTACCGGCGCGGGTATCAACTCGAAGGGGCGCCGCCTCCGCCGAAGGCCACAAGTGAGCTCAATCGGCTGGTCGGCGGCGCGCTGCCGAAGAACGACCTCCCGCTTCGCCTTCAGGCGATTCCCATGCCGCCGGGGCCGACCACCGGCAAGAACGCGCTTGTCGTCATCGCGCTGGAACTCACGGTCCCGACAACAATGATGCAAGAGGGCGACTCGGACCGGCTGCTCGACGACATCGAATACGGGATGTACGCGATTGACGTCAAGGGCGCCAAAGTGCGCGAACAACAAGGCTCGGGCGCCAAAGTAACCCTGCGGCCCCGACCGGGGCTTGTGGCGGTGCCCGACAAGGTCACGTACGCCATCATCTCGGAGATGCAACTCGCACCCGGCTCGTACCAATTGCGCGCCTCGGCCACGAGCAAGAAGCTCAGCGCCGGCGGGTCGGTGTATCTGTCTTTTGATGTGCCTGATTTTTCTAAGGACGCACTCCAGTTGACGGATCTGCTGATTGCGTATGCCGATGGCCCACATGTCCCCATCGCGCGCGACCTGCCGCCTGCCGTGGTTCAGACGACGCAGCGGGAAGTCGTCGCTCGCGGCACCACGCCGTCAATGACGCGACCGGCTCCGGTGGTGCCGCCGACGTGGCCGGCACCGCCGCTGACCGTTCCGTTCGACCCAACGCTCGACCGCACGTTTGTCGCACGCGACACCTTGCGCCTCTATTTCAAGGCGGTACAGCGCACCCCGTCACCGCTGACCGCCACCATCTCGGCGCTCGCACCTGACGGCACGGTGGTCGTGACCTTCGACAGGCTGCTGGACGCGGGTACGCAGCCGTCGCTTGATATTTCACTGCCGCTGAACCAGCTCGCACCCGGCCCCTATCGCCTGCAGGTGGTGGTGACCGACGGCACCAACGACGCGACGCGCGAAGTGGCGCTCATCATCAAGCCGTAAGATAGGTGGACATGAAGAGCCTGCGAACGATCACGAAGCGACTCACGGTGAACGGCGGCAAGCGCGTTCGCCTGAAGGACCACCGCTCAGACTGGACCGGAGGGCTGAGCGACGAGGGCGATGCTCAGGAGTTGCTCCAGGAGGGCGTGCGCCAGCTCTCGAAGATGCAGGACCGCCTGTACGCGCAGAACACGTACTCGATGCTCATCATCTTTCAGGCGATGGACGCCGCCGGCAAGGACGGCACCATCCGGCACGTGATGTCCGGCATCAACCCGCAGGGCTGCCAGGTCTTCAGCTTCAAGGCGCCGTCAGCCGAAGAGCGCGACCATGCCTATCTCTGGCGGTCCATGAAGGCCGTGCCCGAGCGCGGGCGCATCGGCATCCACAATCGCTCGCACTACGAAGAGGTCGTGATTGCCCGCGTGCACCCGGAGATCCTGCAGGGCCAGCAGATGCCCGAGGACATGAAGCAGGACAAGAAGATCTGGCACGAGCGGTTCGCGCACATCAACGACTTCGAGCGCTACCTGGTCGAGAACGGCACCGTCGTCCTCAAGTTTTTCCTGAACGTCTCGCGCAAGGAGCAAAAGAAGCGATTCCTGGAGCGGATCGACGACCCGGCGAAGAACTGGAAGTTCTCATCGGGCGACGTCCACGAGCGCGGCTTCTGGAAGGACTACATGAAGGCGTACGAAGACGTCTTCACGCACACGAGCACCGCCTGGGCGCCGTGGCACATCATCCCGGCGGACAACAAGTGGTTCATGCGCGCCGCCGTCGCCGCGATCATCGCCGAGACGATGGAGGGGCTGACGCTGGACTATCCGATGCTGAGCGCGGCGCAGAAAGGCGCTCTGGGCGCTTCACG
>CAZAZR010000011.1:0-11856 GCA_964489685.1 uncultured Solibacteraceae bacterium | reverse complement strand
TGGCCGCTTCACGAAGGAAGCTGCTGGCAGAACAATGACCTCGGGACTCCCGGACTCCGGGACCTCGACTACTTCGCGGCGACGCCGCGAATCGTCGCCACCATCGCGCGGTACTTGGCCGCGTCGATCGGATTGGCCGACCCACCCTGTTTTTCAATCGCGGGCAGTAGCGCTTCGAGGGCGGTGACGGCAGCGGCGCGGTCGGCCGCGCCTGCGCGTTCGACGGCCGTCAGCGCGTCGTTGAGCGCGGTCGCCTGTTCGGCCTTCAGGCTCTTGCTGCGCGTCAGCTGATCCATGTACGCGCGCGCCACCACCGGCACCTGAGGCCAGCTCATCTTCGGCTGCGACTGGGCGTTGAACTCGTTCATATGCACGAGCTTCGCGGCAGCAATCTCATTCTCGGACAGGAACTCGCTCGGCTTGAGTTCGAACACGTCCACACCGCGGGCAATTTCCGACCCGTAGATGAAGCCGTTGTACCAGTAGGTGGACCAATAGCCACCGGTAACGAGTTTGTCGGCGAAGATCGGGCCACGATCGAAGAAGGCAATCTCCACGGGGCGTGTGGCGTCGGTGAAGTCGAACACCGACACGCCGCCTTGGTACCAGGCCTGGGCTTTGATGTCGCGGCCGGGCACCGGGATTAGCGAACCATTGTGCGCCACGCAGTTCTCGAACTCGGTCTGCGGCGCGGGCAACTTGTAGTAGCTGCGGAAGATCATCTTCTTGTCGCGAATTTCGAAGATGGCGTTGGCGCCCCAGCTGGGCAGGTCGGTCTCACGGCAACGCGGCGAGGTGCCACCGCCCCACTCATCCGTAAAGATGACCTTGGTGCCATCGTTATTGAACGTGGCGGAGTGCCAGTAGGCGAAGTTGATGTCCGAGACCTCGCTCAGGCGCTTCGGATTCACCGGGTCTGAGATGTCGAGCAGAATGCCGTTGCCCGAGCATGCGCCGGCGGCGAGGCCCAGTTCGGGATACACCGTGATGTCGTGGCACTGGTTGGTGGTGGACGTGCGCTGCGTACCGTCACCGTGGGCGCCACCGGGCCAGAGACCGGCGATGGCACCGCTCTGCGTATCAGCAAAGATGCGCGGGCGGTTGACGATCTTGGCGGCGGCCGGGTTCTTCACCGGCACCGCGATGACGTCGATACTAAAGAGCGCCGTGTTCGGATCATCGGTCGGACTGCCGCTCGAGCAGCCCGCCAGTTCCTGGTCGGAGCGGACACCGCCGGTGCCCGACCCGTACACGTAGATCATCGACAGGTCTTTCGGATTCGGCACCAAAGAGTGCGTGTGTGAGCCACGGCACGTCTGCACCGCAGCTACTTGCACGGGCTTGTTGATGTCGGTGATGTCGAAGATACGAACGCCGCGGAAGCGCTCCGCGCTGGGCGCATTGGGCGCGCCGGTGATTCCCTGCGCGCCACAGTCCACACGGCCGTTCCCCTGCTCGACAGACATGAACAGCAGGTTGCCGTAAATCGACAGGTCGCCCTGTCCACCCGGGCACGGCACCGACGTCCGCAGCCGAATCTTGCGCGGGTCCTCAATGTCGTAGAAGTTGAACCCGGCGAAGTTGCCGATAAACAGGTTGCCACCCTTGAATGCGAGATCCGAATTCGCAAAGGCCAGACCACCCGTGCCGGTGGCATCACCAAAGCCTGGGGGCTTCGGCAGATTCGCCACAAGTTCCATGTTGCGCGCGGCCACGCCGGCATCGGTCGCGCCGGCCTTGAGGCCCACGCGCGGGTCCTGCCCCGGTTGCTGTACCTGTTGCGCTCCACCCTCGACGGCCCACACACACAGGCACGCCAGCACACTCCCAATCCAGATCGACTGCTTCTTCATTTCTTGAGGCCCTTCAGCATGGTGTTCATGCGGAGAATTTCCATCCGCTGGTCAGCGTCTACGTGCGTTGCAAAATCATGAATCTCGGCTTCCTGCATCGCGCCCGGCGACGACAGCAGTTCCTGCACCATGACCAGGGCACCGCCGTGATGCCTGATCATCCCTTCCAGAAACAATCGATCGAACCCGGCGGCCTTCGCCGCGCGCAACTTCGCCATCTCATCCGGCGTCAGCATGCCGGGCATCATGCCGCCGGGCATGTGATGCGCGTGTTCGCTCGGCACGGTTTCGCCTCGCGTTTCCAGCCACAGCCGCATCATCTTGATTTCGTCGTTCTGCGACACCTCAATGCGCAAGCCCAGCATGCGCATGTCTTCGCGCTCGGTGCGCGTCTTGAGCAGGTCCACCATCTCCACGGCCTGTGCGTGGTGCCCGATCATCCCTTGCATGAACTTTGTGTCGGCCGGCGAATGCTTCGACGCAACGGCCTTGGGCTGCTCGGAGGCACTCAACTCACGACTCGGCTTGCCGGGCGCGCCGGGTTGAACGACCTGTACCGGCGGTGCCGGCGGCCCCTGCGCCCATGCCTGCCCAGTGAGCGCGACGAGGGCCACGACCCCGGATGCGACCACGCCAGCCTTTACCCTGTCCCTGCGTTCCATCCGTCCAATTTTATCGACAATCGGTGAATCTGGCGAGCCAATGCATGGCCGATTGCACCCGGGCCACGAAATCCTGGGCAGCAAACGCAGAAGGGTCAATCACCGACACTCGTCCCAGGCTGGGCGCTGTTCGCACCTCCGGCCGCCCGGCCGTTCGTAAGAATCAGACGGTCGCGCGTGATGAGCGTTCCAATCTTCGATGCTGCCCCCTGGACTCCGGGACTCCCTGACCCCGACAATTGACTCATGTCCGACCGCACCGCGCTTCTGAATCGCACCGCTTCGCACGCCACCCACTATCTCGAGACCATCGCCGACCGACACGTCGGCGCCACCGCGACGGCCGATGACTTGCGCGCCCAGCTCGGCGGGGCGCTGCCTGAGACGGGCGACCCCGATATCGCCATCATCGACGCGCTGGCGCACGCCGCCGAACGCGGCACCGTGGCCACGCAAGGACCGCGGTATCACGGCTTCGTCGTCGGCGGCTCGGTGCCTGCGGCCACGGCGGCCGACTGGCTTGTCTCGGCGTGGGACCAGAACGCGGGTGTGCACGTCCTCTCGCCGCTCGTGGCTGTGGTGGAAGACATTACGGCCGGCTGGCTGAAAGACCTGGCGGGCCTCCCGGCGCACTGGAGCACGGGATTCGTCACCGGATGCCAGGGCGCAAACATTACGGCCCTGGCTGCGGCTCGTCATCATGTGCTGGCCGCTGCCGGGTGGGATGTGGAGGCGCAAGGCCTCTTCGGCGCGCCGTCCATCGACGTGGTGGTGTCAGACGAGTCGCACTACACCATCTTCAACGCCCTTCGGATGCTGGGCCTGGGCGCGAGCCGCGTGCGACGCGTGCCCACTGACGATCAGGGCCGCATGCGCGCCGACGCGCTGCGCGACACCCTCGCCATCGGCTCGGGCCCCTGCATCGTCTGCGCCCAGGCCGGCAATGTGAATACGGGCGCGTTTGATCCAATCGAGGAGATTGCCGACGCCGCGAAGGCCCGTGGCGCGTGGCTGCACGTGGACGGCGCGTTTGGCCTGTGGGCCGCGGCCAGTCCGGCGCGCGCGCATCTGGTGCGCGGGATCGATCGCGCTGATTCAGTGGCTACCGACGCCCACAAGTGGCTCAACGTGCCCTACGACTGCGGCGTGGTCTTCACCGCTCACACGGCGTCGCACCGGGCGGCAATGACGATGGCTGCGGCGTACATTGTGGAGACGGCGTCTGAGCGTGACCCGCGCGACTTTGTGCCTGAAGAATCGCGGCGGGGCCGGGCGGTGCCCGTCTACGCGGCGTTGCGGTCGATGGGCCGGCAGGGCGTGGGCGATCTCGTGGAACGCTGCTGCCAGCTCGCCACCCGGCTCTCCAATCAGCTACGAGCGCATTCGGGCCTGGATGTCGTCACTGACGTGGTGCTCAACCAGGTGCTGGTGCGCGTCACCACCGGCCCGGACCCGGATGCCGCCACTCGCACCATGATCGACCGCCTGCAGCGCGACGGCACGTGCTGGGCCAGTGGTACCACGTGGCACGGCATGGCGGCGCTGCGGGTCTCGGTGAGCAACTGGTCGACAACCGGAAAAGACATCGACCGGACGGGCGAAGCGATTGTTCGATGCGCCGTGGATTGAGCCAACTGTTCCCCTCTCTGAAGCGTCGAATGAGGCACCATGCTCGAAGATCTCAAAGCCGCCTTCCGCTCCCTGCGTTCGTCAAAGACGTTTACGTTCGTGGCTCTGGCGGTGCTGACGCTGGGCATCGGCGCGAGCACGGCGATTTTTTCGGTCGTTGATGCGGTGGTCCTCCGGGGCCTGCCTTTTGATGAGCACGACCGGCTCGTGGCGATCGGCGAGCGCCGGACGCCAGGCCCGGGCGCTTCGACCGCTCAGCCCAATGCCGACCCGGCGTCGGTCTCAAGCAGCGCGCCCCAGAACTACATGGACTGGGCGGCGCAGCAACAGGTGTTTGAATCGATGGCGGCCATCGCCGGCGGGGCCCTGACGTTGCGCGAGCCTGGCGCTGAGCCAGAAGAAGTGCGGTCGCAACGTGTCACGGCCGACTTCTTCAAGGTGCTGCGCGAGCGTCCTGTGCTGGGCCGGATGTTCACCGTGGAGAACGAAGTGGAGGGCAATCAGCGCGTGGCCATGATGAGCGACGCGCTCTGGCGGAGGCGCTTCAACGGAGACCCCACAATCGTTGGCAAAATGATTCCGCTTGAAGGCGGATCGTACGCAGTGGTGGGGGTGATGGCGCCTGACTTCGAGTATCCGGTTGGCGCTGTGCGTCCCACGGAACTCTGGGTGCCCTATGTGGTGCCTGCGGACGAGCGCATTCGCAACCCGAACAACTTCAGTATGTACCTGAGCACCATCGCCCGCCTCAAGCCCGGCGTGTCGCTGGAACAGGCACAAGCGAATCTCGACCAGATCTCCGCTGCGCTCAAGGCCGCACATCCCCAGTGGAACGGCAACACCCTGGCGGGCCTTCGTCCCCTCCGCGACCATATTGTTGGCGCGCGGACCCGGCAGTGGATGTTGATGCTGCTGGGCGCGGTCGGCATCGTGCTGCTCATTGCGTGCGCGAACGTGGCCAACCTGCTGCTGGCGCGGGCGAGTTCCCGCGAGCGCGAGGTCGGCATTCGCGCGGCGCTCGGTGCGGGTCGCTGGCGGCTGATTCGCGGGCTGCTCGTCGAAAGCCTGCTGCTCTCAGTGGTCGGCACGGTTCTCGCCCTGCTCGCGGCCTGGTGGGGCGTGAACGTCCTGCGGACCGCCATGCCCGACGGCGTGCCCCGGCTCTCGACGATTGCCGTGGACCTTCGCGTGCTGGGCGTCGCCGCGTTGGTCTCGCTCGTCACCGGCGTACTGTTCGGCATCGTGCCGGCTCTGCAACTCTCCAGGCCGAACTTGACGAACGCGCTCAAGGAAGGCGCGCGCGGTGCCAGCAGCGGCGTGGCGCAGCAGCGTATGCGCAGCGCGCTGGTTGTGGCCGAAGTGGCGCTGGCGGTGGTGCTCCTGGTTGGCGCGGCCCTCTTCATCGGCAGTTTCAGGACGCTCATGAAGATCGATCCCGGCTTCAACCCCGACCACGTGTTGACCGCGTCGCTTCAACCGCGGGTGGACCGCAGCGTGGCCGGCGCGGCCTTTCCCGACTTCGCGCCGCAGCTCGAAGACATCGTCACCCGCCTTCGCCAGGTGCCCGGCATCACCCATGCGTCGGCCATCTCGGGTGGCATGCCGATGGGCGGCAGCATGAGTTCCACCAGCATCACCGTCCCTGGACGGACGCTCGAGGGACGCAATGGCAGCATCAGCATCCGGCGCATCACGGCCGACTACCACGATGCCATCGGCATTCCTTTGCGCCAGGGGCGGCTCTTCAACGCGACCGACCGCGCGGGCTCGCAGAACGTGGTCATCATCAATGAATCGGCCGCCAAGGTGCTGTTCCCCGGCGAAAACGCCGTGGGCAAGACCGTGGGCGTCAATGGCGACCGCACCGTGGTCGGCGTGGTGGGCGACGTGTATCAGAGCAGCCTGGAGACCGACCCCGGAGCCGAAGCCTACATTCCATTGACGCAGGGCCGTGTCACGTTTGCCGAACTGGTCATCCGCACCTCAGGGAATCCGCTTGAGGTTGTCGGCTCCGTCAAGACGGCCGTGCTCGGCGTCCTGCCTGATGTGCCGTTGCGCAACGTGCGAACGATGGAGCAGGTGTTGGGACGCCAGGTGGCGCAGCGGCGGCTCAACATGTTGCTGCTCGGGCTCTTCGGCCTTCTCGGTCTCGTGATTTCGGCGGTCGGCATCTATGGCGTGATGGCGTACCTGGTGGCACAACGGACGCGCGAAATCGGCGTGCGCATGGCATTGGGCGCCACTCGATCGAAGGTGGTGCAGATGGTGCTGACTCGCGCGGGCGTGCTGGTCGTGATTGGCCTCATCGTGGGTGGCGTCGGCGCGTGGTACTTGAGTGCCACGGCGAAAACGTTCCTGTTCCGTATGGAGACGACAGACTGGCGGGTGTTCGCATCGGCCATCGGCGCGCTGGCCGCGGCAGCGCTCCTGGCGTCAGCCATTCCGGCTCGACGAGCGGCCGGCGTCAATCCGATCGACGCCCTGCGCTCAGAATAACCGTGCGCCAGGCCACGACAGCACTCTGGCCTGCTGCCCCAGCACCCGGCCATCGGCCGCCTCGATGGTCACGCGAATGACGTAGTCGTCTGGCGGTAACCGCACGAGCTCCAATACGCTCGTGGCGGCCCGCCTCAAGGGGTCGGCACTCATCGCGAGTTGCGCCGCCTGCGACGAGATCACGGCCGATTCGCCCAACCGTAACGTCTCCACCCGCACGATCGCGCCAGCGAACATCTCCGCATCAGCGGCGTGCACTTCGACGCGCACGGCCAAACTGATCAGGCCCGCCCCCACCCGCGCGACAGGTCGAAACGCGCCGCCGGAAATTTCACCAAACACCACGCTGCTCATGCGCACCGTGCCAGCCGGCCACGCTCGCGCCTCAATCGCGTGTGTGACGCTGCCGCAGCGTCCATCGGCATCGATGACACCCAGCGTCAAGACATACGAGCCGGGGGGAACAACAACAGACACCGGGTAGAGTCCGCGTCCGTCGGGCAGCAGACGAATCTCCGCACGCGGGTCGAATGTATCGGCCACGACACGCCCCGTCGCATCCTTAACCTCGAATCCAACATCCACCGGCTTTCCGTCAGCCGCAATCTCCACGGCAATCGTGATGCGCGCGTCGGCGGACGAACCATTTACTGGAAACACAAACGTGTCGAGGTCGATGCCGATCTCGCGGACCGACGCGGGCCATTTCAGCAGGGCCCCCATCGCGCCCTTGGGATCAGCGGGGGCCTTTGTGGAGACCTTCGCCGTCTTCGAGGAAGGTTCGAGCACCACTTCCTTTCTTGCCCGCACATCAAGACCGGGCCGGGTCACGCGGACGTCGATACCGACGCGATCGCGATCCCGATCCTCGGGACTCCGTTCGAAGGTGACCAGGTAGTAGCCGGACAGTTCCGTATCAATCCGCTGCAGCGCGGCCGCCGCACTCCCGACCACCCGAAACGCCGTCCCCCGGGCCGTGTGGGACATTTCGGCCATGCTGTCAAAGCCAAGATGATCGTCGAGGGTTCGGCTGCCAGTGGCATTGCCACCCCCCGCCGCGGCCTCGGCCAGCGGTGCATCCAGATGCAGGGCGTACAACGCCACCCGTGCCCGTTCGGCAGCATCAGAAAACTTGCGCAAGGCATCGCGCACCTGCATGTCGTTGTTGATGCCCTCTGACACAAGAACCAGGGCCTTTGACCCGTCAATCGGCGCCATGGCTTCCGCCAACGCGCGCAGCGAGTCGAGGATGTTGCGCGTGTGGCGCAGGTAGACGTCTTGAGCCCGCTGGGCCGCGTCTTTGCAGTGCCCAGGGACAGTGGCCGGCATTTCGAAGGGGCGCCGCCCTGGCGGCCCGCACGCACCAGACACCGTGCCAGTCAGACCCGACGGGGGAAGCCCCGCTGTGCGCTCCCAATGCGCCATCAGGGCGTCCGTATCGCCCAGGGCCACTCCGGCTGCTTCACCGGGAGTCATGCGCTGTTCCCGGATGCGGTTCGATGTGCCTGCCATTTGCCCCACCGCGTCGCGGACCATCTGCCGGTTCGTCGTCAGGTCTACCCTGGGTGTGCCGTAGGGTAACGAGACCAGGCCCACACGGTCATCGGGCCCGAGCGAATCGAGGTATTCGCCGATCGCCCGCATCGCACTCCGGCCCTCGCCCGCCCGAATTTCGTCAACATCGACGGCGAAGATGATCGATCGACCTGTGGCGGGCTGGCGGTTGCTGGAGGGCGCGGGGACACCGGGGTTGCCAATCACCACGGTCCGACGTGCACGCGTGACACCGACAAATTCACTGGAGACGATTCGCCGCGGTCGGCGGTCGGCGGATATCTCAAAGTCCGCCGCCGTCAGGTTGGTCACCGGTTGGCCACTCTGGTCGAGGACGACGACGTCGATCAGAACCAAATCGACCCCGGCGCGGAACACGGGCGGGGCTTGCTGGGCTGCCGTAAGCGCCAGTCCCCATATTGCCGCAGTCGTCCACCCGCCCACGCTGGGATTCTGACACCAGCTGGCCCTTAACAACAGAGACATTCTGGGCGCGGGTCTGGGATATACTCCCCGCTCTGCTAGGAGGCAGTCCTGATGTTCAAGCACTTGGTTAGCTGCAGTCTTCTCGTCATGCTCGCCGCATGTAATTCCAAAAGTGGCGGCGATGGCACGCCCACGACGCCGACGCCCACAAACCGGGCTCCGGTCGTGGCAAGCGTGACCGTCAACCCCACATTCGGCATTGCCGACCTGCAGGTGTTCAATTTCGTCGCGACAGCCTCGGACCCCGACGGTGACGCCGTGACCTTCAACTGGGTTTTGGCGGGCAACGCGCGGACCGGCAGCTCCGTGCAGGTGGCGTTTGCGAGCCCCGGCGGAACCGGTGTCGGCACGGTGACGGTGACTGACGGCAACGGCGGCACGGCCAGCAGCAACGTCAACTTTATTGTTGGCAGCGCGGCGGGCGCGTGGACGGTCACCGCGGGACCGCTCGCGGGCTCCACGTTCTCGCTCGCGCAGAACCCGGCAGGATTCGTGACAGGCACGTTTTTCCTGCCCGGGATCGGCAACGGCAACACGGACCCCGCGCAACCGGGTCAGATTCTCGTGAACGGCAACCTGACGATGCGCGTCAAGATCGGCGCATTCACGGACTTCAACATGAACGGAACGATGTCCACGACCGGCCGCTCGATCTCCGGAACCCTGCAGGGATCGGGATTCAGCGGGGATCCGTTCACGATGACCAAGTAACACACCGCCTCGAGCGACGACGGTCGGAGAGTCCGCTACGTTAGGACTTTCCGGCCGCTCGCCGCACCTGCCCCCCCCCCGAACGTCGGCCCGTTGGTTTACCATCCTGCGATGGACGCTCTGCAGCAGGATGTTCGCTACGGCACTCGCCAACTCTTCCGGCACCGCGGTTCCTCGCTGGTGGCCATCGTCAACGAGACAGCCGCCAGGACCCTCTTTGAGGGTGCAGCCGTCGGCCGCGAATTCACGCGCGCGGGCGCCGATAAATCGCCCTGGACCGTATTGGGCGTCGTGCCTGACCTTAACCATGGCGGGCCACGCTCGACCGCGGCCACCGGATGCGTTGCGGCGCTTGTGCCCGCCATGCGCGCCGCGCGGATCGATCCCGCGTCGAGTCTGCGGGCAGACTGAGGACGTTCGCCATGCTGAGTACCTCCCCAGCGAACGCGCTCATCGAAGCCGGCCGACGGTTCTACAGCCGACACTGGGTGCTCGCGACCAGCGGCAACTTGAGCGCGGTGGTCTCGCAGTCCCCGCTTCAGTTGTGCATCACACGCAGCGGAGCCCACAAGGGGACGCTGGCGCCGCGCGACTTCCTGACGATCGACGAGACTGCCACGCCGGTCGGCCCCACCACCGATCGCCCTTCCGCTGAGGCCAGGCTGCATGTGGAGATCGTCCGTGCCCGGAAGGCCGGCGCTGTCTTGCACACGCACTCTGTTTGGAGCACGATGCTGTCAGAGCATCACGCGGCTGGGAAGGGTATCGCCTTTCAGGGATTCGAAATGCTGAAGGGCCTTGAGGGCGTGACCACACACACGCATCGCGAGTGGGTGCCGATCCTGGAGAACGATCAGGACATGGCTCGCCTAGCAGAGGTGGTGGCGGAGGTGCTGGCACAACACGGCGACGCGCATGCGTTCCTGTTGCGGGGACACGGCCTGTATACCTGGGGCCGCACGGTGGCCGAGGCCGAGCGCCACGTGGAGGCAATGGAGTTCCTGCTCGAAGCCGTTGGACGTCGTTCGCAGATGTAAGGAGAGCGCGCATGGCCCTGATCCGCATTCCTGATGAAGACCGGACCATTCAAGACGCGGCTGGCGTCACGGCATTCCTGTCTGCCGCCGGCATCGACTACGAGCGCGCGGTGCCCGACGTTGATTTCGCGCCAGGCGCGCCCGCGTCCGACGTGCTCGCGGCCTATCGGACGAAAATCGATGCGCTGAACGCCAGGGGCGGGTATGTGACGGCCGACGTCATCGATGTGTTTCCGGACACGCCGAACCTCGACGCGATGCTGA
This sequence comes from uncultured Solibacteraceae bacterium, assembly GCA_964489685.1. Classification (GTDB taxonomy): domain Bacteria; phylum Acidobacteriota; class Vicinamibacteria; order Vicinamibacterales; family SCN-69-37; genus SYFT01. The sequence goes on along the minus strand of CAZAZR010000011.1, from coordinate 1,164 downwards.
AGAAATTCAGCAGTGAGCATTGGCACGACGAGGACGAGGTGCGGTTCGTCATCGAAGGCCGCGGCGTCTTCCACATCCATCCGACGAAGGGTCCCGTGTTTGCGATCGAGGTGGAAGCCGGTGATGTGATTCGTGTGCCCCGCGGCACGCACCACTGGTTCGATCTGTGTTCCGACCGGCGCATTCGCGCCATTCGGCTGTTCCAGGACCCGTCCGGCTGGACGCCGCATTACACCAAGAGCGGCGCGGACGCCCGCTTCCAGCCGCTCTGTTTCGGTCCATCGTATTTCCCCGTGCCCCCGCCCGGACTGTGACGCCCTCACTCAGGGAGCGCGGCGTTCGGGCGGTGGTTGTCGATATCGAGGGCACCACCACGCCGATGTCCTTCGTCCATGAGGTGTTGTTCGGGTACGCGCGCTCGCATCTCGAGGCGTTCGTCCGTGACCCGGCGCGCGCAGATCTGATGCAGGAGCTGGCGGCACAGTTCGCGCTGGAGCATCGGGACGAGCGCGAGGCGATGCGGGCGCCCCTGTGGCGATCGGGCGACCAGGGTCAGCTCCTCGACTCGGTCATCGAGTACGCCTTCTGGCTGATGGATCGCGATCGGAAATCGCCTGCCCTGAAGGCGTTGCAAGGGCACATCTGGGAGATTGGCTACCGGGCCGGCCGACTTCGCGGCGCGGTGTTTGCAGATGTGCCACCGGCCCTCAAGCGCTGGCACTCGGCGGACCTCACCCTGGGCGTCTACTCCTCGGGCAGCGTCCTGGCGCAGCGGCTCATCTTCTCGATGACCGACGACGGGGACTTGACGCCCCTGATCACCCACTTCTTTGATACCGCGGTCGGCCCGAAGCGATCGCCAGACAGCTATACGCGCATCGCGTCGGCGATGGCACTCGACCCGTCGCACATCCTCTTTCTTTCGGACGTGGCGGCCGAGCTGGATGCGGCCCGCGCGGCGGGATGGCAGGTCATTCTGACGGTGCGGCCGGACCACTTCGCGCCGAACCCCGGGGGGTACGAGGAAGCCTGCACGTTCGACACGCTGCAATAAGGGGCGCGAACGGGGTACACTGGTGATTCGGTCGGGGCGTAGCGCAGCCTGGTAGCGCACCTGCCTTGGGCGCAGGGGGTCGCTGGTTCGAATCCAGTCGCCCCGACCAA